>JAGKXD010000006.1 GCA_021151525.1 Cellvibrionaceae bacterium | reverse complement strand
AAATCCGGTTGAGTAATCAACCGGATTTTTTATTGCCTAACTTTTTTATTAGAAAATTAATTTTTTATAAAAACTATAAACAGGCTGAAGTTGAAACTCCGCCACCGGGAGTGATGTTTGCAGCATTCGCAATACATTGACCAGTGGCGTTGTCTTGCACTTTGTATTGCAGCTGATAAGCGGTGCCTGCAGTTACCGAGAATTGGTATTCCCAGCGCGTGCCATTTTTAGTGGCAGCGCGGCAATCACCGTTCAAGCACAAGTAAACCCAGCCTGCGGTTTGTGTGCCCACTTTGTGGTAAGCAACGCCGGTGCTGGTTAAACCAAACACAGTTCCGCTTGCTGCACTGCTCGCTGCGGCAGACGATCTTGAGCTGGATGCAGCACTTGATGTTACTGATGATTTGGCTGAAGACGCAGCGCTTGATGCAACACTGGAAGCAGCCGAGGATGTAGCGCTACCGAAGCCCAATTTACTAAACAGGGTGCTGGATGCTTTCAAATAAGCGCTAGTGGCCGATGACCAGTTGCTCAAAATCACACTGTTTGCTTGCACGCGAGAGTCACCCCAATAACCTTGTGAGTAAGGTGCGGCCCACATACTTTGCGAATTCCAGTTGGCGTTAATGTAGGTCACGACTTTTACATCCTGACGATTAATCCAGTTAAAGTAATTGGTGTACCACGTCCAAATTTCATTGGTATCTGCATAGCGCGGTGCAGTGTTATTGGAACCGTCAGTGCTGCGCCAGGTGCTTGCACCAATCGCATAACCTTGCGGGGTAGATTCTGCAATCATCACCTGCTTGCTGTGTGCATGGGCGAAGTTAGCAACTGCATCTACGGCACTGTAATTACAATCCGCTGGCGTGAAGTAAGAAACCCCAACCATATCCACATAGCTATCACCTGGGTACCAATCACTAAATGGACGACCCAAATAAGTCCCGCCACAGTAGGTTGATGAATGCCACACCATGCTGATGTTATTGCGTGCATTCAAGGTGCCAACGCGATTCCAAATACGTGTCCAGGCAGTTTTAAATTGTGCTGGATCGTAGGAGTTCCAAGAGCCATCAAACTCGTAACCAAAGCGCAAATACACAGGGCGGTTGAAGCCTTTCAGGGTATTGATCATGGTATCGATTTTGGAATCCAGCGAACCGTTGTTGATATTGCCCAATTGGTTCACCGCATAAACCGCAACCAGCAGTGCGCTGTTGGGGTAGAGGTTGACGAGGGTTGCCGCGTTATTTTGGCCTGCACCGTTATCTACAGTGGTGGTTAAACCGCTCAAATCATTGATAGCGATATAAACACTATTACCGCCTGCAGCGCCAAGGTTATCGGCATAGCTACCAATGCTTTGGGTATCTTGCCCAATCACCAACAGGCGACCGGAAGAGGGTACAAAGGTCGCGGCTTCTACCGCGCCTGCGAGGGCAAACAGGCCTGTAGCCGTTATTAAATGGCGGCCTAATTGTTTAATACGTGAAATGCTGGTTTGTTTCAGAGAGTTATTTTTCATTCTCGATAGCCCTGGAAAGAAAGTTATTAAAGCTTTTATTCGTGATTCTTCCTGACGACATTTGCACCATGGATATGACTTCTTATACCCAGTAAACGAACAAAAACGGGTTCAGTGCACGTACTGCAACAATCATTTATTAGCCTTATCTCTTTAATGATTGTTAACGTTAACTTAATGATAGTGGCGCATAAGTATTCGCGCAAGCGGCAAAATTATTGATATCTCGGGTGTTATAGATTGGCGGTTTTGGTTACCGCTAAGGCAATTCGGGCAAAGCCGCGCCAATGCTGGGTTTGAACTACGTCACACTTTGGGTTGAGGTCGATTTTTAGAAGTAGAGATTCTGGATTGCAAATTTTAAGAACTAAATATTCTGCTTGTGGCGTTACCCGAGTGCAGTAACAGGCTACGAACGGAAACACAAAATAAGAAACTTGAATGCGTAGGCAGAACAGCTGCCGCAAAAGGTTTCGCGGCAGCTGTGAATGGACGTGCATTAAAACCTACTTTTTCGGTGCAGTGAATTTTCCTGCTTTAGGGGTGTTGCTCTTGCCAGCCGGGTTGGGTTTTCCCGTATTGGTATTTCTGCTCGCGGTTGTTTTACCTTTTAGTTCAGCATTAAATTTTTTCGCGCTTTCAAATTTATCACCAAAGGCTTTTGCCGCTGGCTTTTTTGCGCCTGTTTTTTGAGCGCTAGCCAAGTTTTTTTGTGCAGCGGGTTTGTGAGCCCCCGTTTTACTGCTCAAATTGCTGCGTGTGTTGGGAGTTGGGTTGCGTGCATTAATGACGGGGTCAGTGGCCGGAATCAACGCCGATGCCGCTGAACCAATCAAATGGCCTTTGCGCATTTTTTGCAAAGCTTCGCGAATTACTGGCCAGCCCGCAGGGTCGTGGTAGCGTAATAAAGCTTTGTGCAGACGGCGTTGCTCCAAACCGCGTGGAATGGCAATTTTCCCGCTCTTGTAGGTTAATTTTTTCAGTGGATTTCGTTCGCTCACATACATGGCTGTTGCAAGTGACATGGGCGATGGATAAAAGGTTTGCACCTGATCCACTTCAAAATTATTTTTCTTTAACCAGAGCGCCATGTTCACCATGTCTTCGTCTTTGGTGCCAGGGTGTGCAGCAATAAAGTACGGAATCAAATATTGTTTTTTACCCGCTTCGCGCGAGAACTTTTCAAACATTTTTTTGAATTCGTAGTAGCTGCTCATTTTCGGTTTCATCATTTGCGCGAGCGGCCCTTCTTCGGTGTGCTCGGGCGCAATTTTCAAATAACCGCCAACGTGATGCGTCACTAATTCTTTTACGTATTCTGGATCTTGCACCGCCAAGTCGTAGCGCAAGCCCGATGCAATTGAAATGCGATTCACACCTTTAATTTTTCGCGCTGCGCGATAAAGCGCTGTAGTGTGTTTGTGATCCGTGGTTAAATTTTTACAAATGGTTGGATACACACAAGAAAGACGACGGCATTTAGAAAGCGTCGGCATATCTTTACAAGTTAGGCGATACATATTCGCCGTAGGGCCGCCGAGATCGGAAATGTGGCCGGTAAAGCCCGGTACTTTTTCGCGAATATCTTCAATTTCTTTCAAAATCGATTCTTGCGAGCGGCTTTGAATAATGCGTCCTTCGTGCTCGGTAATCGAACAGAAAGTACAGCCACCAAAACATCCGCGCATAATATTCACGGAGGTTTTAATCATGTCATACGCAGGAATTTTTTCTTTGCCATAGCTTGGGTGTGGCACGCGTGCGTAAGGCAAATCAAATACACCGTCGAGCTCATCTGTCTCCAAGGGAATTGGCGGTGGGTTTACCCAAATTTCGCGATTGCCGTGTTTTTGAATTAACGGGCGCGCGTTGTAAGGGTTTGCTTCTTGATGCAAAACACGCGATGCGTGAGCGTACAAAATAGGATCGTTGCGCACTTTTTCAAAGGCAGGCAAGCGCACGTAAACATTATCGTCATCGGCTAAATCGCTGCGATTTTGCAACGGCATGGGAATAATGCGAATTGCTTGCGCGGCATTTGGATCAAGTGCTTGTTCAGACGCTTCGCCTTGTGCCGGGCAGCCGATTGTCTGTAATTGTTCTGAAGGATTTAGCGCCGCAATTTGCGCTGCCATTTTTTCGGGTTCGAGTTGACGCAAACCAATTTGTGAATTGTTGACATCAGTTTGTGCCGCATCTACAACGGATTTTGAATCGTGTTGATACTCGTAAGGATTGGGCAGTTTATCGATATGACCTGGCCAATCAATGCGCGATGAATCAATTTCAGTCCAACCCGCCGGTGGCTCTTTGCGAATAACGGCGGTGCCGCGCAAGCTGGTGAGCTCGTGAATTTTTTTGCCTTGTGCGAGTGCGTGAGCAATATCAGCGATGGCGCGTTCAGCGTTGCCGTATAACAAGATATCGGCGGTGGCATCGATCAATACCGAACGGCGCACTTCATTACTCCAATAATCGTATTGGGCAATACGGCGCAAGCTCGCTTCAATTCCACCGAGCACTACTGGCACATCTTTGTAAGCTTCTTTACAGCGCTGACTATAAACAGTCACACAGCGATCGGGGCGTTTGCCACCCATGCCGCCCGGGGTGTAGGCATCATCTGAGCGCATACGTAAATCGGCGGTGTAGCGGTTGATCATGGAGTCCATGTTGCCCGCGCTTACACCGAAAAATAAATTGGGTTTGCCCAGTGCTTTAAACGGCTCGGCACTTTTCCAATCGGGTTGCGCAATGATACCGACGCGGAAGCCTTGAGATTCCAAAAAGCGCCCAATGACCGCCATACCAAAACTAGGGTGATCCACGTAGGCGTCGCCGCATACGATGATGATGTCGCAGCTATCCCACCCCAACTTATCCATTTCAGCGCGGCTCATCGGCAAGAAAGGCGCAGGGCCGTAGCATTCTGCCCAGTAGCGAGGGTGGTCAAAGAGGTTGATAGCGTCGGTGTTCATAGATGGGGACTACTGCATAAAAAAACTGGCGATCATTGTCCCAGAAATGGGGTGATGAATATAGGCCAGTGTTTTGTAGGGGTATTAATCATTGATGATCGCCCCGCCAGCCTATGACTTTCAACCAGAGATCAGGGGTAGGCTGAACCAAAAGCAGGTTCCTACCCCTAGCTCGGTTTCAAAGCCGATAGTTCCGCCCATTTTTTCGATTAAGTTTTTGCTAATTTTAAGCCCGAGCCCTGTGCCGCCCTGTTTGCGAGTATCGGAGCTATCTGCTTGGGCAAAGGCGCTAAAGACGCGAGATTGAAATTCTACAGGTATGCCTGAGCCGTAATCGCGCACGGCATATTTTGTGTGAGTTTCGGTGTTGGTAATGGATATTTCTACGGCGACTTTGGGGGGAGAAAATTTAGCCGCATTGGATAACAAATTGCTCATGACTTGCATAAGTCTATCGGCATCCGCAAGTACCATGGCATCTGTTGGGCGCTCGCACAACACGAAGCATGTATTGTAGGTTTGGGCGTAAGCACTGTTGGTTTCAATGGCAAGATCGGCGAGTGAAATTAAATTAATCTGCTCCAATTTGAAACTCATTTTTCCGGCCATGAGTTTTTCCATGTCTAAAATATCATTGACGAGAACCGCCAAGCGCTGACTATTTTTGTAGGCAATTTTGATAAGTTTTGAGGGCTCCTCTTCAATGCTGCCCGCCATGCCAGCATCCAATAATCCAAGTGCGCCGCGAATTGACGTAATAGGTGTACGCAGTTCGTGGCTCACAACCGAAACAAATTCTGATTGTACTTGGGCGATGCGTCGGCGTTCAGTGATGTCGTTGAGTGTGCCGGTAAATGATAGCAAGTTGGTTTCTTCATCGTATTCGCTTTGAAGTGTCAACTCAAGCCAGCAGGGGTGATCTTTTTTGTTGTAGAAACGTAATTCGCCCTTGTAGGAAGTAATATCATAATTGTGAAATTGTTGAAGTATGTTGAAGGCATTGTCGAGATCATCGTGATGAATGAAATCTAAAAAATTTTTTCCGAGCGTTTCTAAAATTGTGAAGCGCGTAATATCTTCCCAGGCGGGGTTTAAAAAAGTGAGTTGCCCATCGTGATTCATTTGGAAAATGACTTCGCGCACAGTTTCTACCAGCGCGCGATATTGTTTTTCGCTGGCCAAAATTTTTTCGGCCATGTGTTTGCGTTCAGTGATGTCGGTACGAATACTAATGTATTGGTAAGGCCTACCAGAATCTTCTAAAAACGGCACAATAGTACTGTCTACCCAGTAGAGTTTTCCGTTGCGAGTTTTGTTGCAGATTTCGTTACGCCAGACTTTTCCTGCGCTAACGGTTGCCCATAAGTGTTGAAAAAACTCCGTGCTGTGTGTTTTTGAGTTAACGATGCAATGTGTTTTGCCAATCAGCTCTTCACGGCTGTAGCCGCTAATATCACAAAATTTGTCATTGACATACTGAATAACGCCGCACGTATCGGTAATGCTGACAATCGCATGTTGATCCATAGCAAAACGTTGATTAAATAGCTCGAGGCGGCGTTGTTCTTGTTGTTCTATCAGTGTTGCTAAGAGCGATGTAAAGCCTTCAAGATCATCTGTTTTTGGAATGCTATGTACATGCTCACTTTGATCCAAAAGTTTGCTAGCTGCATCGCGCACAAGTTGAAGAACGCGATTACGGCTCGCAATGTCCTGACGCATTTTTTGATTGATATCATTTAATTCGGTTGAGCTTAATTCAAGGCTGCGAGTGCGAAGCATTAAATCGCGATCATTTTGTTCATAGGTGGCATCAACACGCTGAAAAAATTCGCTTAAGCCCTTAACAAACAGCTGAAGTTCTGGCGCTAAGTTTGCCGATTGCAAGTTACCTAAGTGCTGTGCCAACTCCGCGTCAGATTCAACGTGGCAAAGTCGTCGTAGTTGTCGGGCAAGTGACGGATGCATTAATCAATACTCACGGCAATTCACTTATCCAGGTAATCGTCATGGTTTGATTGTGCAATTGGCAGCTCGGGTGAAATTCGGTGCCTGCAATTTCTCCATTCGAATAGTAACCGGTAATCGTTGTGTTTTTCCCTAGTGTGTTTGCAACGGCTTCTACTTCCTCATCAATTCGGTCACCCATTACTAACTTACGGCCAATACAGCTCACTAAAATTGCGAGGCTATTGTTGAGGGTAGGGTTTTTGGATGGGTGATTTTTAAATGCAGTTTTTGCAGCCGTTTCGGCGCCATTGATGAGCTTTTCTGTGCTCGAGTGCATGAGCTCCAAATAGCCATTGGGATCTATATCACCTGCAAGTGTGAGTGATCCTTCTGCTTCATTAACCGCAAGAATGGTGCGAAATATACCGTGCTTTTCTTGCGCGCTATTAAGCATGGCAAAGGGAAACAATAAGCCTGAACCGGGCAGGTCTTTTGCGTAATCGCCAAGGTAACGCTTGTAAATATCCAGTGCGCGGCTGCCGTCTAACTCATACAGAACATTGCCATCGCAACGAGTGACTTTGCGTGCGGGACCAAAGGGTTCCCACCCTGCAAAAGTACCGTAACTGAGTTGCACATGCTGACCGTAAAGGCCAACAGCCACTATATGATGATCGCTATTCCCCGCTGGACCGAGTGTCCATGTTTGTTTGAATGCGCCAGCATCTGCTGCTAAACCGCCCGATATGCGAATCCCCGCAGGAAGCTGCGATTCCATACCGGCAATGAGCGCACTCCCGTTAATAGATACACCTGTTCCAAGCAGTAAAATTCCAGTGAGGTTTTCGGTTGGAAGTTCTGAGCCTAAGCGCGCGCCCGCCGCAAAAGAATCGTCCATGCTAGTAATTGCGGTGGTGACGGTTTTAATTTGCGTGCGCTCAAAATGTATTGCAGTGAGAATACAGCTGTTATCGTAAACGCGATCGACGGCAATTTCTCCAGCGGTTGAGCAACCTAAAATTTCACATGTGGGAACTAGCGCTTTGAGCGCTTGAGTAAGCTGTGGCGATTCGAAAAATGCAACTGAGCCGAAAAGGATAATAAGTTGCGGGCTCAGCTCGCGGAGGGGCGCGAGTTGAGTATCGAGATCAGTCATTTTTTGTAGATGTATTTGTGTGATGTTCATGAATGCGATTCAATCCGTAGGCTAGGTTGATGCGCCCTACAATGCGCTACCTTACGCTAAGCCTAGTTCAAGAATTGATCAGAGCAAGTGAGTTGAGGGGTTACAAAAAGCACAAAACCCGCAGAGCGGGTTTTGTGTTGGCAATAAAGCGTGTTACTTATTCGTTATTTCTTGCGGCGTAAAACACTTATGCCAAATAAACCTAATAAGCACAGCATGGCAGATGTGGGTTCGGGTACATCAACACTAATTTTTTGCGCTACATAATTTTGCAGGTCAGCATCGCTGAAACCAAATACGTAGAAGTTATTTGGATTGCTGAAGCCTTGTGGATGTTTGCTGTCGGTAATTGTGTTTAGGAAATCGTTGTCGTTTGAAATCCACAGGGTATGCAAGGTTTGGTTGTTAAATACAATATCATCGCCAAATGTCATGCCTTCTATTTTAGCGGGGATGTCTTGCGCTGCTATACCTGCACCTACCAGTAAATTTTTTACATCCAAAGTGAGTGATTTGCTTACTGCTTTGGATGAAAGATCACCAGACATTCCAGTAACTTCTTGTGCGCTGTTCAAATCAATTTTGAAAACTTGTTTAACAGCCGCATTACTGTTGTCACCCAAGCCTTTGCCGTCGCGTTCATCCACTAAAAATTCGTGATTGTTGAGCGCAACGATTTCGCTAACACCTGAACCATTGGTGAGTTGATAAGCAAATTCGTGCGTCGCGCCTGACGCTATGTCTACCGTTACAATGCGCACAACTTTGTTGGTGTCTTGCAGTAATGGAGCTTGCATTATGCCAACTAAAGTGGTGCCGTCTGGAGTAATTGCTAAGCCTTCCATACCTTTGTTGGTGGTGCGGCCAGCGGTATTTCCGCTGATTTCGGCAGTTTCAGTTGATGCTAGATTGCTGATCGCTAAATCGCTAGGCAATGCAAAGGTTTTAATACGTTCGCCGGTAGCGCGATCGAATTGATAAACGTATGGGCCGTATTCATCGGAAATGAAAACGCTTTTCCCATCGTTAGAAACACGAATTGATTCAGGGTCAAGGCGTGCATTGTTGGGGTTTGTTGAATCGCTACCTGCAAAGTTATCTGAGCGACCGCTGAAGTAAAAATGGTTTGCATCGTTTTGCGCCGGAGCGCCGTTTACGCCGTAATTCAATGCGGTGGAGCTGTAAAGCAAGGTGGTGCTAGTCAGTGTTGGGGTAATACTGAACGGTAAGCCGCTGCTGTTTGCGGTCAACTGCATATTCAAGGTTTGGAAACGCGAAATATAAGAGGTTGTGTTATCGACGGCAGCGCCGTTGGTGTAGGGTTGCGCATTCGGGCCGCGATCTGGCAACGCGATGAAGGTGTTGTTGCCCGCATAAGCTAAACCTGAGCCCAAGCCGCCAAACACACTGGCGCTAACGCCACTTTCAAGTGTGCCGGTAAGGCCAGATTTGTCGGTAGAACCGCTGATGCTACCAATACCAAGGAGAAGAGGTGCCGCTTGAGTGCTGAGGCTAAGCGTTGAGAAAAGGCTTATGAGCGCCAAACTTTTAAAGGAATTATTCATGATAAGCGTCCGGAGTGATTGAAGGATACTGTCACCATAAACATCATTTGTTACGGCTTTATGTCGAAAAACCAAATTTTTTGTCGTCAAAAAGAAAAACGGGAATAAGTAATTGTTTATGAGGGTTATCAGTGAAAGTGATACTGCATATAAATATAATCAGTTTTACAGATATTGATTTTTTTTATAGAGTGACAGGAATTATTCCTGTGTGATGGAGCTGGCTATGCCCTTTGTTGTTACTGAAAACTGCATCAAATGCAAACACACCACCTGTGTTGCAGTTTGCCCGACCGATGCGTTCAGAGAAGGCCCCAACTTTCTAGTGATTGATCCCGTCTCTTGTATCGATTGCAACTTGTGCCCGGTGGAATGCCCTATAGGTGCAATTTTTGAAGAGGATGATGTGCCTGAGGACCAAAAACTCTTTATCGAACTCAATGCTGAGCTGGCGCAGGTTTGGCCGGAAATCTCTATAGTGAAAGATGCCCTGGAAGACCACGAAAAATGGAACAAGGTGCCCAATAAACTGGCCTTGCTTGAGCGCTAATCCTCAATCCACTCTCCGCTGTTTGAACTAAAAATGCCCTGACGGCACCTAGCATTTGTTTACATATACGAAAATTCATATATATTGATTTTCGTATATGTAGGCTGTCTAGGTGCTCAACGCATGTTTACCCCCGACCTTATTTGTAAAACCCTGTCTGACTCAACGCGTGCGCGTATTGCGCTTTTAGTTGCTCGCGAGCAAGAGCTTTGCGTATGCGAACTCACCTGCGCACTCGATGAAATTCAGCCCAAAATTTCCCGTCACCTTGCGCTTTTGCGTGAATCTGGTGTCTTGGCAGATCGCCGCCAAGGTCAGTGGATTTACTATCGCTTGCATCCCGAATTACCAGAATGGGTGAAAGGCATGTTGAACACCATGTTGGATGCCAATCAAGAATGGTTGGCTGAAAATCATCAGCGTTTGTGTGCAATGCAAGATCGCCCTAATCGTTGTTGCTAATCATTAAGAGGAAAATATGAAAAAAATCAAAGTCGGAATTAATGGTTTCGGGCGCATTGGTCGTTTGGTGCTGCGCGCTTCTTATAGGTGGCCAGAATTTGAATTTGTACAAATTAATGACCCTGCAGGCGATGCTGAAACTTTTGCGCACTTGTTAAAGTTTGATTCCATTCAAGGCACATTGCCGGAAGCGGTAAATGTAGATGGAGATTTTCTGTTAATTAAGGATCACAACATAAAAGTAACCACAAATAAAACAATTGCTGAAACCGATTGGTCTGCGTGTGATGTGGTGGTTGAATGCAGCGGTAAAATGAGAAGTGTTGCTTTGTTACAAGCCTATTTAGAACAAGGTGTAAAACGTGTTGTTGTGAGTGCGCCGGTGAAAGAAGCGGGTGCACTAAATATTGTGATGGGGGTGAATCAGCATTTATTTAATTCTGCTGAGCATCGCATAGTGACTGCTGCATCGTGCACTACCAATTGTTTGGCTCCCATCGTTAAAGTGATTCACGAAAAATTAGGTATTCGCCACGGCTCAATCACTACTATTCACAACTTAACCAACACCCAAAGTATATTGGATCAACCGCATAAAGATTTGCGCCGCGCGCGTTCATCAGGTTCAAATTTAATTCCTACCACTACAGGCTCGGCCACGGCGATTGCGGAAATTTTTCCCGAGTTGCGCGGCAGATTGAATGGCCATGCTGTGCGCGTGCCCTTAGCTAACGCATCGCTTACTGATTGTGTGTTTGAGATTGAACGCGAAACAACAGTGGAGGAGGTGAATGCAATTTTAAAATCGGCTAGCGAAAATGAATTAAAAAATATTCTCGGCTACGAAGACTTGCCGCTGGTTTCTAATGATTACTGCGGTGATCCGCGTTCGTCAATTGTGGATGCGCTATCAACAATGGTGATAAACAAAACCCAAGTAAAAATTTACGCGTGGTACGACAACGAATGGGGTTACGCGAATCGAACAGCGGAGTTGGCGAAGTTGGTTGGGTTGGCGTGATGGATTTAATTGGGTATGGAGTTGTTCCCGCATTGCGCTGCGCTCCATACGGGCTACGAGGTAAATGCTTATGAATATAGCAATCCGCCAATACGCACTTATTACCGGTAACTACTGGGCCTTTACCTTAACCGACGGCGCATTGCGTATGTTGGTGGTTTTGCATTTTCATCAGCAGGGCTACAGCCCGTTGAATATTGCTGCCTTGTTTTTGTTTTACGAAATATTTGGCGTGATCACTAATTTATTCGGCGGCTATCTCGGCGCGCGTATTGGTTTGAATCGCACTATGAATATTGGCTTGGCGCTGCAAGTTGTCGCCTTGCTTATGCTCGCTGTGCCAACCCACTGGTTAAGTGTGCCCTTGGTTATGAGTACACAAGCTTTGTCGGGCATTGCGAAAGATCTCAATAAAATGAGCGCAAAAAGTTCTATTAAAGGTCTCGTGTCTGCAAGTCAACAGGGAAAACTCTTTAAATGGATTGCATTACTAACGGGCTCTAAAAATGCACTCAAAGGCGTGGGGTTTTTTCTAGGGGGGGCACTGCTGACATTAGTCGGCTTTAAAAATTCTGTATTAGCCATGGCTGCCGTGCTTGGTATTATTTGGCTGGCGAGTTTATGTTTACTGCAGCAGGATTTAGGTAAAGCGAAAAGCAAACCCAAGTTTTCAGAAATTTTTTCTAAAAGTCGCGCTATTAATATGTTATCGGCAGCGCGCTTATTTTTATTTGGCGCGCGCGACATTTGGTTTGTAGTAGCGCTACCCGTCTTTTTAAGTACTCAATTCGGTTGGAGTTTTTGGTGGGTTGGCGGGTTTTTATCGCTGTGGGTTATTGGCTACGGCATAGTGCAATCAGCAGCACCATTCATTACAGGAAAAGTAGGCGGAAAAACTCCCGATGGGCGCAGTGCATTTTGGTGGGCGTCAATATTGGCTATCGCCACAGCTGTAATTGCGTTTGCTCTGAGTAACCTTGCACCAGTGACTGCAGTGCTAATGTTTGGGTTGAGTGTGTTCGGTATTTTGTTTGCCATTAACTCATCGCTACACAGTTATTTAATTGTGAATTATGCCAAAGCAGATGGCGCATCTTTGGATGTTGGTTTTTATTACATGGCCAACGCCTTGGGGCGCTTAATTGGAACGCTTCTTTCGGGTTGGATTTATCAGTCATCAGGTTTGGTGGCTTGTTTGTGGATGTCAGCTATTTTTATTGCGGTAGCCGCGCTCTTATCCATTGGCTTGCCGCGTACAATGGAGGGGGCTATCCATGAGTCACGATAAATCTTCCAGCTGTGACGCCAATTGTGCGAGCCCGGCTGAACAATTAAATCAAGATTGTTTTTGCATCACTTTAAATCGTGAACAACTAGATCATATTTTGCGCGCAGATGATCTCAATCAAAATTTGCTAGCAACACATCCACAATTGTTTTCTAGTACCACTGTATTTATATCGCCTGCGCAACTGCAGCAAATGCGCAATATTATTGCTGCCGTTGAGCGCGTAGTAAGTTTACCTGCGTACGCGCAAAAAGTTTTGGCGCAATCCCCTGCAATAGCCGAATATAACCCCGGAACCGCCGGCGTATTTATGGGTTACGATTTTCATTTAAGTGAGCGAGGGCCGCAGATTATTGAAATTAATACCAATGCAGGCGGCGCTTTTTTAAATGCGGCATTGGTGAGTGCGCAAACTGAATGTTGTCGTGCAGCGGGAACGCTATTGCCATTGCTGAAAACACAGCTTGATCAAGAATTTATCGCCATGTTTCTGCGCGAATGGCACTTGCAGCGCGGCGACAGCCCGCTTACGCGCATTGCCATAGTGGATGAAAATCCAACACAACAATTTCTTTACCCCGAATTTAAGATGGCGCAGCGTTTATTTGAACGAAATCGTATTGCTGCTGTTATTGCTGATCCTAGTGAGTTGCAATTTAGCAATGGTCAATTGTTGCATCATGGTAAAGTAATTGATTTGGTGTATAACCGTTTAACAAATTTTTCATTGTCGGGTGAATCGCTTGCGCAATTGCGCCAAGCTTATGAAACGAATTCTGTTGTGTTAACGCCCAATCCTCATCAATACGCGCTCTATGCCAATAAGCGCAACCTTATTTTGTTGGGGGATGCGGAGTGTTTAGAAAAATTGGGCGTAAATGAACAGGATAGAACTGCTTTGAATGCTGCGATTCCAAAAACCCAGGTAGTGACTGGGTTCAACGCAGAAAAATTATGGGCTTCTCGCAAGCAACTATTTTTTAAACCCGCCTCTGGTTTTGGCAGCCGTGCAACTTATCGCGGAGATAAAATCACCAAGCGTGTATGGGAAGAAATTTTGCAGGGCGATTATGTTGCGCAGCAAATTGTTTTACCGAGCGAACGCGGGATTTTGGTGGATAAAGCGCGGACAGCACTGAAAATGGATGTGCGCGCTTATGTTTACAGGGGAGATATTCAATTGCTCGCTGCGCGTTTATATCAGGGGCAAACCACTAATTTTAGAACGCAGGGCGGCGGTTTTGCACCGGTTTTCCTTGCACAATAAATCGTATAAAATTAATTAAACTGCTTTCCATCCTGCCACAATAATGGCCATTCCCATTAGCGCTATTCCTGCACCCAACCAATCAAACATAGACAGCTTTACCCCGTCCACAACGCGTAACCACACCAGCGCTGTTGCCACATAAACTCCGCCATAAGCGGCGTATACGCGGCCACTCGCGGCGGGGTGCAATGTTAGCAACCATACAAACAATGCAAGGCTTGTTGCTGCAGGTGCGAGTAACCAAATAGAGCCTTCTTTACGCAACCACAAGTACGGCAAAAAGCAGCCAATAATTTCAGCGAGTGCAGTAGCGATAAATAATAAAGTTGTTTTTAACATAAGAGACTCTATTGCTGAGATGTCAGTGCATCAACGATAGTGCAATCGGGAGCTTTAGCACCGGGACAACAAGTTTGACAGGAGTTAGCCATGCTGAGTAAAGAATCTTTAATACGTTCTAACTCGGCCAGTTTTTCATTAACGGCAATTAAATTTGTTTCTACCAAACTCAATGCTTCGTTACACGAACGTGAATTGTTTTCTGAAAGACTTAAAAGCTCGCGCGTTTTTTCTAAACTGAAGCCCAAGCCTCGCGCCTTTAAAATAAACCCTAATCGCTTTTGATGGTTGCTATTGTAAAGCCGATGCCCGCCCTCTGTTCGTGGTGGTTCTTGCAAGAGCTTTTGCTTCTCGTAATAACGAATGGTTTCAATAGGGCAACCAGTCACACGGGATAACTCGCCAATTCCGAACATAATTATTTCCCTAAAAACACTTGCATCTGTAGTAGCTACAGATTTTATCCTGAAGGCTCCTATAAAAGTAAGCCTGTTAGGAGGCGCTATGAAATCAAAAAAGTTGTGGTTCGTAATTGCTGCTGTTGTTTGCGTTGGTTGCTGTGCGGCTCCCGTTGTAACTCTATTGGTGGGAATATCTGGTGCGGGTTTGTTGTTGTGGTTGAATTCGCCGGTTGCGGAGGTTCTGCTGTGTTTGCTGCCATTAGTGATGCTTATTGGCGGCTATTTTTTGTATAGCCACCAAGTAATCAAACAAGGCTGTTGTGATTCACCATCGAAAGCGTGCAAACAAACACAATGTTCAAGCAAAGGCGATTACAGCAATTGAATCCCAAAGCGCTTTACAAAAATCGCGAACAGCCAGAAGCATACCAAGGTAATAACAACTGATGCCGCTAAGGTTGGCCAAAAGCCGATGCGCGTTAATAGCCATGGGAATGCTAAAAACATTGGAAGTGTAGGAACTACATACCAGAAAGTGTACCAAGCATGGTTGGCAATTTTTTCTGGCGATTGCTTTTCAACGTAGAGCCAGATAAGTGCCAGCACAGTGACAAGCGGCAGCGCAGCTATAAGGCCGCCTAATTTATCGCTGCGTTTTGCCGCTTCTGAAACGAGTACTACCACTCCGGCGGTCAGTAAATATTTGGTAATTATCCAGCTCATAAAAAACCTGCATTGAGATATTAATAAAGAAATTTTGATAAATGTATTGCTGCGGTGCATTGTTGTTTTAGTGCAGGAATTATGAAGGCTTTTACGCCAAGAATAAACACACTAACACCATCAAACCATAACGAATTAGCTGTCGCCTAAAGCCTTGGTGAAAAAGTCACAAATTTCAGGGGATTAGGTTACAGAGCTATAACCGTATTTTTTCTATAGTGACCTCACTTGCTTGCAGATGCAGACAAGTGGATGTTCCTGTTTATGTTTGATACAAACTATTTGTGATTAGACAAGCAGAGGGAATCTTGTAGTTGGGCTACGTCAGCGTAGCTAAGAAGTTAACCAAGGAGGTTATTGTTATGTGCCGCTATCAATCCCGCGTTACAGTTTTTTCAAAACGCCTCCTTAAATTGTTCAGTGAAACTCAATCACTTGTTGCGATGAATATCATCCGCTAGGGATTCGGTAACCTTATCAACTTTAAAGGAGTATCTTTTATGTTACGCAATCAAAAAAGTCTATTGAAAGGATTATTATTACTTTCTTGCAGTGTCGCTTCCATTCCATTTGCCCAAGCAGCAGATCGCGAAATCGGCGGATATGTCGATAAAGCTGAAAGCCGCTTTGTACGCAACGTGTGGAATTTCGTTAAAAATTTCCAAAGCTGGCAAACCATTGGCGGAAATCGTTACAAAGAGGTTCAATATTATTATTCAGAACCTTTTATGTTCGATAGCTTGCACCAAAGCTATGTGGACAAAATGGATCTCTCTTATGTTGCTGGCCACGGCAACCAATATTACATTCAAACCAATGCATCAGCAGGCCAAGGTGTAGATTTGCGCTACGTTCCTGCTTACGGTGATTTGAAAAATGGTGGCGATTTGGAATTTATGATTATCGAATCTTGCTACACCGTTTCAACCGCGCCAGAGCATGCAAATTGGTGGACACCATATTCACCTATGTTCCAAGGCTTGCACCAACTCGTTGGCTTCCACACTTTGAGTAATTCCGATAACGGAATTCCAAATAACTATGCCAACAAATTAAAAGCAAATGGTGGTGTATGGCAGTCATGGTTCAATGCTGTGAACGAAGAGCGCTACTGGATTTTTAATCCAACCAATTCCGATGGATCGCCTTACCCAGGTTTAGCAAGTGCAATCATGTATTCGTCTACGCAGAATGATCGCCTCGGCTCTTACGCCGCAGATCCTGCTGGTGGTACTGCAGGCATGGTTACCTGGTATCAGCATTAATTTGCTGCATAAACTCATTCATTAAAAGGAGCATTTATTATGAAACTTCAAAAATTAATTCCATCATTGTTTGCAATCGCCATGGGCTTAGGTGTTATTTCTGGCGCACAGGCGGCGGTAAATACTGACAATCTCGTTGTATATAATTTCCAAGCAACTACGCCCGCAACCTTGGACGCATCACAATCTTATTTAAAACAATTTTTACCCAGCGAATCTGCACGCTTGGCACAAGGTGAAGACGGTGTTGTGCGTTATGTATCTGACAAAGATGTAAACACCACCCTCGAACACAACTTGGCAACTGGTGATATTAGTTTTAGTCGCAACTTCAATCGTTACTTGGGCAGCTTTGTTCCAAAACTTCCTGATGGTGATTCAGCGGTAAAAATTGCCACAGCATTTTTGGAACAAAATAAATTATCACCAGCGAATGCTGATGAGTTGAAAGTGGCTCACGTTGGTGGCTTGGCGACAACCTCAGTTCTTGCTACCGGCAAACCAGGCCCTGTTGTTGAAAAGTTGGTAACTATTAGCTTCTCTCGTCAATTAAACGGCGCGCCTGTCATAGGTGCAGGTTCCAAGTTCATCGTTAATATCGGTGATGCTGGAGAAGTAATTAGTGTGTCACGTCGCTGGAGAGAGTTAGATAAACCAACACGTTTGGCTGCAACAGAAGTGCTTACAGAAAAAGAAGCGTTGGATTTGTCTAACCGTCAAATTCTGAGTGAATTCGGTGAAGGCTCTCGTGTAGAAATTTTGCAAACGCAATTGGCCTACTTCGACAACAACGGAGCAACCATTCAACCCGTGTTTGCATTCCAAACCAAAATTCAATTGGCTGACCAAAAGTTGCCACCCGTTGAATACTTAAGTGTAATTCCTGCGATGAGAAAGCCGATTGAGAATTTGAACTTAACGCAGCTTGATCCTGTCGCATTACGCACGATTCAATCTGGTAACAGTACTATTCCACCAGAGTCAGATAAAACCTCTGATTAATGGATAGGTAATTTCCCCGAACAACCACCTTGGGTATCCCTAACCTAAGGTGGTTTTTTTTATTGTGTATTTTTTTAATTGGGAGTCGTCATCCTCGCGCAGCGGGGATCCAGCTGTTGATTTTGCTTTTCTAACAGCTGGATTATTCGCTTCGCTCACCCTTGGTGCCAATCTTCGATTGTTCAAGCATTCTGTTTAGTCCCGCTACGCGAGGATGACGACCCCCTCCCTGCTTAGCGAAAACTATTTATGAATATTTTTTGCCATGTACAATTCTATAAAGCGCCGGCAAAATTAATAGCGTCAACAATGTCGAAGAAATAATTCCCCCAATCACCACAGTCGCTAATGGTCGCTGCACTTCCGCACCAATTCCCGTATTTAATGCCATAGGTGCAAAACCTAAACTTGCCACCAATGCAGTCATTAATACCGGGCGCAAACGCGTCAATGCGCCTGCAATAATTGCGCTCTCAAGCGTCATAGAGTGGGACTGTTTATTTTCTAAAAATAAATTGCGAATAAACGACAGCATCACCAATCCATTTAATACGGCGATTCCAGATAGCGCAATAAAACCTACGCCAGCGGAGATTGATAACGGCATGTCGCGCAACCAGAGTGCGAGTACGCCGCCGGTGAGTGCAAGGGGAACGCCGGTGAAAATAATTAGCGCGTCGCGCACTGAGCCAAACGCCATAATTAATAAACCCATCACCATAATTAACGTGAGTGGTACTACAAGGCTTAAACGTTTGCTGGCTGATTGCAACTGTTCAAATGTGCCGCCATAACTCAACCAATAACCGGCAGGTAGTTTTACTTCATTGGCGATACGTGCTTGCGCTTCATTTACAAAGCTACCTAAATCTCGATCGCGTACGTTGGCGGTGACCACGATTAAACGCTTACCATTTTCGCGGCTGATTTGGTTGGGTGAGCTGGCGAAATTTATGTCGGCTACTTGTGCAAGCGGAACAAATCCTGGTGCTTTTTTAATAGTGATGGGCAAGTGCTCTAATGCAGTAGGGTCTTTGCGTATGTCTTCAGGTAGGCGCACCACTAATTCAAAACGGCGATCACCTTCAAAAATTAATCCTGCGGATTCACCCGCTAGTGCCATAGCGATTGTATCTTGCAAATCTTTTGTATTTAAACCGTAGTCGGCGCGTGCATTGCGTTTGGGAATCACTGTGAGCATAGGCAAACCGGTAACTTGCTCGACTCGCGCATCAGCAACGCCTTGCATAGTTTGGAGTACCGCGAGAATGTCATTGGCAGATACCAGCATTTGCTCAAGATTATCGCCCATAACTTTGATGCCGAGGTCTGAACGCACACCAGAAATCAATTCGTTAAAACGCATTTCAATCGGTTGTGTGAATTCGTAATTGTTGCCGGGGATTTGTTTCACTGCCGCTTCAAGTTCTGCTAACAAATCGGCTTTGGTTCTGCTCGGATCTGGCCATTGCGCACGAGGTTTTAGCATTACCAAATTATCTGCCACGCTCGGTGGCATAGGGTCGGTCGCAATTTCGGCGGTGCCCATTTTGGCAAAGACTTTATCCACTTCTGGGAATTCTTTGATGCGCGCTTCTAAGAGCTTTTGCATCTTTACTGCTTGCTCCAAACCTGTACCGGGAATTCGCAATGCATGCAGCGCAATATCGCCTTCATCCAATTGCGGAATAAATTCCGAACCTAAAGTGGTGGCGAGCCATGCGCAAAAAATGACTAAGGCAGCAGCGCCTGAAACCAACCACCAACGCAACTTGAGCGCGCTTTCTAACAGCGGGCGATAAAAATTTTTCGCAGCTGTCATAATGGCATTTTCATGTTCGGCAACCTTGCCATTCATTAATAAAGCAATAGCTGCCGGAATAAAGGTGATGGATAAAATTAATGCCGCCACCAGTGCAAGCACCACTGTCACCGCCATAGGGTGAAACATTTTTCCCTCTACACCCGTAAGTGTAAAAATAGGCAAATAGACAAGAGTGATAATACCTACGCCAAATAAACTTGGGCGAATCACTTCATTGGTGGCATCAAACGCGAGTGCGAGTCTTTCACGAAGTGGTAGCAGCCCGCCTTGTGTACGTTGTGCTTCAGCTAATCGGCGAATGGTGTTTTCAACAATAATGACTGCACCATCTACAATCAAACCAAAATCCAGCGCGCCTAAACTCATTAAATTGGCGGAAACACTGAGTTGCACCATGCCGGTTATGGTGATCAGCATAGTAATAGGAATCACCGCGGCGGTGATGAGTGCTGCACGCAAATTGCCGAGCAGCGCGAAGAGCACAGCAATTACCAGTAGCGCGCCTTCTAGCAAATTTTTTTGTACAGTCGCAATAGCACGATCAACCAAGGTTGTGCGATTGTAAACAGCGGTTGCGATTACGCCTTCGGGTAGTGATGTATTTACGTGTTCCAATGTTTTTGCTAAATCGCGCGCAACAGTGCGCGAGTTTTCACCCATCAACATCATGGCAGTGCCGAGCACAGTTTCTGTTCCGTTTTGCGTTGCTGCACCTGTGCGCAATTCTTTACCAATCGCAACATCGGCAACATCTTTTACGCGCACTGCAACGCCTTTATGTTCACCAATCACAACATCAGAAATATCTTGAATAGACTCAAGTTGCCCTGAGGCGCGCACCAGCCATTGTTGACCGCGCGTTTCAATATAACCTGCACCGCGATTTTGATTATTGTTTTCCAACGCGCTACGCACTTGTTCCATACTAATGCCGAAGGACAATAATTTAATCGGGTCAGGCGTAACGTGATATTGCTTATTGAAGCCGCCGATGCTGTTAATTTCAGTCACACCTTTCACCAAAACTAATTGCGGGCGGATAATCCAATCCTGAATTTCACGCAGGGCTGTTGCATCAAACGGATTACCATTCGCTTGTTTTGCACCGGGTTTCGCTTCCACTGTGTACATAAAAATTTCGCCGAGTCCGGTGGCGATTGGTCCCATGGCCGGTTCTAACCCAGCAGGCAGTTGGCTTTTAATTTTCCCCAAGCGCTCATTGATGAGATTGCGCGCAAAATAAATATCAGTACCGTCATCAAACACGACTGTTACTTGACTCAAGCCATAGCGCGAGAGCGAACGCGTAAGCGACAAATGCGGTAAACCAGCGAGCGCTGTTTCTACAGGAAAAGTAATGCGCTGCTCAGCTTCAAGTGGTGAATAGCCCGGCGCTTCGGTATTAATTTGCACTTGTACGTTGGTGATGTCGGGCACTGCATCAATTGGCAAGCGTTGATAGCTCCAAATACCGATCAGTGCAAAACCTAAGACTGCACACAGAATTAAAATGCGCCGCTCGATTGTCGCGCGTAATAAAAATTCAATCATTTTATTTGCTCCGCACAGACTGGAGAAAAGCGTTTATGGCGTAGTGCTGGCAAGGAAAATTTGTTTGAGAAAGCGGAGTTTATTGAAATAAATGAGCATTTCGAAAACGAATTTAACGCAGCCAGAACAAGTAAATTAGTTTTTATCAGTCTGTTAGTGGTCATGGCTTGCTCCAGACTTTTCAAGGTCGGCTTTGAGCAAATAAGAATTTTCAACCACGTAGCTATCGCCTTTATTTAATCCGCTGATGACTTCGGTAAATTTTCCATCGCTTCGGCCTAATTCGAGCGGGCGAATTTCATAGGTGTCGCCAACCTGAATAAATACTACTTGCCATTCGCGAAAATTTTGCAGCGCGCGATTATCCACGGCGAGTGCAACCGGAGTTTCGGCGAGCGTAATTTCTGCTTGCAAGCTTTGATTGGGTGTCCATTGCGATTGGGGATTGCTGAGCGGTGCGTGTGCAACTAAGGTTGATGCGCCTTCGCCGTGCGGGGTGATGTATTCAATTTTTGTTGCTGCACTTAAATCGCCAGCGTGTAATTTTACTGGCTGACCGGTTTTAATTTTTTGCGCGTCCTTAGGGAATATCTGCAAATCGACTTCCAGTTGTGAGTAGTCGACCAAAATAAATAATGTTTTATCACCCGTAAATTCATCGGGGTTGGCGTGGCGTTCAATGATGGTGCCGCTAATCGGTGCGGTGATATTGTATTGACGCAAACTCTCGTTGGATTCAACTGTCGCTAACACATCGCCTGCGCGTACCTGGCTGCCAATCGTTGCTTTTACACTGCGAATCACACCGGGGTAGCGCGCTTGAATATGGCTTAGGCGAACAGGGTCTGCTAATGCTTGGCCGTAAACTTTGAGTGTTTGCTCCAATCTTTCACCACCAGCTATGGCAGTGTTAATGCCAGCGGATTTTGCAAGTGCTGCACTCATTTGCACACGACCTTCATAGGATTGAAATGTCCATTGATGTTTTTTGCCTTTGTAAATTGCAGTAACTGAAACATCAAACGAATGAGGTTCTTTGACTTCACTTTTACTGCGCAAAAAATCTTCTTGCACAGTAAAAGAATATCTTTCAGGAGGAATACCTAAACGTGTTAATTCCACGCTGAGTTGCAAATCATTAGGAGAAATAGTTTTTCCTTCATCGCTTGCCCAAGCCCGATATTCAGGAGCTATGCCTTTCTCAAAAATTGTCAGTTCGACATTAAAATCCCCATCTTTTAATAAACAGCCATTGTGTGAGCCTTTGGTAATTTCTTCATGTTCATCTGCCTTTGAATTGTGATCACCCGATGCAAAACAGGTAACACCTAGAAACACTGAAACGAGAAGAGATAATCCAATCAAACCGCTTTTTCGAGTATTTTTGTTCACCAAGAGATTGTTAATAAAAAAATTGTTCATGGTTGTGTTCCTTGTGGCAGCGAGTTGACGGCAGTATTTTTTGATAGGGCTGATCCTATAATCCGTTCTATTTCGTTGTGAATAAGTTGCGCGTGAGCAGCGCTTTCGATGAGCGCTATTTGCACATCGAGTAGCTCGCGCTGCGCGAAATTAAGTTCGAGGTAGCTGTAGCGCCCTTGGTTAAATGCATTGGCAGTTGAGCGCGTAGCTTGCTGTAGTGCGGGTATCACTTGCGTGCGCAACGAGTTCACTTCGTTTAAGGCTTGCTGGTAAGCGCTGTGCAAACTAATTAATTGCGCTTGCAGTTTTATGCGGGTGGCTGATTGCTCTTGCTCAACACCTGATTGTTCTGCTCTCGCGGTAGCAATTGCACCGCGTGCGCGCTGCGCAGAACCCAGTGGCATGCTCAAGCCCATCACTAGTGCGGAATCATCGCTCAATTGCAAGCGGCGAACGCCAGCGCTCCATTCCAAATTGGTGCTGCGCTCTGCTTGCGCTTGTCTCACTTGTGCTTTGCGTAAAACAACTTCATCGCCCAATACTGCAAGATCGGGGTTGCTATCTAATTGTTGGATAAGATTATCGATTCTTGGTAGTTCAGCCAGCGCAAATAAATCAGCTTGCACTTGTGTAAACGCTGGCGATGTATCTGCCCAGAATGCGCTGAGTTTTATACGCTCAGCTTGGAATGCCTGACGATTTTTTTGTATGGCGATATCCGCGCGCACTAAAGCTGCTTTTGCGCGCAACAAATCAGCTTCAGCCGTTCGGCCTGCTTGTACTTGTTGGGTGAGTGAGTTGACATTGGCTTGCGCAAGTTGCTGGTGTTGCTGCAAAAGTTTCAATTCTTCTTGCGCTGCGGCGAGTGCAATAAATTGCTGAGTGACTTGTGTGAGCGTATCCAAGGTGAGCAAGCGTTGGCTAGATTGCAATTGTTGTTGGCGCGCAGTGACCAAGCCCGTGCGTGCAGCGCGCTGGTCTCCGAGTTCAATAACCGATGATAGCGACAGGGTTAGTTCAGCTGCATCTACACCTTTAAATTCACCGCTGCCCGCAATATTTTCAAGATGGGCGCTTGCGCGTAATTGCGGTTTTAATTCCGCTGTTTGCAATTCACCTTGTAAGGCTTGTGCACGAAATTCATAGCCTGCAAGTTGTGGATTATTTTTTAGAGTAAGTTGAATGGCATCTTGCAAGCGCAATGGGTTTTGCGCGTTTGCAGAATAGGATACAAATGCGATAGCACATAAAGCTATCACTTTGGGAAAGCTGTTCATGAAATTCTCCAGCAATTCATTTCATCCTTCTGAGAGAAAGCGAATAAATTATTGATTGAAATTAAAAGCGAATTGTTTTAAGGATCAAGCTGGAAATACAGGAGGGGCACGCAGTGGTGGGCGTAAACCAATTAAGCGTGAAGAAAAAACGCGGGAGTAACATGTAACGAAAGTTGTTGATTGCTTAAATAAAAGAGCAAGCAGCAGTGCAGCCGCAACCAATAAAGGTAAATCGATTTTCACAATTTTAACAATTAGAGATTGGCTTAAATCCAGATCTGCATCCACATGTTGTTCGCTAGCTTTGTGTTGCAAATGTTCTCCGAGCGCATCCATGTGTACTGTCATGGGAGGCTCTTGTCCATCAAAACACAAATGGCCGTGCGCACCGCTCCAGCCGGCAATGAGCCAGAGGGCGAGGGCAATAAAGGCCACGGCTTTATAATGGAGGATGTTTCGCACAAAAAGGCTCTGCAAAAAATAACCCCCGCAGGGTAGAACACTGCAGGGGTTATGCTCAAGCAAAAATTAGCGTGAAATTAATTTGTTGCCAATAGGCGGTCGTACTTGCGGCTCAGCATATCGTAAAAAGCTTCACGGACTTGGGTTACCCCCATTTTCAGGGTGGTGATTTGCTCGTGGCTGATATCTTTGCGGCACACGTAAACTTGCTTGCGGAATACGGCGATTTTAGCGCCGTATAAACGCAGGCTGCGTTCGAGATTTTTCTCACCTAGCATCAACAACTTGGCCTCAGCATCGGCTAGCTTGCGGAACTCGTTGACCAGCTCAGTATTAACCACGTCCAATTCTTGACGGCGAGCAGACGGCCAGCGTTCGCCGAATTGGATAGACTCAACGACCAGCGACGAATATTTGGCGAAGATGTGGGTAACTGTACCCACCTGCGCGGAGACTTCTTCCAAAATTTGTAGGCGGCGATTCTCTCTCGGCCCGCTCTGCGCTTGGCCACTTCGCCACAGAATCAACCAGGCAACCAGCGCCGCAATCAATGCGCCCAGCCCAATTTTGAGCGAGGTGTCAGTTAATTGAATAAGAGTTTGTGAATCCATGATATTGGGCCTCTCTGTCAGAAAAACGTCGGTCAAATGCATTTGAGAGGGATTGAGCAAGAAGTAGGCCAGTGGCGGATTGGTATTTATAGTGAGGGTATTGGTGAGCTTAATTAAATAGGGAGTCGTCATCCTCGCGCAGCGGGGATCCAGCTTTTGACTTTGATTTTTAACAGCTGGATCCCCGCTGCGCGAGGATGACGATTCCCATATGAATGGGGGAAAAAGACATTTAGTACTTGGAATATTCAACCTTCGGCAAAAACACCGTCACTATCCCCAACAGCGGCAAAAACGAGCAGCATTTAAAAACAAAAATAATATCGGTCGAATCCGCTAATGCGCCCAAAGCTGCTGCTGATATCCCGCTAAAACCAAACATCAAACCGTAAAAAATGCCTGAGATTAATCCCACTTTGCCCGGCACTAATTCCTGCGCGAAGACGATAATCGCCGAGAAGGCCGATGACAAAACCAAACCGATAAACACCGTGATGACACCCGTCCAAAACAAATTGCAGTAGGGCAGCAACAAGGTAAACGGCGCTACGCCGAGGATTGAAATCCACAACAAAAGCTTACGACCAATACGATCACCAATCGGGCCACCGGCGAAAGTTCCAACCGCAACCGCCGCTAAAAACAGGAACAAAAACAGTTGGGCGCTGGCGACGGGCTGTTGGAATTTTTCGATCAAGTAAAAGGTGTAATAGCTGCTCAAACAGGTCATATAAACGTATTTGGAGAACACTAATAGCGCCAAAACCGACAAGGCGCTGATCACTTGTGTACGCGACAAATTGGATTGGCGTTGCTGTTTGCCGTTGGCCTTTAATGCGGCGTGCGTACGGACAACCCAACGGCTTACGTTGAACAGCACAATAATGCCGATCACCGCAAAAATCGTGAACCACGCGATGGCCGGTTGCCCGCGAGGAATCACAATTGCTGCGGCTAACAAGGGGCCAAGTGCTGAGCCAGTGTTGCCTCCCACCTGGAAAAACGCCTGCGCAAAACCGAATCGCCCGCCTGATGCTGTGCGCGCAATCCGCGAGGCTTCAGGGTGAAATGCGGAAGATCCCAAACCAATAAAAGCCGATGCAATCAGAATTAACGCAAAGCTGTTTACGAATGACAACATGATCAAACCCACCAGCGTAAACACCATGCCAAAGGGCAATAAATAAGGCTTGGGGTGTTTATCCGTATAAAAGCCTATGCCCGGTTGCAACACCGAAGCGGTCAGCTGAAACACCAGTGTTATCAAGCCCACTTGCGTAAAACTCAAGGCGTAATCGGCTTTGAGCATGGGATAGATGGAAGGTAAAACCGCTTGGATCAAGTCGTTCAAAAGATGCACAAAACTCACAGCACCGACTACAGGCAGGATCAGTTTGGCGCTATCAAACGCCGGTTGCTGGGTTGGTATTTGGGGGATGCTTTCCATCTTGCTCATAAAAAACTCTGGGTCAAAAGCGGATTGAGCGATCAGTATAAAGTGTTGGAAAAAACGGAAATGACATAAACTATCGAATAAGTGACAAGCTGTTTTCCCTTGGAGATTTCCCATGCCCGTTACCACCCATATGAGCCCCGAGGAGTTGCAAATTGTTCCGCGCCCCATAGTGGCTTGGGCGGGGCGCTATAAAATGGGGGATCACACCTCGCCACACACACATCCGCGTGCGCAGCTGCTTTATGCTGTGGAGGGCGTGATGCGCGTGCTGACGCCCAACAGCGTGTGGACGATTCCCTCGCAACGCGCACTTTGGGTGCCAGCGAATGTTGAGCATCACGCCTTTATGATGAGCGATTTGGAGATGCGCACCCTATACGTGACTACGGATGTACCTGTCGCACTGGGGCAAGAATGCCGCGCAATTTCGGTTTCAAGTTTACTGCGCGAATTGATTTTAGGGTTGATTGAAGAGCCGGCTGAATACCCCGTGCCGGGGCGCGGTGAACATCTAACTGCATTAATTTTGATGGAGATTAATCGCGCTGCAACACACTCGGTGGAAATTCCTTGGCCGCAAGATCGTCGCCTGCAAACTGTGTGTCATTCCATTATGAATTCGCCGGGTGTGAATCGTACTATCGAAGAATTAGCGGATGCAGCTGGCGCCAGCGCAAGAACCTTAATTCGTCTATTTCCGAAAGAAACCGGCTTGAAATATCGCCAGTGGGTGCAGCAAGTACAAATTGCCGATGCGATTTGTCGGTTGGGTAGAGGTGAATCTATTGCGCGGATTTCAGATGCGCTTGGCTACGCTAGCCCGAGTGCATTTTCAGCCATGTTTAAGCGGATTTTCGGCATTGCGCCGAATCAGTATTTGCAAATGAAAACTGAAAATTAATTGCGATCTCGCAAAGGTTTTAATAATCCCTCCAATCCATTTAATTTTATTTCGTACAAAAATTGTAATTGCTCACCAAGTTTTCCTTTCGGAAAGCCTTGCTGATGAAACCACACCAAATAGGGTTCGGGTAGATCCATCAAAACACGTCCGGCATATTTTCCAAAGGGCATTTTGGTGTTGGCGAGTTCGAGCAAAATTGCTGAATCGGGTTGGCCGTTCTCCATCTTTTTTAACCGCCTGCAAGCTTCACAGTGAAACCACGCTTTTCTAAATCGGCTTTGATTTTTTCGCGTTGATCACCTTGAATTTCTATCACGCCATCTTTTACTGAACCGCCTACGCCGCAAGTTTGTTTGAGCGCTTTGGCGATGTTTTTTAATTCGGCTTCATCAGCAGGAATGCCGGTAATTGTCGTTACACCTTTGCCGTTGCGGCCAGCGGTTTCGCGGCGGATTCGCACTATGCCATCGCCAGCGGGAATTGATGCTGTGACTTTTTCGTCTTTAATGCGGCCGGTTTCGGTGGAGTAAACCAAGCGGGAGTTTTTGTCTTTGCTCATGGTGCTACCTCATTCAAGGGTGGCAATCTTAGAGCTTTTTAATCCTACAAGAAAGTTGATTTTTGTCTTTTGCCACGCATGATTTATGTTTTGAAGCTATATTTGTCGAAATCGAATGGGCGACTATTCGAGGAGCGGCGATTTAGACGTGGCGATACTATTTATTTCTTGAATGACCGATTCTAAGGCGAGAATTGTCTGCTTTATAAGTTGATTGCATTCAGCGTAAGTTTTCTCTTTACAAGCTTTGTCTAGTTGAGTTGCTGCTTGAGATGTTTTTTTAGCGCCCACTGTTGCGCTACTGCCTTTTAGTTTGTGAGCTAAAGCCTGAATTTTTTCGAAGTCATTATCTTTCAAATAAGCTGCAAATTTTTCAGCATCATCTTTGTGTGTGTTTGAAAACATAACTAACACTTTTTGGAGCAGCTCTCGGTTATTGTTGGTTCTCAATAAGGCTTCTTTAATGTCAATTTCCGCAAAGCCGTCTATACCATTGCGGGTGTTGCCTGTTTGGTTTGGCGGTGTGGTGCTATTTTTATCTGCACTCTCAGTGCTTAGATTATGAGGCTCCGTTGTTTTTGAAACTATTGGAATCCATTGTTGCAATAAAGAAAATATTTTTCGGGGTTCAATCGGTTTTGTGAGATGGGCATTCATACCCGCATCTAGGCTTTTTACAAAATCCTCTTTGCGTGCATGAGCCGTCATAGCTATAACGGGAAGTTGTGCATAGCGGTCTATCGCTCGAATTGCCCGTGTTGCGGTGAGCCCATCCATCACCGGCATTTGAACATCCATTAACACGGCGCGATATTCTTTAAGTGGTAAAGCATCTAGAGCTTCTTGGCCATTTTCAAAGCAATCGACAATTAAACCTTGTGCGCGCAATATTTCACTGCCGATCTCGCGGTTAACTGGATTGTCATCCACCAGCATGATTAAATTTTCTACAAATTGAGGAGCGGATTCAAGGGGTTGCTTTGCCTGTACGATTGCTTCGTTCGGAGTGGCATTCGTATCCAACCAAAACGTGAATATCGAGCCTTGCCCTAAAGTGCTAGATGCACGAATTTCTCGGCCCATTTTTTTTGTAAAGTGCGAACAGATTGCAAGGCCAAGACCAGTGCCGCCAAACTTCCGAGTGATACTATTATCGGCTTGAGCAAACGGAGAAAAAATGTGCGCAATTTTATCGGGCGCTATCCCAATGCCTGTATCACTTACAGAAATTTCGATAAATTGGTCGTCACACATTTTTGCCGAAATGGTAATTGAACCCTGTTGGGTAAATTTTATGGCGTTATTAATGAGATTGTAGAGAACTTGGCGGACTCGCGTTGGGTCTCCCGCTATTGTCCGGGGTATTTGCGAATCTAAGAGTCTTGTAAGGCTGAGGTTCTTTTGTTGAGCTGCAATTAAAAATGTATCTGCCACGCTATTAATCGTTTCTGCAATATCAAAGTAGATATGTTCGAGCGTGAGTTCACCCGCTTCAATTTTGCTCACATCCAAAATGTCATTGATAATTGCCAGGAGTAGCTCACCCGATTCTTTCGCGGTATTGAGTAGGCGATGTTGGTGTTCAGAGAGTGGGCTTGATTCTAATAAATGAACCACACCCAAAATTCCATTCATAGGTGTTCTTATTTCGTGGCTCATGTTTGCCAGAAAAAGACTTTTCGCTTCGTTGCTAGCGACTGCTTGATCGCGAGCTGTTTTAAGTTCTTGCGTTCTTTGCAGAACTTTTTGCTCTAAATCTGCCGTAAGGTTTGTTAGCGCTTCGTTTAAACGATAAAGCTCTGTGCTTTTTGTTTCTAGCAATAACTCTGCCTGCTGTCTGGCGGATTTTTCTCGATCGTAACGCCGTTTGTAAACGTCAATATCGTTGGTCATTAATCTAGTCTGCGTAATTTGAAGATAGCTATGTTGTTTTCGTTTGTCATGTTTTCTCGGCTAATTAAAAAATCCTCATTAAAATAAGCCGCACAACCTTCAATCAACCCATGTGCTAAATCTGCAAAATTTCGCTGTGATTCATAAATTAATTCAAACTCCTGATCGCTGCGTTCTACATAAGAAAACTTAGGTAGTTCTGCATCAGGGTAAAGTTTTTTTACTTCTACGTGGATGTGATTATCAATTTTTTTTAGAAATTCAATAATATTGGGGCAGTCGTCAAAAAAGGCGGGAAATTTTTTAGAAAATACATCTGCTAAATGTTTTCCGAATTGACGCACAAGCGCATCACCCGCGATGCCAGTTCTCTCGCTAAGCACTCCTACCATTGCCACTAATTCGCGATGATCATAAGTTCCCACGGTGGTGTAGCTTCCACCAGATTGGGGTTGAGTGGTTTCAATGAGATCATCCACCATCTCTTCGCCAAATTGGCTTTCAACCATTTCAGTAAACTCGCGGAATACTATCCCCTTCATGTCAATGTTCTCCAACAAGGTGTGTCGATTTAGTATAGGTCATAATTTGAGCGCGCAAGATTCGAATCAACTGTTAGAATGCCGGCTGAATTTTAGTTAAAGGTTTTTTGATGAACGTAGAAGGTGTGTGGTCGCCCAAATGGCAGCCGGTTGTCGATGCATTCGCGACCAATTTTGCGCAAGGCGAGCAGGGTGCAGGTGTAGCGCTTTATCACGCGGGCGAGTTGGTAGTGAATATCTGGGCGGGCGAGCGCAGCAATCGGTTGGCGAGCGTTGCTAATCAGCCTTGGGATGAGCACACCATTGTCAATATTTTCTCAACGGGCAAGGGTCTGGTTGCGCTCTGTGTTTTGCAGTTAGTGGCGCAGGGTAGGCTGGAGTTGGATGCTCCCATCGCCCGCTACTGGCCTGAATTTGCACAGGGCGATAAGGCCGCTATAACAGTTCGCGATGTGCTGTCCCATCGCAGCGGACTGTCGGCTTTCCATCAACACATTACCGATGACCAGATTTTTAATTGGGATGCTATGACCGCCGCTGCCGCCAGCGAAACGCCTTGGTGGGAGCCGCGCAGCGGTCAGGGCTATTCACCGTTTATGTACGGTTGGATTTTGGGTGAGTTGGTGCGCCGCGTGAGTGGGTACGCGAGTTTTAACGATTATTTCCAAGCACAGGTCGCTGCACCTTTGGGGGTAGTTTGCCATTTTGGTGTGCCTGATTCGGCGCTAAGTGCGATTGCCGATACCGGTCCTTTAAAGCGCACTATGACTGTGACCGAAAGCAATGGTGCCGATAGTGTTGCGCTCGGCAAATTGATGAAAGCTGATCCGCGCGGCGTCACCAATCGCGCTTTTTGCAATCCCATCAGTTTAATGACGGCGACCAATACCCAAGCTTGGCGGCAGGCGCAAATTCCGGCTGCCAATGCTCATGCCAATGCGCAGGCAATCGCGGCTATTTACGGTGCCTTGGCAAATGGGGAAATGTTACCGCCCGATGTGTTGGCGCTTTGCTCGCAAGAGCAAACCTTCAGCCAAGATCAGGTATTGGGATTGCCCTTGCGCTTCAGTCACGGGTTTATGTTGTCGCAAGCTAATCGGCCTGATTGCCGTTACGGGCGTGGCGAACGCGCTTTTGGGCATCCCGGAGCGGGTGGTTGTGTAGGCTTTGCAGATCCGGACTACCAATTGGGTTTCGGCTATGTAACCTCGCGTATGGGGCAGAATATTTTAATCGACGAGCGCGCGGTCAGGTTGATCGATGCCGCTTATGCTGTGTTGGGAGAGTAATGATGAATGACTTCGCTGAAGATTTGATCGATTTGCAAACCCGTATCGCCTATCAAGAAGATACGATTCAGCAGCTAAATCAAGTGATTACCAAGCAGGACGCCGATATTATCCAGTTGCAACAACAAATGCGCTTACTGGCCAAGCGTATTGACGAACTTTCGTTTTCACAGGGGGATGGCGGCGATCTGGTTGCCAATGAGCGCCCCCCGCACTATTAGCCTCGGCTCTGCTTTTGTAAGTTGTTGATAAATGCGACGTTTCTGGCATCAAAAGTTTTGATTCACGCAATTCCCATAGCAACAAATTCTTTCAGCTAAATCAAAATCATTGGCTAGACTCAGGACTGATACATTTTATTCCTGAGTTTTTCTGTTGCCTATGAGTTACCAACAACCACATTCCTCCAGCCCTGAAGAGCTTAATCCGCTCAGTTTGGAATATGCCCTTTTGGCGCCTGATGTGGCGGCGTGGCGATTCGATGTTGACTCGGGAGCCTTATCTTTTTCCAAAGAATTTCCGCTTGTGTTTAAGGGCTATTCGAATCCGTTCTCGCAGTTGTCCTCGCTATTTGAAGTATTGAACCCCGCCGACAGATATATCTTTTTGCAGACGTTCAATTCCGACCCTGTCGATTGTGATCTAGGTGTTCGTGCTTGCGAGGTAAAGTGTTCCGGTGAGGATGGTGAATATCGGGTACGCTTTATTGGACGGCTTACGCAGGGTAAATGCCGACAGTTTGAAGGCGTTACTGTACCCAACACGCACTGGCTGGCGAACCCTGGCGTGGAGACGAGCAGCAGTTTGTTGCGCACCTTGTTTGCCGAAAACCCCATCGCAAGTTTAATGACAGATGCAAACGGCGTTTTGCTACAAGCCAATAATGCGTTTGAAAAATTATTTGATCTTAATTCCCGAAAAATTAGTGCAGCCATTGGCCGCTATAATCTATTGCGTGATAAACAACTGCTTGCGGTTACTGAGTTTCCAGAGCTTTTGCAAAAAGTATATAGATCCTGTGAAACTCTGAGTGTAGATCTCAGTTACTCGTTAAATACCATTGTTAAATCTTTTTCTGCCAAAAAATTTAATCTTGCTGATAAAAAAATTAGCCTGCGTGCAAGCCTATTGCCTATTCGAAACAGGTACGGTGAATTAGAGCGTGTACTTATTCAATTGCAAGATCGATCGCGTGAAGAAAATGCCTTAGATATTTTGTTAAAGCAGCAGCGCGAATTGCAAGAAAGCGAGGCGAGTTACAAAGCCTTTATTGCCAACAGTAGCGAAGCCATTTGGTGTTACGACATGGTGCCGCCGATCTCTTTAGATCACAGCATAGAGCTGCAAGTCGATTTAATGGCTGAGCGAGCCAGTCTTTCTCAAGGCAATAAAATGTTAGTGACCATGTTGGGCGCTCATTCGCTACAAGATCTACTTGGGCAAGGTTTGCGTGAGAGTGGCTCTACGCGCTACGTGTTTGATTTGCAATATTTTGTGAAAAACAAATATCAAATGGTGGATCACGATATTATTCGTGAGGACAGCAAAGGCCGTCGTTATTATTTCCAAATATCCTGCGTTGGCGTTATCGAAAACAATTCTCTGACGCGGGTGTGGGGTACAACGAAAGATGTGACTGTACGCAAGCGTTATGAGCATCGCCTCGAACATATTTCTCTGCATGATTCGCTCACAGGCTTGCCTAATCGCGCTTATATTTACCAAGAAATAGAGCGTTTTTACGCGCGTGAAGATGAGGTGCTCGGGGCGCTGCTGTTTATTGATTTAGACAGATTTAAAGAAATTAACGATACGCTTGGGCATCAAGTGGGTGATCGCTTGTTGCAATTAATTGGTCCGCGAATTAAATCAGAAATGAATGAAATTCACGGCACAGTGGCCCGCATGGGCGGTGATGAATTTGCTATTTTCTTGCCGAGTATTCGCAATCAACAACATGCAGTTGTATTTGCACATTGTATTTTGGATGCGCTGCGTTTGGAATTTGATTTGGAAGTGTTTTGCGCAGAAATTAGTGCGAGTATTGGAATAGTCTTGGCGCCCACTCAAGCGGCAGATGTCAACGAATTAATGCGCTTTGCCGATGTGGCCATGTATCACGCTAAAGAGCAAATGTCTGGTATTGCTGTTTATAAGCCGGAAATTGACCCGCATTCGCCAAAACGTTTGGCGATGATGAGTGAGTTGGGTCGCGCAATTCGCGAAGATCAGTTGTGTTTGTATTATCAACCCAAAGTAAAATTAGACAGCAAAACCTTTTATGGTTTTGAGGCGCTCTTGCGCTGGAATCATCCCGAATTAGGTTTTGTACCGCCGAATGATTTTATTCCTATCGCAGAGGTGACGAGTTTAATTCATCCGCTCACCGCTTGGGTGCTTGAAAAAAGTATCGCGCAGTGCTGTTTGTGGCATTCGCAGGGGGTGAATGTCAGTGTTGCGGTGAATTTATCCGCGCGCAATTTGCTCGATGAAAACATGCCCAAATTAGTGCGCACTTTGTTGCAAAAATATGGGTTGCCTGCGAATTCTTTGGAGTTAGAAATTACCGAAAGCTCGATTATGAGTGACCCTGCGCGAGCCTTGCGTGTGTTGCAGCAATTGCATGATCTGGGTACACAATTATCCATTGATGATTTCGGTACGGGCTATTCGTCGCTCGCCTATTTGAAAAAATTACCCGTACAAACCTTGAAGATCGATTACTCGTTTATTCGCAATATGCTGGAAGATAAACAAGATGAATTGATCGTAGAGTCCACTATCCATCTCGCCCATAGCTTAAGCTTAAAAGTGGTTGCAGAGGGGGTAGAAAATGCCGCGTTAATAGAGCGTCTATCCTCAATGGGGTGCGATGAAGCTCAGGGCTATCACATAGGTCGCCCCATGGCTTTGGCGCAAATTGATGAGTGGATGGCGGAATCAGCCTGGACGGATATGCGTTAAGTTCCCTCGCTTTGGTTTTAGTCTTCTTCAAGCTGTCTTCTTTCCCGTCTCCACCTAGTTTTGGCCAGTTTTCGCTTCTGTGAAAAAATGCTGAAAATTTGTAAAAAAGTGCGCAAAAAGAGGCCGACTTACGCGCAAATTTCCCTTATACTGCCGCACTTTACCAGCCACAGTTGCTAATTCAGATTAATTAAGGCCGCATCTTCATGTTCATCAAATCCTTGCGTGGAGCTTTCTCTAACGATCTTTCCATTGACCTCGGCACCGCCAACACCCTGATTTATGTTCGCGGCCGCGGTATTGTTCTTAACGAACCTTCTGTAGTGGCGATTCGCCATCACGATGGCCGTAAAACCGTAGAAGCGGTAGGCATTGAGGCTAAGCGTATGCTGGGCCGTACCCCGGGCAATATCACCGCCATTCGCCCGCTTAAAGACGGCGTGATTGCAGATTTCCAAGTGACTGAAAAAATGCTTCAGCACTTCATCAAAAAAGTTCACGAAAACAGCTGGTTCAACCCAAGCCCCCGCGTTCTGATCAGTGTTCCTTGCCTTTCTACCGAAGTTGAAAAACGTGCAATCCGCGAGTCTGCAATCGGTGCCGGTGCACGCGAAGTACGTTTGATTGAAGAACCAATGGCAGCGGCGATTGGTGCTGGTTTGAAAGTCGCTGAAGCAAGCGGTTCTATGGTGGTTGATATCGGCGGCGGTACCACCGAGATCGCCGTTATCTCTTTGAATGGCGTGGTTTACTCAGATTCTGTACGTATCGGCGGTGACCGCTTCGACGAATCTATCGTTAACTATGTGCGCCGCAACTACGGCAGTGTGATTGGTGATGCAACGGCTGAGCGCATCAAGCAAGAAATTGGCTGCGCGTTCGCTGGCAGTGAAATCCGTGAAATCGATGTGCGTGGTCGCAATCTCGCCGAAGGTGTGCCACGTAGCTTTACCCTCAGTTCAGACGAAATCCTCGAAGCCCTGCAAGAGCCATTGGCGGGGATCGTTCAAGCGGTTAAGAGCGCTTTGGAGCAGTCTCCACCAGAATTGGCTTCAGATATCGCGGAAAGCGGTGTAGTGCTAACCGGTGGTGGTGCTTTGTTGCGCGATATCGACCGTTTATTGTCACACGAAACTGGCCTGCCGTTCATTGTCGCTGAAGATCCATTGACCTGTGTTGCCCGCGGTGGCGGTATGGCAATGGAGATGAACGACAAACGCATTGATTTGCTGTCGTCGTAAGATCCCAGATTTGGAATGAAGCGCTGGCATTTGCCAGCGTTTTGCTTTTACGGGAGATACTGCCATCAAACCCCTATTTACCAACAGCACCTCAATTACCACACGAGTAGTGGTGTTGATTGCTGCCTCTATGGCGCTCATTCTAGTCGGGCTCTATACGCCTTGGCTCAAACAAGTGCGCCAGCAACTGAATTTCCTTGCCGTTCCTTTTTATCAGGTTACCGATATTCCGCATCGTCTGGGGGAGTGGGGTAGCAGTGCGTTTGCATCGGAAAAGGATCTGCGCGCCGAAAACGAGCGCTTGAAAATTGAAGTCCTGATTTACCAGCGCAAGCAACAACAGATGGCAGCCTTGGCGGCGGAAAACGTGCGCTTGCGTCAGTTGCTGAATGGCAAAGATATGCTGCAGGACAAAGTGTTGATTGCCGAGTTGATGGGCGTTTCCCCCAATCCGCTCAGTCATGTGGTCATGATCAATCGTGGTAGCCGGGAAGGTGTTTATGAAGGCCAGCCAGTGCTTGATGCCTTTGGTTTGATGGGGCAGGTGGTTGAGGTTGATGAGGACAGCAGTCGCGTATTGCTGATTTCAGATTCTACTCACGCCATTCCTGTGCAAGTGAATCGCAATGGTGTACGTGCGATTGCCGAAGGTACGGGCGATTTGAACCGCTTGAGTTTGCGCCATGTGTCAATCAACGCCGACATCCGCGAAGGTGATATTTTGGTGAGCTCTGGTCTGGGCGAGCGATTTCCAGTTGGCTACCCTGTTGCAGAGGTTGAGCAGGTTGTGCGCAATTCCGGTCAGGCGTTTGCGCGTGTTGTGGCTCGCCCAATGGCGCGCTTGGATCGTAGCCGTCATGTGTTGTTGGTCTTTGATACCCATACCCAGCCGGTAGATCAAACTCCTTCTTCTTCGTCAGCATCTTCTGCGGCGGCGCATTAATGATTCCTCATCATTGGAATAGCTATCTTATTATTCTGGCTAGTTTTGCTATTGCCTTTGTGCTTGCGGTCTATCCACTTCCCTTGGATTGGCGCTGGTGGCGGCCTGAGTTTGTGCTTTTGGTTGCCATTTTTTGGATATCGATTTTTCCGCTAACCATCAGCTTATTTTTTTTGTGTTTTGTGGGGTTGTATCAAGATTTGCTAGAGGGTGCTGTTTTTGGACAGCACAGTCTTTCATTGGTGATTGTGTCCTACATTTGCATATTGTCTTATCAACGTGTGCGAAATTTTGCGCTCTGGAAAGAGTCTTGCTGGATTTTTGTGTTGGTGGGATTAGCTCAGTTGCCAGGAAACTGGGTGCAGAGCATGGCCGGCCGGCCCTTATCGGGGTTGGTATTTTTGGCCCCCGCTTTCACCAGTGCGTTGATTTGGCCTGTGCTGCGGCTGTTACTGGAGCGTGTGAGTAGCCACTATCGCATTACCTAATACTGGTTTAAGGCATGCCTGTTAATCTTGCGGTTAATGATAATTTTAAAAGCAGCATTACCCACTGCGTTCAGTAGGAGTTCAGACGTGACCCCGCAATATCCTCCGTCCATTTATCTTGCGTCCCAATCGCCACGCCGACGTGAGCTGCTTCAGCAAATTGGTGTTGCGCACCAAGTGATTAACGCTGATGTTGTAGAAGTGCCGCGGATTCATGAATCTCCAAGTGATTATGTACAGCGCCTCGCACAAGAAAAAGCACGTGCGGGTTGGGCCAATGTTGAACGTCAGCAGTTGCAAGTGGCTCCGGTATTGGGTGCAGACACGATTGTTGTCATCAACAACGAGATTTTGGAAAAGCCACGTGATGCTGAACATGGTGCGCTTATGCTGCGTAAGCTCGCTGGCACTGATCATCAGGTTATGACTGCAGTGGCTGTGGTGATAGAAGATCAATGCAGCATAAAACTTTCGGTGACCGATGTGGTCTTTCGTCCGCTAGATGAACATGAAATTGCCGCTTATTGGAAAACAGGAGAGCCTTGCGATAAAGCGGGAGGCTATGCGATCCAAGGTTTAGGCGCGGTATTTGTGCAACAAATTCGTGGTAGTTATACGGGCGTAGTGGGCTTACCCATTGAGCAGACGGTAGCGCTTTTGGCAGAGTTTGGCGTTTCCTATTGGCAATCCATTTAACGGTAAAAGCAGGGTAGGCAATTTCACTATGAGTGAAGAGATTCTTATCAACGTCTCCCCCGTGGAGACCCGTGTCGCGCTCGTTGAAAACGGTGTGGTACAAGAGCTTTATATCGAGCGCAGCCACGGTAAAGGCTATGTCGGTAATATCTACAAAGGCAAAGTTGTGCGGGTACTGCCAGGTATGCAAGCCGCATTTGTGGATATTGGATTGGAGCGTACCGGCTTTATTCACGCGGCTGATATGGTGCCTGAAGCCCCCGAAGGTGAGCCGCGCACGGCAGAAATTCCCGACATTCGCAGCCTTGTGCGCGAAGGCCAAACTATTTTGGTTCAGGTTGCCAAAGATCCCATTAGTACCAAAGGCGCACGCCTGACAACCCATCTCACCTTGTCCTCTCGCTATTTGGTTTATATGCCCAATAGCAACCACATAGGTGTATCTGTGCGTATTGAGGACGATCAAGAGCGCGATCGGCTGCGCGCCATTATGGACAGCGCTACGGAGCAATATGCCGTTACCGGCGGCTTTATTGTTCGCACTGTCGCGGAAGGTGCTACTGCTGAAGCTATTTTGGCGGATATCCCCTTTCTGCAGAAACTTTGGTCAGACTTGAGCGAAAAGCTCAGCAGTATTCCTGTGCCCGGTGTGATCCATAAAGATATGCCGCTCTACCTGCGTGCCTTGCGGGATTTAGCTCGCGCACCTATCGACAAAATCCGTGTGGATTCGCGCTTAACCTTCCAGCAAATGCTGGATTTTGCGAGTAACTATTCGCCGCAGTTAGTCGATCATATTGAATGCTATACCGGCGGTCGTCCGCTGCTGGATTTATACGGCGTGGAAGAAGAGATTCGCCGCGCGCTAGATACCCGCGTGCCGCTCAAATCCAACGGCTATTTGATTATCGAACAGACCGAAGCCATGACCACGGTGGATGTAAACACCGGTGCGTTCGTAGGTCATCGCAATTTAGAAGAAACAATTTTCAAAACCAATCTGGAAGCGGCCACCGCTATTGCTCGCCAATTAAGGTTGCGCAATTTGGGCGGGATTATCATCCTCGATTTTATCGATATGCAGGATCAAGAGCACCAGCGCCAAGTCTTGCGCACGCTGGAAAAAGCGCTGGAAAAAGATCACGCCAAAACCCGCATTACCGGCGTGTCGGAATTAGGCTTGGTGGAAATGGCGCGCAAGCGAACCCGTGAATCCCTCGGTCAAATGCTGTGCGAACCTTGCCCGGTCTGTGCCGGTCGCGGCCAAGTAAAATCGGCGGAGACTGTGTGTTATGAGATTTTCCGCGAGATTCTGCGCGAGTCGCGCTCCTACGATAACCAGAAGTTTTTGGTGCTTGCAGCGCCGTTGGTTGTCGATAGATTGCTTGATGAAGAGGCTGCTTACGTTGCCGATTTGGAGGCATTTATTGGTCGAACTATTGAGTTCCAGGTGGAGAATTTATTCACTCAGGAACAGTACGATATTGTGTTGGTGTAGCCCGTAAGGAGCGTAGCGCATTACGGGGAAATTAATTCCCGTATTACGCAAGCTCCATACGGGTTAAGACCAAATTAGATGTAAGAAACACCGATTTTCAGGAATTACCGATTAGCATGACATCTGTATTTTTATGACCACTTACGCTCGCAAACTCATTAAGTGGTTTTATTTGTTGTTCGCACTGGCCGCTATCAGCATGGCTGTGGTGGTTCAGGCTGGGCGCAGTTTCTCCCATCTGTTAGCGGAATATCCGCAAGAACTCAGCGGCTACCTTTCCAACAAGCTCAATGCCAAGGTGAGCATAGGTGCAATTAGCGCTGAATGGGTTGGTTTGAAGCCTATGGTAGAGGTGCGAAATGTGCGCATTCTCAGCCAAACCGATAAACCCATTATCGCGCTCGGCCACGGCCAAATGCGTCTGGATTTGTTGGGGTCTTTTGCGCACTTCCGTTTGGTGTGGAGTGCCCTTCAGCTTGATCAAGTACAGATGGATTTCTTGCAGACGGATGATGGTTTTTGGCAAGTTTCGGGTATTCCGCGCAAAGTAAAAGCCGAGGATGATCAGGGCGCACAGTTGGATTATTTAATCGATATGTCGCTCTTATCGCGTCGCATCGAGTTTTCCAAAAGTAAGCTCAACTTTCATTTTGCATCTGGCGCCACCACCACGCTGGACACACAGCTGTTGAGAATGGAAAACGCTGGCGATTTTCATCGCCTCTCGCTGCACGTTGATGTGGACGGCAACCCCAATACCTTGAGCTTGGTTGCTGAAGGCCAAGGCGATCCTCGTCATAAAGAGAGCTTTAGCAGTAAAGCGTTCGTACAGCTCAAACAATTCCCGACTGATGAGCCCATTGCGGCAACCACGGCATTTTTGTTGCGAGGTATTAAAGCGGAAGTCCACAGTGAAGGCGCGCTTGATGCCAGCTTATGGTTTACCAGCCGTCCTCATCACGAGGGGCTGAATGTTGAGGGCAAGATTGGTATCCAACGTCTTAGTGTTCCTATTCTTGGCCAAGCCTTAACCTTAGATAGCTTTACTACAGATATAGTCGGTCATTGGCTTTACAGTGGGCAATGGCAGTTGGCGTTACAGCAGGTCGGTGCCAAGATCAATCAGCACAAGGTCGAAAAACTTAGCTTTGCGGCGTCGGCCGCCAGTTTTTCTGAGCCAGTGCTGCTGCATTTACCCGAACTGGATTTGCAGCGTTTCAATCAAACACTGGATAGCGCTGGGGTGTTGGGCGAAGGTCATTTGCGCGAAGTGATGCGTCAACTCAGCCCTGAAGGCGAGTTGCTGAATGTACAAGTCGCCATCCCCACGCAAAACCCTAAGGCTTGGGAGCTGCAAGCGAATCTCTCCAACGTTGGTGTTAACGCTTGGCAAGGTGTACCGGCTTTGCGCACTGTGGATGGATTTGTACATGCGACGCAAGATGGTGGTTTTGTCGATATTGATAGCCGCAACGGCTTTAGCATGCACTATTACCCTACCTATTCCGCACCTATGGAGTACAAGCAGGCGAAAGGGCAGGTGGCTTGGTGGCTGCAACCGGATAAAAACCAAATTTACGTTAACAGCGGTGCATTGGAGTTCGTCAATGGTGAAGAGCGTGCCAAGGGCTACATGTGGCTGTCACTACCCTGGCAGCGCAATAGCGGCGATATAGACCTCTATTTGCAAATCGGTGCGGAAAAACTTGGAGCCAGTCTCTATAGCAAATACACGCCGGCGGTTGTCCCTCATTCGCTGTTGGATTGGCTGGAAAAAAGTATTGGCCCCAACAATGCGGGCTTTGTAGATCAAGTTGGCTTTGTTTATCGCGGTACATTGAATGGCAGCAACCACGCATCGCGCAGCCATCAATTGTTTGTGGATATCAAACATGCCCAGCTGAATTATCACCCCGAATGGCCAGCCTTAGACTCTATTGATGGTCGCTTGTTGGTAAGCGATGACGATGTAACGGCCAGTGTTGATAAAGCCAAATTGTTTAGCAGCGATGTCGGCGTAACCCAAGTAAATGTGAGCCCCAATCCCGATGGTCATGGTTCGCTTCTACGTGTCAATGGAAGTGTGGCTGGTGGAGCTGATGATGGCCTGCGCGTGCTGCGCGAAAGCATGTTGCGCCGCTACATAGGTGCCAACATGGATACCTGGAAGCTAAACGGCACTATGCGCACTCAGTTAGATATTGCCGTGCCTTTGGATCATCAGGGGACAGGTGCTGCACAGCAAGTCGATATAGATTTGGACTCGCCCAATTTTGAAATGGGCAACTTGAAATTGGCCATGCAAAATATCAATGGTCACCTCAGTTTCAACGACGCGACGGGTCTGAGTAGCGAAGGCTTAAACGGAATTCTATTTGGGGAGCCAGTGAAAACTCTGGTGAGTACCAAGAAGCAGGGTGAAACCAGTCAAACCCTGATAGAAACCTCTGGTGAAGTCGATGCTCAGGTTCTGGCGAAGTGGACGCAGCGCCCCGAGGTGTTGTTTTTACATGGTCGCGTACCCTATGACGCTGTGGTGGAGTTAAATCACAAGCCTGAAAATACTGATCCCGCGAGCGCTCCCGCTTTTGCAGTCGTCACGGTTACCAGTCCTTTGTCTGGCGTTGCAGTAGATTTACCTGCCCCCTATGGCAAAGTGGCAGAAGGCGAGCGCTTCCTCAGATTCAAAATGTCCTTATCTGATCGGACATCGTTAATTGATTTGCTCTACGGCGATGATTTGCAGGCTCTGTTTGAGCTAGATCCGCATCAGGACAACAAATTACTCAATGCCAACATTGCACTAAACGACAGCGCAAAACTGGCGATTGAGCCGCAGTTTTTATTGAGCGGAAATCTACCCGGTTTCGATATCGACCCTTGGAAAAAAGTGCAGCAACGCTATTTGGATTATGGTGCGCAAATTGATGCTCTGAAGCCTAAAGTCACCGCACATCATGATGATACTGATGCTCCTAGCGATGCGTCTAACGCAGAAGATAACCCTCTGTTGGTGGCAGGCCTTCCATTCCGTGCACAGGTTCTGTTGGGGCATTATCAAGTGGGGCCATTGGCACTGGATGATATCCATGTTCACGCTGAGCGCTTGCTAGATTCGTGGAAGGTAGCCTTTATCAATCCATTGGTTGATGGAGAAGTTCGTCTGCCAACCGATAGCGCCAAACCTTTGCAAATTAATTTACAAACCTTGCGGCTTACCAGTGCTTTACTTGGTGCTAAAACACCAGATGCTTCTGGAGCCGGCATCGAGTCCAAATTGCCTAGCATAAGCCTTGATCCACGCACTTTGCCCTTGGCTGATGTATCGGTAAAAGCGCTCTATATGGACGACGTCAATTATGGAAATTGGTCGCTGCAAATTAGACCAAACTCGCAAGGCGTGTTGTTCGATAAAATTAACGGTACTGTCAAAGGCGTTACAGTCAGTGGCTTAACGACTTCAGGTCCGGATAAAAAAGTGATCAGCAAAACCGCTGGCGCAAAAATGGAGTGGCTGGTGGGCGCATCAGGTTCAAGTACGCACTTTATTGGAGAGCTATATGCTACCGATATGTCGAATGTATTGCGCGAATGGCAAAAGCCGGACATGTTGGAAAGCAAGTCAGCGCGTTTTAAAGTTGATGCAACTTGGGTAGGTGATCCACAAGATTTTGCGCTGAAAAAAATAGCCGGAAATATTGATATTGATATCGAAAAAGGCCGTTTTAAAAATAACCCTAGTCCCGGTAGTGATGGTTTGTTGAGACTCATGGCGGTTTTAAATTTCGATTCACTGGCGCGCCGTTTGCGATTGGATTTTTCTGATCTCTATCAAAGCGGTTTGGCGTACGATCAAATTCATGGCGTAGTGAGTTTTACTCCGGGAACCATGACATTTATTGAGCCTTTGGAAGTGAGAACACCGTCAAGCCGCTTGCAAATGGCCGGTAAACTTGATTTGGAAAACGAAAAAATTGATGCGCGATTGGTGGCAACTTTGCCGGTCGTAGGCAGCTACACATTTTTCACAGCACTAGTAACTGGCCTGCCTGCTGCAGCGGGAATTTACGTTGTGAGTAAATTGTTTAAGAAGCAAGTAGATCAAGCCACCAGCATTAGTTACAGCATTCGCGGTGATTGGAGTGATCCCAAAATGAGTTTCGATCGATTGTTTGAAAGCGAAGAAGAACTGATTAAAAGCGTTAATCAAGAAGAAAAACCGGCAAAAAATAGAAGGCGAAAAACAAAGCAAACTAATTCAAACGAAAATTGAAAGCGTTTAAATAAAAAAGGAGGCTAATGCCTCCTTTTTTAATCTTGCAGTTCCAACTGTTCGCGAATAAACGAAAACAGTTTGCGGGCATTTTTCGGTGGAAGATTTTCTTCGCGTTCTTTCTGCGCGCTGCGCACCAATTGTTTGAGATGCTGCACATCGATTCCGGGGCAGTTGGTGACGAGGGTTTGAAATATTTGCTTATCGCCTTCAATCAACAGATCGCGGAAGCGTTCGATTTGGTGTTGGCGATGAATGTGTTGATCGCTGCGCGCTTGTAGTTTATCAACAGCAGCCTGAATTTCTTCGTGATTGGTCTCGCGCATAATGCGGCCAATAAATTGTAAGTGGCGACGACGCGCTTCACGATGCGGCATTTTGCGTGCTTCGTGGATGGCATCTAGCAATTTTTCTTCCGCGGGAATGGTGGCCAGTTGTTTATCGTTCATGTCGATAAGCTGCTCACCTAGCTTTTGCAGCGCGGTCATTTCCCGCTTAACTTGCGATTTACTTTTGATGTAATCGTCGGGATTGATGTCGTCGTATTTGTAAACCATAGAATTGCCTAAACGAGAATGCGGCTGTTATACAGAACCGCTGATGTTGCTAATGCAGGTGCTGATCAAAAAGGGCGCACAGGGTAGGTGAATAGCGCCTAAATAACAATCTTTGTTTTATCAGCCCTGACTTTTCCAGCTTACTCATCTTCCTCGAAGCGGTTGTTAATCAGGGCTCTAATCGCGTCCATGGCTTGGGTTTCGTCGTCGCCTTCGGTGGATACTTCCAAATTGGTGCCCTGGGTTGCAGCCAGTAACATCAGGGACATAACGCTTTTAGCGTCCACCCAGCTACCGTTGGTGCGCGCTTGGCTGCGGCAGCCAAACTGAGCCGCTAAGGTGGCAAACTTGGCTGCTGCGCGTGCGTGCAGGCCACGTTTGTTAATAATGGGTATGGTTTCCGTCAGCATAGTTAGTTTTTCTTGTGTTTGTTGATATCGCGATGTCTGACCTGAACATCGCTAAATTGATCTACAAAATGGTCTTTTAAGCGCTCACTCAGGTAAACCGAGCGGTGCTGGCCCCCCGTACAACCTACTGCAATGGTAATGTAGCTGCGGTTGTTCGCTTGGTAGCGTGGCAGCCAGCGGCTCATAAAATCTTCTATATCCTGATACATCTCATTGACGGCGTCTTCAGCCTCCAGAAACTCAATGACATCCTGATCCTTACCCGTCAGGGGGCGAAGGTTAGGTTTCCAATGTGGATTGGGTAGGCAGCGCGCGTCAAAGACCAAATCGGCGTTTACCGGAATGCCGTGTTTGAAACCAAAGGATTCAAACAATATTGCCATGCTGGACTGGCTGCGACCAACTACTCGCTCTTTCACCAAATCGCGCAGCTCATGCAGCGTCAGGTGACTAGTATCGATAATTTGATCTGCGGTGTCGCGAATAGGTTCCAATAGTTCTTGTTCGTTACTGATCGCTTCCGCCAGATTAGTGTGTTTGTCGCTGAGCGGATGCTTGCGGCGAGTCTCACTAAAACGTTGGATCAATACCGATGATTGGGAGTCCAGAAATATCACCGTAAAAGGCAAGTGCGCTTCTTTCAGGGTGCTGATCATTTGCGGGAAAATTTGTAAATCTTTCCACGCATTGCGGACATCTATACCAATCGCGAATTTGTGTTGGTCATCTTTATGGATTTCAATTTGCGCAACCAGCGCCGGTAATAAGCTAACAGGCAAATTGTCGATACAGTTGTACCCCACATCCTCCAATACATGAAGCGCGGTACTTTTACCTGAGCCTGATAAACCGCTCACAATAACTAACTGCATAACAATGTTTCCCTGTGCGAACCAAACGCATGTTGATCCATAAAAGAGTATTAATTAATGGCCGCCTCATAGAGCGCGAGATTATCGCCAGCGGCACGCAGGCGTTGGCGGAATTCAATGCGTGTAAGCGCACCTGCCAAGGCTGCTAAATTTTTCAAATGTTCATCGTGCGAATCTTCGGGCACGAGCATGGCAAACAAAATATCAACCGGCTCGGCGTCAATGGAATCGAACTCTACCGGTTGCTTGAGAGTAATTAATGCGCCTATTGCGCCCGTGCCGTTATTGATACGGCAATGCGGAATTGCAATGCCGTGCCCAACACCTGTTGACCCCAAACGCTCGCGCGCTTGAAAGCGGCGCAACAAATCCTCGGCATCTATTGTGGGAACATCTTGCGCAATGAGTTGCGCGAGTAATTCCAATGCACGTCTTTTGCTGTTGGCTTCAAGACTGCTGCAAGTGCGTTCAGGTGTTAACAGTGATTGAATTTGCATAGTTTTCAGTTTAATTAACGATGGCTACGCATCTTTTCTTTGTGTTTAATTAACTGGCGATCAAGTTTGTCTGCCAGCGAATCTATGGCTGCGTATAAATCGACATCAGTTGAATCAGCAAAAATATCTTTTCCACTCACGTGCAGAGTGGCTTCTGCTTTTTGTTCAAGTTTATCGACGGAAAGAATCACGTGAGTATTAGTTATGCGGTCATGATGGTTACTTAAACGCTCAAGCTTGCTGATCACGTAATCTCTCATTGAATCGGTAACTTCTACGTGGTGGCCACTGACATTTATTTGCATAGATACTTCCTCGGTGGTTGAGTGAATACCAAATGTATTCACAAAATTTTTTACATTCACATAAAAAGTTAAAGTGTTTTGCGCTCATTTGACGGTGGAATATTGAGTGATTCTCGGTATTTTGCAATGGTGCGGCGTGCAACCTGAATGCCTTGCTCACCGAGCAAATCGGTTATTTTGCTATCGCTCAATGGTTTTTTAGGGTTTTCTGCGCTCACTAGCTTTTTAATCAAGGCGCGAATGGCGGTTGATGAACATTCGCCGCCAGAGTCTGTGCTTACATGGCTTGAGAAAAAGTACTTCAACTCAAAAATGCCTTGCGGTGTGTGCATAAATTTTTGTGTAGTTACACGAGAAATAGTGGATTCATGCATTTCAACAATTTCTGCGATGTCGTGCAGAACTAAAGGCTTCATGGCCTCTGCGCCATACTCTAAAAATCCACGCTGTTTTTCAACGATGCAACTGGCGACTTTAAGTAAAGTTTCATTGCGGCTTTGTAAGCTTTTTAGAAACCAGCGCGCTTCCTGCAAATTATCTTTCAGGAAGGTGTTGTCGCTGCTGGAATCTGCGCGCTTTACTAAAGATGCATAATCGGAGTTGATGCGTAAACGCGGCGCAATTTCGGGGTTGAGTTCTACCATCCAGCGACCTTCACGTTTTTCTACAAAAACATCGGGCACTACATACTCGGTTTCACCACTCGCAATCATATCGCCAGGGCGCGGATTTAAACTTTGAATTAAATTTACCGCTTGGCTCAATTCATCTTCGCGCAATTTTGTTCTGCGCATCAGCTGACGGAAATCGCGACTGGCAAGCAGTGGTAAATATTGTTTGGCAATCAATTTGGCTTCGGCCAAAAAGGGAGTGGATGGATCAAATTGTTGCAGTTGTACACTCAAGCATTCTGCCAAATTTTGGCTGCACGCACCGCAGGGGTCGAATTGTTGAATGCGATGCTGCACCGCCTCAACTTCATCCAACTCCAAATCTTCCCACTCACTGACAAGGCCACTCAAAATGTCTTCAAGAGTGACTGATAGCATCCCGCTAGGTTCAACAGCATCGATAATCGCCATGGCAATGATGCGGTCGCGGTCAGACATGGGAGTGAGGTTGAGTTGCCACATTAGGTGGTCGTAGAGCGAATCGGTTGCGGCCCGGCGACTTTCAAAATCGTTGTCTTCGTTGTCGTAATTGGTGGAGCCGCTGGCTTGGTTGGTTTGGTAAACATCATCCCAGCTTGTATCTACAGGTAAATCGGCAGGAATAGCTTCATTCCATTCGGTGGCGCTTTCACTGTAATCATCGGTGCCGGCGTAATTGTCGGTGTCACCAAAGCCTTCGCTCTCAGCAAAGCTTGTGTCTGCAAAACCTTCATCGCCAAACTTTTCGCTATTGGCTTCGCTGTAAGTGATCTCGCCAGAATAGCTTTCGCTGAAATCGTCGGTACCGCTGTCGCTGGTGGCCGCTATCTCCTGGGTGCGAACATAGTCGCTGTCTTCAAATTCGGAGTTGGATGTGGATGGAGCGTCAAAGCTATCTTCTACTTCCAGCATGGGGTTGGAGTCGAGCGCTTCTTGAATTTCTTGCTGGAGATCTAGCGTTGATAATTGCAACAGGCGGATGGCTTGCTGCAACTGCGGTGTCATGGTCAGCTGTTGACCGAGTTTAAGTTGTAGAGATTGCTTCATTATTCGAACGAAAAACCCTTAGCTGGCAAATTAGGCGAGCAAAAAAACTAACCACTATTAAGTGGAGTTTAGTCAGGGTTTGCGTACTAGGCAATAACTCAATGGGCACAAAGGGAAATATTTAAAGCAATCTTTATGCCTAAGGATGAAGATTGCCCATTTGTCAAGGAAGCGATTGGCGTAAATGCTTAAAGTTTAAAGTCTTCGCCAAGATAAACTTGGCGCACTTTGTCATTGGCGAGAATGGCGGAAGAATCGCCGCTGGCGATGATGTGACCTTCGCTTACGATATAGGCTGTTTCACAGATATCGAGGGTTTCGCGCACGTTGTGATCCGTAATCAGTACGCCAATACCACGGTCTTTAAGGTGGCGAACAATGTCCTTAATGTCAGAAACCGAAATAGGGTCAACACCTGCAAAAGGTTCATCGAGCAGAATAAATTTGGGGTCTGTAGCAAGTGCGCGAGCAATTTCTACACGACGGCGTTCACCGCCAGAGAGCGACATTCCCAAGCTATCGCGAATATGAGTAATGTGGAATTCCTGCAGCAGCGATTCCATTTTAGCCAGACGCTGCTTGCGGTTGAGATCTTTGCGCGTTTCAAGGATTGCCATGATGTTATCGGCGACGCTGAGCTTACGGAAAATCGACGCCTCTTGCGGTAGGTAGCCAATACCGGCGCGGGCACGGCCGTGAATTGGCAGGCCGGTAATATCCAAATCATCGATTAATACCTTGCCATTATCGGCGTCAACCAAGCCTGCAATCATATAAAAACACGTGGTTTTACCGGCACCATTGGGGCCTAGCAAGCCAACAATTTGACCGCTGCTAACTGATACAGAAACATCGATAACAACTTTGCGTTTTTTGTAGCTCTTGGCGAGGTGCTGCGCGTAAAGGCTGGCCATGGATTATTCTTTTTTCTCAGATTTTGCTGGAATCACAGTTTCTACACGGCCAGTGCCGGAGAATTTCGCTGTTTGGCTTTTAATGTCGTAGTCAACGTGACCGGCTTTGGTTACCGAGCCGTTTTGTTCAATGGAAACATTTTTGTCCAGCACGAGCTGCTCGGTTTTGACATTGTAGTAAATAGAGCCTGCTTCCGCGTGGATAATGGGTTTGCCAACTTCCGGCTGTTGTTGGTAGTGCGCGGGGTTGCCTTCAGCGGTAAAAGATTCCTCGACTTGATCTTTGTCTTTGCGTACATGGATTTTGTCGGCAGTAATTTCCAGCGTACCTTGAACAAGTTTTACATCGCCAATGTAGGTCACCATACCTTGTTTAAGGTCGATTTCTTGCCTTTCCGCTGAAATGCGCAGCGATTGGTTTTTATCATCCGGCAAGGCTTGAACCCACGCAGAGCTCATCGCCAGCAAGCAGGCTGCAATACGTACTGAAGGCACGAGTAAAGACTTGAGACTAAGGTTCGCAAGACTAGGGTTCATAGATTCCCTTGACGTTAGAGAGTAATTCAATGTGTTCGCGCTTCATATCTGCGCGCAAGCCTGTGGCTGTAATCTGGCTTTTGGCGGCGCGCATAGTAACAGCTTTGCTAGTTTCCGCGAATTGGTCTTGGAGATTTAAACGTAAATCCCCAGTGCTAATAGTGATTTCACCCTGTTTTTCAGACGTTTGGCGCGCCAAGACCTCTTGGGTGAGAATAAACCAAGTATCGTTATTCTCCAGCCGCCCTTCTTGTGAGGTGACAAACCAACCAGGCTTTTTGGGATCATTGACCAACATAAAAACGGGAGTCGTAAACAAGGAATAGTCTTTGTCGCTTGGGCTGTCTTTCACTTCAAATCGGCGAATTAGTGGGGTGTTCATTTGGTAATGAAGATTGCCTTCGTTGTCGTACTGATGCATCTCAACATCAACCACGTAGGTATGCGGAAAAATTTTGATGGGCGCTTGCTGTGGTGCAACAGAGTCTTCTTTGCTGGAGTATTTCAGCGTGGCAAAAAGAATCACCAAAAGGATTACCACCAGCCACGGCATAGGCAAAAGCAGCGGGTTGATTCGCTCTAAGTTTTCACTATTGATTCTGGGTAAATGTAGCTTGGACATGTGTTAGGCCAAATAGGAGGCTAATAATTGATCGAAAGTATGTTGTGCTTTCATCAACATATCGCAGGCCTCGCGTACTGCACCTTCGCCACCGCGTGCCTGGCTTTGCCAGTGTGAGCGTTCGACTACGCTGAAGTGTCCATTGGCCGGTGTTAAGGCTAGGCCGACGCGTGACATAACCGTGAGGTCGGGCCAGTCATCGCCCATAAAGGCAATTTCTTCCAGTGATAGTGGGTGTTCGGTCAGAATTTCTTGCAGTGCATCCCATTTGTCTTCGCGGCCTTGCACCAAAATATTAATGCCCAAATCGCTAGCTCGCTTGGCAACCAGGTTGCTGGTGCGACCGGTAATAATCCCAACCTTAACGCCACTTTTTTGCAACATTTTAATGCCGTGGCCATCTAGCGTGCTGAAGGTTTTGAATTCGTCACCTTGATTGCTGAAATAAAGTCGGCCATCGGTTAGTACACCATCCACATCCAATAGGAGTAATTTGATGCCTTGGGCGCGCGCCTCTAATTCAGGTGCGGCTAATAGGTTTGAGGGTGAGTTTGAATGACTCAAAAGCTAATCCTTCTAGGTTAAACAACGCCTGCGCGCAGCAGGTCGTGCATGTGTAAGACACCAACGGGGCGGGATTGTTCATCGCGTACCACTAAAGCGGTGATTTTTAAATCTTCCATCATTTTTAAGGCTTCAGCAGGCAGGGCTTTAATGCCAATGGTTTTGGGGGTGGGATTCATTAGCGCGCTAATGGCGACACCGGTGAGACTAATACCTTTATCGACGGTTCTGCGCAAGTCGCCATCGGTAAAAATCCCCAAAAGCTGATTTTTGTCATCTACCACTGTCGTCATACCGAAACCTTTTTCGCTCATGGTGAGCAATGCTTGGCTTAGGCTGGTAGTGGGTGCCACGCGCGGAATTCTATCGCCGGTGTGCATGATATCGACGACGCGTAACAATAATTTACGACCTAGTGCCCCACCCGGGTGAGAGAATGCAAAATCTTCTTCAGTAAAACCGCGCGCTTCCAGCAGTGCTATGGCCAGTGCATCGCCCATAACCAAGGTTGCTGTGGTGCTGGCGGTGGGTGCCAAGTCCAACGGGCAAGCTTCGGTTTCTACGGCGATGTTCAGGTGCGCTTCAGCTACTTCCGCTAAGGTGGAGTCTGGGTTGCTGGTCATGCTGATGATTTTAATTCCCGAGCGCTTGAGTAGCGGCAAGAGAGTCAGAATTTCGTTGGAGGTACCGGAGTATGAAATTGCCAGCACTATGTCCTGTTTGGTGATCATCCCCAAGTCGCCATGACTGGCTTCGCCGGGGTGAACAAAGAAGGCTGGTGTGCCGGTGCTGGCTAAAGTGGCGGCAATTTTTTTGCCGATGTGACCGGATTTGCCCATACCGGTTACGATAATTCTGCCAGAGCAATTCAGCATGAGCTCGCAAGCTTTATTGAACTCCTGATCGAGGCGTTGGCTAAGTGCAATTACAGCATCAGATTCTATGCGAACGGTTCGAAGTCCTGAGGCAATAAAATCGAATGGTGGCATAAGGTGGTCTCGTGATGACTATTAACACTTTTGACGAATAGGTGAGCAGGTCATTATAGCGACATTAGAAACTGCTCGCTTGATATTGGGGATTCCGTCCCCATTTTGCAATTCGCGGATATTGATTTACTTATCGAGTGTGGTTTTAGCGCGATAAGGTTCTCGCAACGCATTGGGCGTGGTGCGTCATCATCACGCAAGAAGGAGAAGCGCTCTAGGTGGTTTCACCAAGGGAGTTTGATTGTCTCAATGCATTCTTTGGATCTCTAATTTAGGAAGGTAAACACATGAAATCACTGTATCAAAATCTTACTGGCGTAGTGTTAAGCTTGGCCGTGCTGCTTGGTGCACCAATAGCCTCTGCTGCTGATAATGGGCCTCAGGCCATTGTTGAGCAAGCAACTACCGACATGCTCGCTATTGTGAAAAAGCACAATGCTGCCACAAAGAAAACTGACGCTTACTATGCCGATGTGCAAAAAACATTGGAGGCGGTGGTCGATTTCCCCTTTATCGCCAAAGCGGTAATGCGCAAGTCAGGTAAAGCTGCAACCCCAGAACAAACCGAAAAATTCATTACGGTATTTAAAAACGGGCTGATCAAAACCTATGCGAAGGGCATTGCGAACTACGCCGATAGCGAAATTAAAACCCTTCCTGTAACCTTGGCTGCTGATGCGCGTCGCGTCAGTGTTGATCAGGAAGTGAACGACAAAGGCAACACGCATAAGCTTTCCTACACCTTGAAGCTGGATGCAGGTCAATGGAAATTGATCAACGTCACCTTGAATGGTGTGAACTTGGGTGATTCTTTCACCAGCCAGTTTGATCAAGCCATGATTAAGAACGACAAGGATATTGATAAGGTGATAGCGACTTGGTTAGACGCTAACTAAGTTCACTTGCTCAGTTAATCCCAAAACCCCAGCCCTTACCCGCTGGGGTTTTTTATTGACTGAATCTGCACTTATTGGTGCACTTTTGGGTGCGATATTAGGCTTTTTCGGGTAAGATTCCCGCCTTCGTTTTCCTCTCTATTTTTTGATCAAGGGTTACTCCCTAAGAGTTTTTCTATGCAAGCTGAGCAAATCAAAGCGCTTATTGAAAGCCAAATCCCCGATAGCCAGGTTCAAGTTGGCGTAAACGGCAGCCACATTGATTTGGTGGTTGTTAGCCCTGCGTTTGCCGGTTTAACCCCAGTGAAAAAGCAGCAGCTTGTGCTTGGTACGCTCGCACAGCAATTTGCAGACGGCACTATTCATGCGGTCGATTTCGTTAAAACTTTTACTCCTGAGCAATGGCAACAACAGCAATAATCTGCCCTTGAACGCTTTTGTAATATTGGTCGCTTTCGCAATCTGGATTTCTAATGGATAAGTTTAAAATTCTGGGCGGTGGTCCGCTCAGTGGTGAAATTTGTATTTCTGGCTCTAAAAACGCTGCACTGCCAATCCTTGCCGCCGTGCTCTTGGCGGATAGCCCAGTCACTTTGCTCAATGTTCCGCATTTGAACGACATCACCACCATGAACAAATTATTGAGTTCAATGGGGGTGGCAATTACTGGCACCAATGGTCATGGTTTTGTGCTGGATTCTAACAACATCACCGAATTTACGGCACCTTATGACCTAGTGAAAACCATGCGCGCGTCGATTCTGGTGTTAGGCCCTATGCTGGCGCGCTACGGCGTTGCAAATGTGTCTTTTCCCGGTGGTTGTGCGATTGGTTCGCGCCCAGTGGACATTCATTTGCGTGGCCTTGAAGCCATGGGTGCAAAGATTGAAATTGATGGCGGTTACATTCGCGCAACATCTGAGGGCCGCTTGAAAGGCACTCACTTCCTAATGGATACGGTAACCGTTGGTGGTACTGAAAACCTCTTGATGGCTGCGGTTTTGGCGGAAGGGACAACTATTCTAGAAAACGCCGCGCGTGAGCCGGAAATTGTCGATTTGGCAAATATGCTCGTAAAAATGGGTGCAAACATTGACGGCATAGGCACTTCAACGTTGACTGTTCACGGCGTTGAATCATTGCACGGCTGTACTTACACCGTTATGCCAGACCGTATCGAAACGGGTACTTACTTAGTTGCTGCGGCAAGCACACGCGGCAGCATCAAATTAACTGCAACCAAAGCAGATATCCTTGAAGCTGTGCTCTTTAAGCTAGAAGAAGCGGGTGCAGACATTACTCATGGCGATGATTGGATTGCGTTGGATATGCACGGCAAGCGCCCGAAAGCAGTGAGCTTAAAGACCGCTCCATACCCAGCTTTCCCAACGGATATGCAATCGCAGTTTATGGCGATGAACGCTGTGGCCGAAGGCGTAAGCCACATCACCGAAACCATTTTTGAAAACCGTTTGGTGCAAGTAAACGAATTGAACCGTATGGGCGCGCACATCACCCTAGAAGGTAACACCGCGGTTGTGACTGGCGTTGAGCGTTTGAAAGGTGCTCCGGTAATGGCGTCGGATTTACGTGCATCCGCCAGTTTGGTGATTGCTGGTTTAGTGGCAGATGGTGAAACCCTGATTGATCGCATCTACCATATCGACCGCGGCTATGAAGCGATTGAAGCAAAATTCCAAAGCATCGGCGCCAGTGTCTGCCGTATAAAAAGCAATTAATCGAAAATGAAGCAGTTAATAAAAGGCTAGTTAGAAATGACTCAAACCTTAACCATCGCCCTCACCAAAGGGCGCATTCTGGAAGAGACGCTACCGCTATTGGCGGCAGCTGGCATTGAGCCGCTCGAAGACATGGAAAAAAGCCGCAAGCTGGTGTTTGAAACTACCCAGCCCAATGTAAGGTTGTTGCTGTTGCGCGGTGCGGATGTTCCAACTTATGTACAGTTCGGCGCGGCTGATATGGGTGTTTCGGGTAAAGATACGCTTATGGAGAATGGCGCCGATGGTTTGTACGAGCCTTTGGATTTAAATATCGCCCGTTGCAAATTAATGACCGCTGGTGTGAAAGGTGAGACTGCTCCTGCGGGCCGTATTCGCGTAGCGACCAAGTACGTTAATGTTGCCAAACAATATTACGCGTCAAAAGGTGTGCAAACTGACATCATCAAGCTGTACGGCGCTATGGAATTAGCTCCGATTATGAATTTGGCGGATGAGATTGTGGATATTGTTGACACGGGTAATACCTTGCGTGCAAATGGTTTAGAGCCGCGTGAATTTATTGCGGATATCAGCTCGCGTTTGATTGTGAACAAAGCGTCGATGAAGATGAAGCACGTGCAAATACAGGCGATTATTGATCATATTGCGAAAGCGGTAGCGAGTTAAAAATCTTAACCCCACCCCAGTCCTCCCCTTGAAAAGAGGAGGGGGCTAAATTTTACTTCGAATAAATTTTACGTTGAAACGAAAATTCGATATTCATAAAACAGGGAGTAAAGCCCCTCCCCGCTTTTCAAGGGGGAGGTTGGGAGGGGGTTAAAAATCTATCTCATCCATAACAATTTCCAATGAGCTTTTTATTTTCTCAAGCTCGATGATTACACCCAATTAGTTAAACGAGTAAATCCATGTCTGAATCTCTTATCACCCGTTTAGATGCCAGCCAAAGCGACTTTAAACAGCGCTTGGATGATTTATTAGCTTGGGAATCCGTGAGCGATACACGCGTTGCCGGTGTGGTGGATGACATTCTGCATCAAGTGAAAACTCGTGGTGATTCGGCTGTATTGGAATTCACTAATAAGTTTGATCGACGCAGTGTGCAGAGCATGGCTGAGTTGGTAGTTACTGCAGATCAGCTTAAAAATGCATTAACCGAAATTACTCCAGAGCAACGCAATGCGTTAGAAATTGCGGCTGAGCGCATTCGCAGTTATCACAAACATCAATTGCAAACGTCATGGCAATACACTGAAGCTGACGGCACTGTGCTCGGTCAACAAATTAGCGCTATGGAGCGCGTTGGTCTTTATGTTCCCGGTGGTAAGGCTTCTTATCCTTCATCGGTATTGATGAACGCTGTGCCTGCAAAAGTAGCGGGTGTTGATGATTTGACCATGGTTGTGCCTGCGCCCGATGGCGAATTAAGCCCAATGGTTTTAGCTGCTGCTGCTATCGCGGGTGTTGACCGTGTTATCACTATTGGCGGTGCGCAAGCCGTTGCGGCTTTAGCTTACGGAACTGAAACCATTGCTAAAGTTGATAAAATTGTTGGCCCCGGAAATATTTATGTGGCTACGGCGAAGCGCGCTGTTTTCGGTCAAGTTGCTATCGACATGATTGCAGGCCCTTCAGAAATTTTAGTGATTTGTGATGGTTTGACGGATTCCGATTGGATCGCCATGGATTTGTTCAGCCAAGCAGAACACGATGAACAAGCCCAAGCCATTTTGCTGTGCCCTGATGCGGAATATCTCGACAAAGTTGAAGCGTCGATTGCACGTTTGTTGCCGACTTTATCGCGTAATGAAATTGCGACCACCTCGTTAAAAAATCGCGGCGCTTTAATTAAAGTTGCGGATATTGAAGAAGCTGTTGCTGTGAGTAATCGTATTGCGCCAGAGCACTTGGAGTTATCTGTAGCGAATCCTGAAGCATTGCTTCCAAAGGTTCGCCACGCCGGTGCAATTTTTATGGGCCGTTTTACGCCAGAAGCTTTAGGTGATTATTGTGCGGGGCCAAACCATGTGCTGCCAACGTCAGGCACTGCGCGTTTCTCGTCGCCACTTGGTGTTTACGATTTCCAAAAACGCAGTTCAATTATTATGTGCTCTGCAGCGGGCGCATCGGAGTTGTCGAAAGTTGCTTCAGTATTGGCACGCAGTGAATATTTGGAAGCGCACGCGCGTTCAGCGGAGTATCGTATTAAAGAATGATTCTATTCTTGTAAAACCAATTAACAAAAAAAGGGAGCAGATGCTCCCTTTTTTTGTTGTTATTAATGTGAATTAGGTTTTTGTTTGAGTTGGGCGAATGCCTGCAATAGCTTTGATATCTAGTGTTTTACCTGCACGTAGCACTTTAATATTTATACTCGAACCCGGTTTGAGATTGCCAACCAAATTTTGTACAGCATGATAATTAAGCTCGGGCATAACACCTTCGCCAAGCGAAATATTGTCAACTTTTATAATCACATCTTCTTTGGTTAAGCCTGCGGCGGCGGCGGGGCTAGCATCTTCAACGCCTGTAACAATTAAGCCTAAGGTGCCATATAACTTAACACCTTTGTCGTTTAGCGGAGCAGCAGTAAAGCCGAGCCAGCCGCGCTGTACTTCGCCAAATTCAGCAATTTGTTTCAGCGAATTCATGGCTATATCGGCGGGAACTGCAAAGCTTATACCTACAGATGCCGCGCCAGTTTCATCCAAAATCGCGGTGTTAATGCCAATTAAATTTCCGCGCGCATCAATCAATGCGCCGCCAGAGTTGCCGGGATTAATGGCGGCATCGGTTTGAATAAAATTTTCACGGCTATTAATTCCCAGTCCCCAACGACCTAGCGCACTCACAATACCTTGGCTCACGCTTTGCCCAACACCAAATGGATTTCCGATTGCGAGCGCAATATCACCTACGCGCAAATTATTGGGCTGGCCGAGTGTAATAGGCAAAAGATTTTCCAGTGTGATTTTGAGTACGGCCAAATCATTTTCAGAGTCAATACCCACTAATTCTGCTGATGTGTAACGTCCATCGTTCAATAAAACCTGAATTTTATCGGCACCATTAATCACGTGATTATTAGTCAGAATTAGCCCGCGAGAATCCACAATCACACCTGAGCCCAGCGTGCGTTGCATACGTTCTTGCAAAGGAATATTCGAATTGTTGTACAGCTGGCGAAAGTAAGGATTGTTGTAATAGCGAGGGTCGCGCTCCAGTACTTTTTTCGCGGTATAGATATTCACAACGGCAGGTGCTGCGCGTGCGACTGCATCCGCATAAGAGTAAGGACCCGCATTAATATTGGTTGCAGGTTGAAGGGGCGTTTGTTGTGGGCCGCGTAACTGCGGAAAAACCAGCATTGCCAACAAGGCAATAATAACGCCCGCCGCGGTTGGCCAAGCTGCAAATTGCAGAAGACGTTTGAGGTTCATTCGGTGCTCCAATGCCAATATGGCTAGAGTAAAAACCCCGCAAGGCGGGGTTAAAAGAAATTATTGTTTTTGGTTTTGCGAGCCCAGCTTAATAACGTTTGGCTGCTGCACCATCAAAATCGTAATCTTCTGGCGTTTCGGTTGGACGAACTATGGCGTGGTCATCATCGCGTAAGCCGTAATCCTCAGCGAGCGCGCCTTTGGCTCCAACCGGTTTTGGGGCCCAGTCTCTGGGTGGCTCAATATGCTGAGTATTAATGTAGGTATTTTTGCTTTCGCCCAAGCTTCCGGCTGAATCCATAATTTTACGGCTAATTTCAGGTGTGGCGAGTTTCAGTGCGCTACTTGCCAAGTGCTCGTGCATGTCACGATAGCACTGAGTCATGTCACTGATGTGTTTGGATGTTTGGGCGAAGGATTCAGCCACATCGCGTTGATAATTTTGCAATGTGCTTTCCGCTTCGTTTAAGCGCTCTTCAAGCTCGCGGCTGTATATGTTGGAACGGAAGATGTGCAATAAAAAAGCGCCCAATGCAGTACCGCAGAGCAGAAAGAAAAAACCGGTAAAAACCAAGGTGCTGAGTGAGAACACAAAAGTCTCCTTAACGACTGTCGAAATAGGTAGAATTCGCACTGGCTAAATTAGACGAATTCTTAGAGCTTACCCTCATAGTATAAGCCTTTTGTTAAAATAGGTTGGCAAAAAAATGGTGCTATGGGTCATGCATTCCAATATTCCTCAGGTAAAACACAGTGTTGGTTGAAAAAGAGTCAAAAATTACGATTTCTGGCCCAGCAGGGAGCTTGGAATCTGTCATCAGTCGCGGCGATGAGAATGCCCCCCTAAGTGACTTAAGTGGCGTGGTGGTTATTTGTCATCCACATCCGCAGCATGGTGGCACTATGGACAACAAAGTTGTTACGACTTTAATGCGTACCTATCGCGATTTAGGTGTGCATGTAGTGCGCTTTAATTTTCGCGGTGTCGGCAAAAGTGAAGGTGTTTTTGATAATGCCGTGGGTGAGTTGGATGATTTGCTGGCAGTACTTAGTTGGGTGAAAAGCAATCTTCCTCAATCGCCTATTTTGATTGCAGGATTTTCATTTGGTTCATCCATAGCGGCGCGCGCGAGTTATTCGGTAGAGGGCTTGGTTCATTTAACCTTGGTTGCCCCGCCCGTTGAACGCTATGAATATGATCGCGATAGAGTCTTTAACGCACCTCTGTGTGTAGTACAGGGCGATCAAGATGAGCGAGTGATTGCACAAGGTGTTTATGATTGGATTGCACAGCTACGCAGCCCCGCAGAATTAATTCGCTATCCCGAAGCGGGTCATTTTTTTCACGGATACTTATCTGCCTTAAAAGCAGATCTCACTGAAATCCTACTGCGCCAAATTACTTTCAAATCTCATTGATACACATATGACTTCCTCCTTCCCAGAAAACCTTTCTCCCCAAGCGCGTTACGAGCGTGATTTATTGCGCGATGATTTTCGCCGTGATCCATCACAGGCCCAAGCTGTACAACATTTACAAATTCTGTATGAAGATTTGGTGGCAGACTGGCAATTGCATCAATCGTCTGCCTTTAGTGGCATTTTAAAAAGGCTATTTGGTAATACCGAAAAGGCTCATATTAAAGGTTTGTATTTTTGGGGTGGCGTAGGGCGCGGTAAAACCTACTTGATGGATAATTTTTTTGAGAGCTTGCCCTTTTCTCAAAAAATGCGCATGCACTTCCACCGCTTTATGCGCCGCGTACATAGCGAATTAAAAAAACTTGATGGACAAAAAAATCCCCTCCAAAAAGTAGCGGATATTATTGCCGCAGAAACCAAAGTTATTTGCTTTGATGAATTCTTTGTTTCCGATATTACCGATGCAATGATTTTAGGCACATTGATGTCAGAGTTATTCGAACGCGGCGTGGTTCTGGTTGCCACCTCAAACATAGTGCCCGATGGTTTATACAAAGATGGTTTACAACGCGCCCGCTTTTTACCCGCAATAGAATTATTGAAAAAGCACACGCAAGTCGTGAATGTTGATGGTGGCGTGGATTATCGTTTGCGCGCATTGGAGCAGGCGGAACTCTACCATTACCCATTGGATACACAAGCCGATCTCAGTTTGCAAAAAAGTTTCCGCAGCTTGCTCTCGTCACCTGCAGATGAAAAAAATAATCAGGTTTTAATGGTGGAGGGCCGTGAAATACATTCACGTTTTTCTGCGGAAGGTATTGTGTGGTTTGATTTCGAAGCCATCTGCGATGGACCCCGTTCGCAAAATGATTACATCGAACTTTCAAAAGAATATCACTCCGTATTCGTAAGTAATGTCCCAGCCTTGGGTCGCCCAAATGACGATCAAGCTCGCCGTTTTATAAACTTGGTGGATGAGTTTTATGATCGCCATGTGAAGCTTGTAATTTCTGCTGAAAAGCCTTTGGCCGAACTCTACTCAGATGGAAAGCTCAATTTTGAATTTCAACGCACAGTAAGTCGCTTGTTGGAGATGCAAAGCCACGAATATTTAGCCATGGAACATAGACCTTAGCGGGCTTTATTAGGCAGGTTGGTGTGTCGATAATTAATTCATGAAAAAGGGCGACTTATTAGTCGCCCTTTTTGTTAGCAGTCTTTAATTATTACTATTGTCTGCATTTACTAATCATATCCAATTCCGGTTTATACAAACTGGTACTTACGTTCATCAATCCCAACGTAGTATGGAATAAATTGTCGTGAGAGTATTCAGTATCTGCTTGCTCGCTTAAGCATTGGCGATTAATACCATTGTCTTGCTCAAATCCCGGTGAAAACCAAAAGAAAAACGGCACATGCTTTTGCTCTTCAGGAGCAAATAAATAAGGCATGCCGTGTAGGTACAAATTATTTTCGCCCAGTGATTCGCCGTGATCGGATAGGTAAATCATAGCGGTATTATAGGTGTTGCTTTGAGTTTTTAACCATTCAATAGTGTTGTTGAGAAACTGATCAGTCATGTGAATGGTGTTATCGAAGGCGTTGTTAATTTCTTCACTGGTGCAATCCTGCAATTTATTTACTTTGCATACAGGTTTAAACACTTCCATATTGTCCGGATAGCGGTTGTAGTAATCGGGGCCGTGGCTGCCTTTGGGGTGGAGGACAATAATTTTGTTGCCGTTCATTGCGCTGACTTTTGAATCTATCTCGTGCAATAAAATATTGTCAAAGCATTCGTGATCGTTGCAAAGCTCGGGGACTTTTAAATCTTTCATGGGTTCGTAAGCTACTCGATCACAAGTGCCTTTGCAGCTTGAATTGTTGTCGCGCCATAAAATGGAATAGCCACTGCGTTTTAAAATATCTAGCAAGCCTTCTTGGGATTTGGCTTTTTTGTCGGAATATTTTGCTCGTGTTAAGTTTGAGAACATACAAGGCACTGACACCGCAGTTTCAGTGCCGCATGAAAATACTTGGTGGTAATTGATAATGTCTTGTTGGGCAATTAATGGCGTGGTGGGCTTGTTGTAGCCGTTAATGCTGAAATGATCGGCGCGCGCTGTTTCACCTACAACCAATACAAATAATATGGGCTTGGTTTGTGCTGCTGCTATAGCATTGAGCTTTGCATCTTCACCCAGAGGTGTTACGTCAATGGATTTATTACTGTCCAGTGCATACGAAATGCTGGCGTAAATAAAGTTAATTGGATTGGCCATTTGGCGAATGTTTTTATTGTTGCGAAAGAAGGAGGCGTACTCGGCGGTGAAAGGTGCAATGAGTATCAAAACAGAAAGAAAAATTGCGCCCCAAAGTTTAATTTTGTTCCACGCTTCTTGTTTGAAACTGCCAAAGGTTAAGTTCACTTTTAGCAGTAGCAGGCTGGGAATTAATCCGAGTACAAAAATATAAAGCGCAAGCGTTGCGTTAAATAAACCTAATGCTTCTTTGGTGTCGGTTTCGATGGTGTTCTGAATCATTGTTTGATGAATGACTATACCATAAGCACCCATAAAATATGCTGCACTTGCAGCACTGATAAACAAAAATGCCATAAAAGGCTTGGCAATTTTAGGTAATACAATCAAAGATAAGGTTAGTGCTGTGAGCACACTGACCAGTAAAGTGACGCTGATAAAAAAAAGCGCTGTTTGTATATCTTCCACAGCTACTGCTTTATGAAGAGCTTTAAAGAAGGTGAGATTGAAAAAAATAATAAAAATCGCGGTGCAGACCAAGGTGAACTTTGTGCTGCTCATGCAGAAAAACCCAGATGGTACTTTGGTGTCACTAATAACAACTGGTGAAACTTTGCGAAAAAGCGGAGCCATATAAGCCTCTGAATACTATGCTTGAGCTGTTTTCCCAACGAGCATCAATTTAAATATAAGAAGTGAAAAAAACCAGCAGATCCCCAGCGTCCACAAATCGTGTGAAATAAAATGCGCTCCACGCATTTGTTGGGAGATACCAAATATCAAACCCGCTGTGCAGGCAAAACTCAATCCCATCCAGCGCCATTTTGAATTTAAATATATGCCTAAAAAATAAAATGCTAACCAGGCATAACCGCCACTTGCATGGCCGGCGGGAAAACAGTTATCGCCATTGCGCAGCAATAATTGAGGAAAAACGCGAACGTATTCGGTATTGCCTCCATAGCGGGTGAAATCCCACGCGCATGAAACATGGGTAATATCTTTAAGAATGCCAATTAATAGGCAACCACCACCGGCAGCAACTATCAAATAAAGTAATTCACGGCGATAGCTGCGAAGGCGTTGTGAGAAAAAGGAGCTAATGAGCGCGAGTAAAATAACGAGCGCAATCAACAAGGACAGATGTTTGCCTACATCATGAACGATGAAGCTGGTTAGCCATGCATCTTTGAGTGCCCAAGTGCCACCCTCCCATGCATAGATATGGTCGGCAAGCCACATATCTACACCGCCGATTTCAATGCCGAGTACAAGCAGGATAAATATGGTGAGCGGAATTTGGAGGTGGTTACGCCAAAAGCTTGGCGAAAGATTTGTGGGCATGAGTAACCTGTACAACGATTAAAAGCGCATGCAAGTTTATCAGTCTCACTCTACAGGTGCCACGTTAATTGGGTTGACTTTAGTCATCACTGCTGGCTGGCAGTGATGACCGGTTTAAAGGTTAGGCTTCGGCTTTATCCGTTGTTCTATCACCTGCTTTTTGGTGTAAAAGCTCCTCGGCGTAGTCCAAAGCAATCAATTTTTCGAGGTCTAGATCTGTCATGGTTTCGACCGGCTTCAGGTGTTCGTATCGGCCAGACGCTATAACATTGTTTTTATCCAGCGCATTTTTTAACAGTCGTTGAACTTTGGCGCTGGGCGAATCGGCCGGGCAGGCGATTAAATCCATATAGTCAACGCCCAAACGATAGGGTGGCCAACCTTGCTCCAATCCAACTTTCACTAAATGGCGATAACAGGCTTTGGCGCGGGCGACGTCCTCGGGGTTTTTGCGGTCAAAAAGCAGTGGGATAGTACCTGACAGAACCCGCGGAGAGCGTGAGGTTACTGCCAGTAGTGGATCAAATCCGTGCTGTAATAAGCAGGCGCTCATCACTTGGCGGTAACGTTCTACTTCATCGGAATTAAAGGGAACCAACGGGGCATACCATAATATGCCGGCTCCATCTTTGGCTGGGTGTGATTTCACATCAAGCTTTTTAGCGGTTGGGTCTAGCGCATAAGCAATTTTCAGGAAGGCGACTATGGGAAAGCCCTCCACTGTCCCCAAGGTGTTCACTAATGCGCCAAAATGTCGGCGCAATGATGCAAATCCCCATTGCGGTAAATAGCGCTCAATTTTTTGCAATTGACGAATTTCTTCTGGGCTAAAACTCCAAATTCTTACGCCTTTCAATCGGCGGCGGATATCGCTGACGGCACCTTTAACTGATGCGTTTGAACCATAGAGCGTCCCAAGGCCAGTCCATGCGGAAATCTTGCGTTCTTTGGCGAGGCGGCGCAGGTAATCTGCACGTTCGTTGCCTTCTAGTGGCGATGCCAGAGGTGTATCGACCTGGGTGGAAAGAATGCGGAAGTTGTTCATCATGATGATTCCACCGATTCCTGGAATGTCTTCAGATAACAGGTTTAATGCAGGCTGTGAGGCGACGAATTCGGCATCGTTTTTCCATTCAAAAATCAAAATACGACAGGCTTCTGGCGCGCGCGCAAGCTGAACGCGCGCTTTGGTGACTATCCCAAAATTGCCTTGGCGCAACAAACCTGACCAAGAATAACCTGTGCCGGCACCCCAGCGCTTGGCCATTTCCGGGCAGTTAAGATCTTGATAGGTATGGCGAAATTCGGTGCCATTCCCCCAGTAGCCGCTGAGCTCGCAAACTGCCGCAAAGTGGTCGGCAATAGGGGTTAAGCCGTAGCCGCCATCTAGCGCATTGCCGAGGATATTGCCGTTTGGGCCTACACCCGTAGTAGGCACCAGTAGGTTTGCGCCACTTTTTTTAATGGCCTCATGAAGATCGGCTTGGGTGACGCCGGGCTCAATCAATGCGGTGGCCGAGCCTACATCTATATTAATTCGCTTGAGATTGGATAGATCGAGAATATAGCTGCGCGAATCGACGGGGAGCGCTGTGCCATAGCCAAAGTTGCGCCCTCCGCTGATGGGCCAAAGCGGGACTTTGTAGGTGTTGGCTATAGCTAAAATGCTTTCAATCGCATCCGCATCCCTAACGACAATAGCCCCTCTTGGAAGCCTATTGCTTGCCCCTGTGTCAGCGCCGTAAGCATTTGCCGCGCCTTCACGAGTTAAAACATCAATGCCGGATACTTTTAAAATGGCGCTATAAAATGTGTTGCTCATAATCATATTCCTTGTGGATCGCTGGTTAGGAGTAATAATCCTGAGCGGGTAACGGAAAGCGCTAAAAAAATGACGCTTTTGCTCAGTAATTGAGCATTCAGCAAGAAGTGTGACAGATAGGGGTATTTGGCGTGCTTTTAATCAAAATTGTGAAAAGTTAAGCGTTTTTGCCGTCAAATAGATGTTTTTGGCGACTTTTTGGTTTTTTGTGCGCCACGATTGAGGATAAATTAACGGACGGGAATAGCTAATTATGCGGGTGGTGAGGAATAGGTAGATTCTGGTTGAAATACGGGCTCTGAGTGTGTAGTATTCGCGCTCTTTTTCTGTGGGTCTGCTCGCCGCTTTGGGCAGAATCGCAAAATTTCCCGTAGGTAATTCCTACTTAAATCCACCCAGCATAGGCAAATACAACATGAAGACATATAGTGCCAAAGCTGAATCAGTAGTTCGCGACTGGTTCATCGTCGATGCAGCTGGCAAGACCTTAGGTCGCCTGTCTGCAGAAATCGCCTCTCGTTTGCGCGGTAAGCACAAGCCTGAGTACACTCCTCACGTAGATACTGGTGATTACATTGTTGTAATCAACGCTGGCCAAGTGCGTGTAACAGGTAAGAAGTTTACTGATAAAACTTACTACCATCACACCAACCACATTGGCGGTATCAAATCTATCAGCTTCAGGCACTTGGTTGAGAAGTCACCAACTTCTCCAATTGAGATCGCTGTTAAAGGTATGTTGCCACGTGGTCCATTGGGCCGTGCAATGTTGCGTAAGCTGAAAGTGTACGCAGGTAATGAGCATCCACATACCGCTCAGCAACCAAAAGAACTGACTATCTAATAAAGGGGCTGGACAGATGGCTACAACTCAATATTACGGTACAGGTCGTCGCAAGACCTCTACTGCTCGCGTTTTTATCACTGCTGGTACTGGCGCAATCGTTGTAAATGATCGTCCATTGGACGAATACTTCGGTCGCCCAGTTGCTCGTTTGGTTGTTCGTCAGCCATTAGAGTTGGTGGGTTTGAGCGATAAATTCGATGTAAACGTTACTGTTTCTGGTGGCGGTTCTTTCGGTCAAGCTGGTGCGATTCGTCACGGTTTGACTCGTGCTTTGATGGAATACAACGAAGAGTTGCGTTCTGAATTGCGTAAAGCTGGCTATGTTACTCGCGATTCTCGTGAAGTTGAACGTAAGAAAGTTGGTCTGCGTAAAGCACGTAAGAAGCCACAATTCTCCAAGCGTTAATGATTATCTTTGGCGGCTTATTTCGCTGCCAATTGATGATTATCAAAAAACGCCCAAGTCATTGCTGGCTTGGGCGTTTTTTTACATCTACACTTTCTACGCTCGCTATGCTCCGTGTTTTGCTTAGCTATTTAATCCTTCTATTAAGTATGGTTATTCTTGTAAGAAAGGCTCATTTTCTTTAAGATTGCCGCTTTTTTGGGGTTGTCCAAAATTATCCTAAATCATTGCCTTTATTCATTATTTGGGCGCTGGTTTACTGGCCGTCAAAGCTGTTAGGGGAGAAGTTCGTCATGAGTAATGACGTTGTAAATAAAACGCGTCGTCGCCTGCTTATCGGTGCTACGACTGCAGTAGGTGCAGCTGGTGCTGTTGGCATTGCTGTACCGTTCGTCGGGTCTTGGAACCCAAGTGCCAAGGCTAAATCAGCCGGTGCTCCCGTAAAATTCAATATGAGCAAGATCGAACCGGGCGCGATGGTCACCGTTGAGTGGCGCGGTAAGCCGGTTTATGTTGTTCGTCGTACGCCTCAAGCTTTGGCGAGCTTAAAGAAGGTTGAAGAGTTGGGGATCATTCGCGACCCTAAATCTACAACCCCGCAGCAGCCAAAGTATGCCCAAAATCAGGCTCGTTCTATTAAGGAAGAGTTTGCGATTTTACTTGGCGTTTGTACGCACCTTGGTTGTTCTCCACTTTATCGTCCAGATGTTGGTGCTGCTGATCTCGGCGGCGACAAATGGCAGGGTGGTTTCTTCTGTCCATGCCATGGTTCTAAATACGATTTGGCTGGCCGCGTATATACCGGTGTTCCAGCTCCGCTCAATCTTGAAGTGCCTAAGCATTTTTACGAGAGCGAGAATGTTGTAATCATCGGCGAAGACCAAGGGGCATAAGATGAATTGGGTAATGAATCAGTTAACCGGTCTGTGGACTTGGGTTGATAACCGCCTTCCTGTACAAAAGGCTTGGGATACCCACATGGGTAAGTATTACGCTCCCAAGAACTTTAACTTTTGGTATTTCTTTGGTGTTTTGTCGTTGCTCGTGCTGGTCAACCAATTGGTGACGGGTATTTGGCTGACGATGAGCTACACCCCTTCGGCGGAAGGCGCTTTTGCCTCTGTTGAATACATTATGCGCGATGTGGATTACGGCTGGTTGCTGCGTTACATGCACTCCACCGGCGCCTCTGCGTTTTTTATCGTTGTTTATCTGCATATGTTCCGTGGCTTGATGTACGGTTCGTACAAGTCTCCGCGCGAATTGGTGTGGATCTTCGGTATGACAATTTATTTGGCGTTGATGGCCGAAGCTTTCATGGGTTACGTATTGCCATGGGGTCAAATGTCTTACTGGGGGGCGCAAGTAATTGTATCTTTGTTCGGTGCAATTCCTGGCATTGGTGAAGACCTTGTTCAGTGGATTCGCGGCGACTACCTGATTTCTGGTATTACCTTGAACCGCTTCTTCGCATTGCACGTTGTTGCTCTGCCAATCGTATTGCTGGCGTTGGTGGTAATGCACATTTTGGCGTTGCACGATAAGCACGTTGGTTCAAACAACCCAGACGGCGTAGAGATCAAAAAACACAAAGATGAAAATGGTATTCCTTTAGACGGTGTTCCTTTCCATCCTTTCTACACAGTGCATGACCTTGTTGGCATTAGCGTATTCTTGTTCGTATTCTGCTTTATTTTGTTCTTCATGCCTGAAGTTGGTGGTTTCTTCCTTGAGCACGCAAACTTCGAAGAAGCGAACAATCTGAAAACTCCAACGCACATTGCGCCAGTTTGGTACTTCACACCCTTCTATGCAGTATTGCGTGCAGTAACTATCGAAATTGGTCCATTGAACGCTAAGTTCCTCGGCTTCGTCGCTATGGCTGCGGCAATTGCGATTTTGTTTGTGCTGCCATGGTTGGATCGCAGCAAAGTGAAATCAATCCGCTACCGCGGTTGGATTCCACGTGTAATGTTGATGAGCTTTGCAGCTATGTTCGTTGTGCTGGGTTACTTGGGTGTTAAAGCCCCAACCGAAGGTCGCACCTTGTTGTCTCAAATCGCAACAACTTTCTATTTCGCTTACTTTGTAACTATGCCGGTGTGGACAACAACCAATTTGGAAAAAGCCAAATCAAAAGTATCTTTTGTGTTGTCTGGTGTATTTGCCATTATTTTTGCGGCCATGACACTCTCTTACATCAAAGCCGATGTGCCTAAGTTGTTGCTGGTTTTCTGTGCTTTCCTTGCGGTGGTTTTTGCTGTGTTGCCGTTGTTGGCGGCGCGTGACAAAGATTTGCCAGAGCCAGATCGCGTACAGGCGAAAGGTTTGCCATTGCACGTTGTATTGGGTGGCTTAGCGTTGTTCTTGATTTTGGCGATTGTTCCAATCAAGGCTGTTGCTAATACCGGTAACTTCGAATGTGGCGCTATTCCATGCGACAAGATGGAAGTTGACCTGCATGACAAAGATTCTCTGCAGCGCGGTGCAAAATACTTCACCAACTACTGCATGGGCTGCCACTCAGCAAAATACTCGCGTTTTGAGCGTGTCGCTGACGACTTGGAAATTCCAAAAGACATGATGGACGGCAACTTAATCCTCGGCGGCCAACGTATTGGTCAGTTGATGGAAATTGCCATGCGTCCTGCGCAAGCTAAAGTGTGGTTTGGTGTAACACCGCCGGATTTGAGTTTGGAAACGCGCGCGCGTTCACCAGAGTGGGTTTACACCTATCTGCGTAATTTCTACAAAGACGAATCTCGTCCTTGGGGCGTAAACAACCGTGTCTTCCCGAACGTTGGTATGCCGCATGTGTTGATTGGCCCACAAGGCTTGTTGGAATGCGGTCCAGGTCCAAAACTCGATCACAACGGTCACGCTGAGCGTAACTCTATTGGTCAAATGGAGATGGATGAGCATTGCGGCGGTTTGGTTGAAGGTGCGATCAAAGGCAGCATGAAAAAAGAAGAGTTCGATCAAGCAGCTTACGACATCGTAAATTTCTTGGCTTACTTGGGTGAGCCAGGTGCGCTTAAGCGTGAAGATATGGGCAAGCGCGTATTGTTCTTTATCTTGATCTTTGCAGCTTGTGCTTACTTCCTGAACAAAGAATTCTGGCGAGATATTCACTAGGATTGACTAGAATCAGGAACGAAAAAGGGCGACTATAGGTCGCCCTTTCTTTTGGTCGAATGTTTTTTATTTTTGAGTTGTGTGAGTTTGCTATGGAAATGACGTCAAATCGCCCTTACTTGCTGCGCGCTATTTACGAATGGTTGGTCGATAACAATTGCACCCCACATTTGGTTGTGTTTGCGAATGTTCCTGGGGTTGCGGTGCCGCAACAGCACATCAACAAAGACGGCCAGATTATTTTGAATATTTCTCCCTCTGCGGTGAAGGATTTATTTATCGCCAACGAAGCAGTGTCTTTCAGTGCGCGCTTCAGTGGTGTGGTGAATAATATTTATGTTCCCTGCGGCGCGGTGCTCGGGATTTATGGCCGCGAAAACGGGCAGGGGATGATGTTTGAGTTGGAGGTTCCGCCTACGCCGCCAGCGCCTCCTGAACCTACAAAACCTGATGCGTCAGGTGATGCCCCCGCTAAAAAATCCTTCCTTAAAGTGGTTAAGTAAAGCTGTTAAGTCGCCTAAAACAATTGTGACAATTTTACGAACAGGCTTTCTGTGGTCATAAACTTGTCACAATTGCTTGCTACATTGAGCGTCAAGGGTGAGGTTGGCTCACCTTTTAACATTCGTCACCTTTCCTAAAGGAAACGCTCAATGAACGCTAACAAATTTATTAAAGGATTGGCACTTGCCGGTTCTCTTATTGGCTCCATGACTTGTGCAGTTGCTGTGCAAGCAGCTGTAGATGCAAAGTTGCCTGAATACAAGGTAACTACTGGTGTATCAGGCAATGTAAACAGTATTGGTTCAGATACCTTGGCAAACTTGATGACCCTTTGGTCTGAAGAGTACAAAAAACTTTATCCTAACGTAAATATCCAAATCCAAAGTGCCGGTTCTTCTACCGCACCACCAGCGTTGACTGAAGGTACTTCAAACTTCGGTCCAATGAGCCGTGCAATGAAAGATGCTGAAGTTCAAGCTTTCGAAGCTAAATATGGTTACAAGCCAACAAAAGTGCCTGTTGCTATCGATGTGTTGGCTGTTTATGTCAACAAAGATAACCCAATCAAAGGTCTCTCTATTCCTCAAGTGGACGCTATCTTCTCTGCAACTCGCAAATGTGGTGCGGAAAAAGACTTGGTTAACTGGGGTGATGTAGGTTTGACTGGTGCCTGGGAAAAACGCGGCATTTCTTTGTATAGCCGTAACGCTGTATCAGGTACCTACGGTTACTTTAAAGATGAAGCCCTGTGTAAAGGTGACTTCAAATCTACCGTTAACGAGCAACCAGGTTCAGCGTCTGTAGTACAAAGCGTTTCTGAATCAATCAACGGCATTGGTTACTCAGGTATTGGTTACAAGACTTCTGGCGTACGTGCTCTGCCAATTTCTAAAACCTCTTACTCTGAATTGATTCCTGCCGATGCAGAACACGGTTTGGATGGTTCATACCCACTGTCTCGCCAATTGTTCATCTACGTAAACAAAAAGCCAAACCAACCATTGGACAAGTTGCAACTTGAATTCTTCAAGTACGTATTGTCCAAGCAAGGTCAACAAGCGGTTGAACGCGATGGTTACATTCCATTGCCAGCTGATTTGGCAGAAAGAACCTTGGCCAAATTGCTCAAATAAGATGAGTGTTTAGGCTAGAAAAAAACCGCTGCAGCGCAGCGGTTTTTTTATGTTCGAGTGATTTTGGGTGCCAATAATCAAGGCTACAAGGAGTTGTAACAAAACTGTCATCTATGGCTGCTAGGATTTATGCGCCACTACCTCATTAGGTGAAATTTATGTCACAACCTATTTCAATCGCTGCCAAGACATCAGACCTGATGCCGAATGCAGAGCAGCGCGCAAAATTGCGTCGTTGGCGCAATATCAAGGATAAAATCTCAGGTTACGGCATTATGGTCGCCGGTATAGCGGTGGTTGGGTCGCTTGCGCTGATTTTTGTGTACTTATTTTCAGAAGTTATGCCGCTGTTGCGCGGTGCTTCGGTCGATGTTCAAAAAACCTATTCTCTTCCAGCCAACGAACAAGTTGCCGGAAGTCCCGCTGAATTTATTAGTCTTGAGCGTTACGAAGAAATTGGCGCTACCTACCACAAAAACGGTACCGTCCAATTTTTTAACGCACTTGATGGTGTAGCCATTAGCAACGAGCAAGTGCCCAAGTCTGCTGATGCTCAATTTACAACCCTTGGTGCGAGTGAAGCCTCTCATGGCTTGATCGCCTATGGTTACAACAATGGCGAAGTGGCCGTTGTAAAAGCTCAATACGATTTGAGTTATCCCGATGATAAACGCGTAGTCACGCCCAGCCTGAATTTTCCGTTGGGTGAAGCTCCTTTTCTGCTCGATGCGAATAAAGCTGCGATTACCACCTTGGCGATTCAAGATACCAGCAATGGCCCGGTGTTAAGTGCAGCAACCAGCGATAATCGTTTAGTGTTGGGTGTTGTCACCACAAAAACCAATCCAATTACTGAAGAAACGACTTCTACAACAGAAGCTTTCACTCTGCCTTCTTTGCCAGAAGGTGAAGAAGTGACTCACATGCAAATTGACGATAACGGTCGCTATTTGGTGGTCGCAAATGATAAATCCCAACTCTATCTCTACAACATCACCAAACCTAACGCCGCCGAACGCTATGAACCAGTAACCGTTGAAGGCGGTAAGGTTACGGCTATGCGCTTTTTGGTAAGTACAGGTTCTCTGGCAATTGGTACTGACCAAGGCCAAGTGAGTCAGTGGTTGATGGTGCGCGATAAAAACAACAAATATCACGTAACTCACGTACGCGATTTCAAACCACTCGCGGGTGCAGTTACCCATATAGCTCCCGAATTTTCGCGCCGTGGTTTTTGGGCTGCCGATAACAAAGGCGATATAGGAATCTATTACGGTACTTCATCGCGTACTTTGTTAATGAAATCCGTGGGTGCCACGCCAATTGAGCGTATTGGTTTGTCGCCAATTAATGGGCGTGTGTTGCTGCTGGATCAAAACCAAAAAGTAAACATGGCAAAAGTATGGAATGAGCACCCTGAAGTGTCGTTCAGTATGCTGTGGGAAAAAGTGTGGTACGAAGGTCGCGAAGCGCCAGATTATATTTGGCAAGCATCTTCAGGTAGCGATAATTTCGAAGCAAAAATGAGTTTTGTTCCGCTGTCACTCGGCACATTGAAAGCTGCATTGTTTGCAATTTTGTTTGCGGTTCCGCTTGGTGTAATGGGTGCAATTTATACTGCGTATTTTATGACACCAAAATTGCGCGGCATGGTGAAGCCTACTATCGAAATTATGGCGGCATTGCCAAGCGTTATTCTCGGCTTTCTTGCGGGCTTGTGGCTTGCACCGTTTCTCGAAAATCATTTGCCTGCAATTTTCTGCATACTTATTTTTGTTCCAATTGTAATGCTGATTGTTGGTTTTATTTGGAGTCAATTTCCGTTGTCAATTCGCTCGCGTGCTCCTGAAGGTTGGGAGGCCGCAATTCTCGTTGTTCCAGTTGTTCTCACTGTGTGGGCATGTATCGATATTAGCCCTTATCTCGAAGTGTGGTTTTTTGGTGGAAGCTTGCCGCAGTGGTTTACCAATCACGATGTGAAATTCGAACAGCGCAACGCGTTGGTTGTTGGTTTGGTGATGGGCTTCGCAGTGATCCCCAGTATTTTTTCCATCGCAGAAGATGCTGTGTTCAGTGTCCCGCGTCATCTTACTCAAGGTTCTTTGGCGTTGGGTGCAACGCGCTGGCAAACCATGGTTGGTGTTGTATTGCCAACTGCTAGCCCAGGTATTTTCTCTGCGGTGATGATGGGCTTTGGCCGCGCTGTAGGTGAAACCATGATTGTATTGATGGCGACCGGTAATAGCCCAGTTGTGAATTTTAATATCTTTGAAGGTATGCGGACCTTATCGGCAAACATTGCTGTAGAAATGCCGGAAACTGCGGTGGCGAGTACACACTTCCGCGTACTTTTCCTTGCGGCGTTATTGCTGTTGGCGCTGACATTTATTGTGAATACCGTGGCAGAAATGGTTCGCCAAAGTCTGCGTAAACGCTACAGTAATCTTTAATTGGGGATTCAAACATGAAAAATTTATTGAAAGCCCCCGTCCTTTGGTACAAAAGCGGATCGCCGTGGATTTGGTTGAACGGCGGTGCTGTTACGCTTTGTATGCTGATGGTGGTTGGTTTATTGGGCTTAATTGCAGTGCGCGGTTTTGGCCATTTTTGGCCTGCCAATGTAGTGCTTACCAGCGCTACCGATAATAGCGGCCAAAAGCATGTGATTATGGGTGAAGTGGTGCGCAGCGAAGTTATTGCGGCGGCGATTGCGCGCGATAACGGTTTTAATATTCCGGAAGGGCAGGAATTATTAACGCGCTACTTAATTAAATTGGGCAACAAGGATATTACCTCGCGCGATTTTATGTGGGTGTTGGAAAATGGTATGGACGCCTGGCAATACCCACGTGATGCAGTCACTGTTGAGCGTCGCGAGTGGGGTAATTTTTACGGCTACTTAGTATCAATCAACGAAAACGGAAAACCTGTTCTCGCGCAAGATGCAGCGAATTTTTGGCCTGAAATTGATTCTCGCTTAAAGCGCTCGCTGCAATTGCACGATGAAATTGCCCACATCGAAAAAGTTCGTATTGGCAGTATTAACAACGCGATTCAAGAATTAAAACTTGAGCATCGTCGCCTTGAATTAAAAGGTGTAACTGGCGCAAAAATGGCTGAAGCCGAAGAAAAATTTGCGGCGCGAAAAGCGGAATTGGAAGCTGATTACGAAGTAATTAAAAAAGAGCGCGATGTCATTTTGCATGAAGCTAAGCGCGATCAGCTAATTGCTAAAACCGCCGATGGTAAAGAAATAACCTTGTCGTTAGATCATCTTGTGCGAATCACTCGTCCAAACGAAATGAGTGTGTTCGCAAAAACAGGTGACTACTTGAAGCGCTTTTGGGAATTCATGACAACCGAGCCGCGTGAAGCTAACACAGAAGGCGGTATTTTCCCTGCAATTTTCGGCACATTCATCATGGTAATTGTGATGGCAATTATTGTGACGCCTTTTGGTGTGCTCGCTGCTATTTATTTGCGTGAATATGCGCGTGACGGTTGGTTCCTGCGTGTGATTCGAATTTCAGTTTACAACCTCGCTGGTGTTCCGTCGATTGTTTACGGTGTGTTTGGTTTGGGTTTCTTTGTTTACTATCTCGGTGGCAATCTCGATCAGTTATTTTTCGCAGAAAGTTTACCTTCGCCAACGTTTGGTACACCAGGTTTGTTTTGGGCATCGCTCACACTTGCACTCCTAACTCTGCCGATTGTGATTGTGTCTACTGAAGAAGGTTTGTCACGTATTCCTAGCACTATTCGTCAAGGTAGTTTGGCGTTGGGTGCGACTAAATCTGAAACCTTGTGGAAAGTTGTTGTACCACTCGCAACACCCGCAATGATGACCGGATTAATTTTGGCGGTTGCACGTGCGGCTGGTGAAGTGGCTCCATTGATGTTAGTGGGCGTAGTGAAATTGGCTCCAGCCCTGCCGGTGGATGGAAATTATCCCTACTTACATTTGGATCAAAAAATTATGCACTTAGGTTTCCACATTTATGATGTGGGTTTCCAAAGCCCGAACGTAGAAGCAGCACGCCCATTGGTTTATGCAACCTCATTGATGTTGGTGTTGTTAATTGTAGCGCTTAACGTTACAGCGATTAAAATCCGTAATAACCTGCGTGAAAAATACCGTAGTGCTTCGGATTAAAATTGTAAACGCGAGCAATCTTGTCACCTAATTGAAATGAGGGTGACACAAAAATTTATTATTATTGAGCAGGCGAATGTTATGACCAGTACAACAACTGCTGAAAGCATCAAGCTGGAAGTTAAAAATCTCAATTTGTATTACGGCCCAAAGCGCGCGCTTCACAATGTGAGCTTGGCTATTCCTGAGAAAAAGGTTACCGCGTTTATCGGCCCATCAGGTTGTGGTAAATCAACATTGCTGCGCTGCTTTAACCGCATGAATGACTTGGTTGATTCATGCCGTGTTGAAGGCGAAATCTTAATGGACGGCAGTAATATCTATGACAAAAAAATAGATGTTGCTGATTTGCGTCGCCAAGTCGGTATGGTGTTTCAAAAGCCTAACCCCTTTCCAAAATCTATTTACGAAAACGTTGCTTACGGTTTGCGTTTGCAAGGTGTGAATTCCAAGCGCGTACTGGATACAGTTGTAGAGAATTCATTGCGCGGTGCAGCACTTTGGGATGAAGTGAAAGATCGCTTGCACGATAACGCTTTCGGTTTGTCGGGTGGTCAGCAGCAACGTTTGGTAATTGCGCGCGCCATTGCCATTGAGCCAGAAGTTATTTTGCTCGATGAGCCAGCCTCAGCGCTCGACCCAATTTCTACGCTGAAAATTGAAGAATTAATTTATGAATTAAAAGATAAATACACCATCGTGATTGTTACACACAACATGCAACAAGCGGCGCGTGTTTCAGATTATACAGCGTTCATGTATATGGGCGACTTGGTTGAGTATGGCAATACGGATACTCTATTTACCAATCCAACTAAAAAGCAAACTGAAGATTACATTACTGGCCGTTACGGTTAATAAAAAATTCATATTTGTTTTTGCGCCTAGCGTTTTACAAGTGATGATTAACTTCTAGAATTTAATTATCGCGATAAATTTACTAGTCATTCAGCCGATTTTGGCGGAGTCTCGATCATGGATATTACAAGCCACACACACCACATATCGCAGCAATACAATATTGAACTGGATGATATTCGTAAGCATCTCTCTGAAATGGGCGGTATGGCTCAGCGTCAGGTTAACGATGCAATTATCGCGTTGGTGGATGCAGACATCACTAAGGCCGAACAAGTTGTTCGCGCAGATAAGACGGTTAACTCAATGGAGGTTTCCATTGACGAAGAATGTATTCGCATTCTTGCGCGCCGTCAGCCAGCCGCGAGTGATTTGCGTTTGGTTATCGCGGTAACGAAAGCGATTACAGATTTGGAGCGCATCGGCGACGAAGCTTCAAAAATTGCCCGTCAGGCAATCGCCATGAGTTCAGAAGGTATGGCACCACGCGGTTACGTTGAAATTCGTCATATTGGCGGTTTGGTGTCGCGTATGTTGCAGGATTCCTTGGACGCATTTGCGCGTTTGGATATCGAAATGGCGGAGAGCGTTGTGCAAATGGATCGTACTGTAGACTTGGAGTACGGTACTGCTATGCGCGAACTGGTGACGTTTATGATGGAGGATCCTCGTAGTATCACCCGTGTGTTGAATATCATGTGGTCTTTGCGCGCGCTAGAGCGTATTGGCGATCACGCCCGCAATTTAGCGCAGTATGTTATCTATCTGGTCAAAGGCGAAGATGTTCGTCACGTAGACTTGGAAAAATAACTATTTAATTGCTTGGCAAAAACCCATATCCTCCACGGTATGGGTTTTTTTTCGTCTCGTCTTTGTGGCGCATCGAATGATGATCTAAGGCTTGGCTATTCATGTGCCAGCGACTCAGCGTATAATGTACATACATAATATAAATAGGTTAAACGGTTATGCTGGATTCCGGTCGCAATCTTACCCACCAACTTACCCATCAGCTTGGTTCTGCCATTATTCAAGGTAGCTACGCGATTGATAAGAGCTTTCCTACTGAAGCAGAGCTTTCGCAGCAGTTCAATATCAGCCGCAGCGTAACCCGCGAAGCAGTGAAGATGTTGACCGCCAAAGGTCTGCTGGCTTCGCGCCCACGCCAGGGCATCCGCGTCATGCCTAGCTCTCAGTGGAATATGTTTGATCCAGATGTATTGGCTTGGACGCTCAATGCGCGCCCATCGCTGGATTTGTTGCGTGAATTTACCCAGCTGCGTATCGCCATTGAACCGGAAGCTGCACGCCTTGCGGCCGAAAACCGCCATGATAAGCCGAAGATGAAAGCTATTGGCGATGCGCTTGAACGTATGCGTAAAGCCGACTTGGGGCAGGATGATCCCCTGAGTGCCGATATTGAATTCCATACCGCGATTCTCGCGGCCAGCAACAACCGTTTCTTTCTGCAATTACGCCAGTTTATTCAGGTTGCGTTGCGTGTGAGTATCGCCAGCACCAACCAACTGAAAGGCGTGTTGACCGCGAACTGCGATGATCACAAAAAAATCTATGATGAAATTTTGGCTGGCAACGCCGATGCTGCTTCGGATGCAGTAAGTTATTTGCTTAACGAAGTTATGCAACTGATCAATATCTCATTGGTCAAAACGCCGCCAGCAGAATAAATTTTTGACTCTGGAAGAATTGCCGCCATGCTTAAAGGTATTCCTCCACGTATTGCACTGAGACTTACCCATGTATAGCTATTCCTCACACGAAGGTTACACGCGCTATGCCAGCTTGGAAAACCGCACGGTTTTTATCACAGGTGGCGCTACGGGTATTGGAGCGAGTTTGGTTGAAGCCTTTGTTAGCCAAGGCTCCAAAGTGGCGTTTGTTGATGTCGATGCAGAAGCAGCTGAGCAGTTGTGTGCTGCCTTAAAACAGAAAGGCTTGCCGCGCCCGTGGTTTCAAGTGTGCGATGTCAGTGATATTGAAGCGCTGCGCAGTAGTATTTATGCCGCGCAAAATGAGTTCGGCGATATTCGCATATTGGTAAATAATGCCGCGAATGACCAGCGCTACGAAACCTTGAGTTTAACGGAAGCAGAGTGGCATAAAAGTTTGGCGGTGAACTTGCACCCCGTATTCTTTTCGGCGCAAACAGTAGCGCCCATGATGCGCGCGCAGGGCGGTGGTTCAATCATCAATATCAGCTCTATTAACACTCATTTTGCACCGCCAAATTTGGCGAGTTACATTGCTGCCAAAGCAGGAATTTTGGGCATTACCAAATCCCTTGCAACAGATTTTGGTGCAGACAATATTCGTGTTAACTCTATTTTGCCGGGCTGGGTTGCAACGCCCAAGCAATTGGAAAAATGGCTTTCATCAGAGCAGGAAGCGGAGTTGATGAAAAAAGTATGTTTGCAAAAACGCTTGGGTGCGCACGACGTTTCCAAGCTAGCTTTATTTTTGGCATCGGACGATGCTGCAATGATCACCTCGCAAGAATTGATTGTTGATGGCGGCCGACTTTAGCCAAACAGTTTTTTTAACTCGTGCTAAATAGCACGAGTTTTTTTTACCAAAAAACAATAAATCTTATAAATAATACTCAGGAGGTTTCTGTGAGTCTTAACTGGTTAGACCTAAGCATTTTGGCATTTTACGCCGTGGTTCTGGTGTTCATTGCTTACAAAGTATCGCGCGAGAAGAAAGGTCATGAAAAAAATGCGCAGGATTATTTTCTTGCCAGTAAAGCCTTGCCTTGGTGGGCCGTGGGAACCTCGCTGATTGCGGCAAATATTTCGGCGGAGCAAATTGTAGGTATGTCCGGAGCAGGTTATGCCGGCGGTATCGCCATTGCGTCCTACGAGTGGATGTCGGCCTTGACCCTATTTTTGGTGGGTAAATATTTTCTGCCAATATTTATCGCCAAAGGCATTTACACCATGCCGGAATTTTTGGAGCAACGTTATGATCGCCGTGTGCGCACCGTAATGTCCATTTTCTGGTTAACGCTTTACGTGTTAGTTAACTTAACGTCCATTATGTATTTGGGTGCCTTGGCGGTAAATGCGGTAACCGGCATTTCCATGATGACGGCGATGATCGCCATGTCAACTTTTGCGATTGCCTATTCGCTTTATGGTGGAATGAAAGCCGTTGCGTTTACCGACGTGTTTCAAGTAACGCTCTTGGTTACCGGTGGTTTATTAATTACTTATTTAGGCCTTGATAAGCTTGCGGCAATGCATGGCGGTAGCGGTGTTCTTGATGGCTTCACAACCTTGCTGCATGTTGCACCCGAAAAATTCGATTTAATCCTTGATCCAAGCAATCCTAACTACAAAAACTTGCCCGGTATTTCGGTATTGATTGGCGGTATGTGGGTAATGAATATTTCTTACTGGGGTTTCAATCAATACATCACTCAGCGCACGCTCGCGTCAAAAAGTTTGCAAGAAGCCCAAAAAGGTATTGCGCTTGCAGCTTACTTAAAAGTGTTAATGCCAGTGATTGTTGTATTGCCAGGCGTGGCTGCCGCCGTGTTGCACCCAGGTTTGACTCCGTCAGATAAGGCTTATCCTTGGATGATGGTTAACATTCTTCCACACGGGATTTTGGGGGTTGTGTTTGCGAGTTTGGTTGCCGCTGTGTGCGCATCGCTCGCCTCAAAAACCAACAGCATTTCTACCTTGTTCACTATGGATATTTATAAGCAAATCATCAAACCAGATGCATCAGAAAAACATTTGGTATTGGTTGGGCGCATTGCTGCATTTACGTCAATCGCAATTGCATTGGTCGTTGCTGAGCCATTAATTGGTAAATCAGATCAAGCCTTCCAATTTATTCAAGATTTCACTGCTTACTTTACACCGGGTGTAGTGCTGATGTTCTTGTTAGGCTTCTTCTGGAAAAAGGCGACTGCATTGTCAGCATTGGTGGCTGGTATAGGTTCCGTGGCTTTGTCGATTCTCTCTAAATTTGTATTGCCAGAAAATTTCCCGTTTATGGATCGCATTGCGATTGTGTTTTTGTTGTGTGCGGTTCTGGCTGTCGCGGTCACCTATATGTCCGGCGGTAAAGATCAAGAAAAAGCGATTGATTTAAGCGGCGTTCAATTCAAGACCCAGCCCGTATTTAACGTTGCCTGCTTGGGCGTAGTCTTGGTATTAATCGCCTTCTACACTGTATGGTGGTAATTGCCGAGTTTGGTGATCGGCTGTAAAAATGGTAGTCTGCAACGCCCCGCCACTGAAAAGTGAGCGGGGCGTTTTTATCTCCAGCGTTTAAAAAGACTCATCCACAAAAACGACAAAAAGAACTTATGGTTGCTAACGACTCTGTAAACAATATCGAGCTGATTGATCAAATTCCCTGTGCGAACATCTTGGGCGAAGGCGTGCAATGGAATCATCGCGAACAAGCCGTGTGGTGGACTGATATAAAATCCAACAAGATTTTTCGCTATCACTTGGCATCAAAACAATTGCAAACGTGGGATACGCCAGAGGCCGTAGGCTGTTTCAGTTTTTCTGAAAGTGATGAGCGAATTTTACTCGCGCTTGCCTCAGGTTTTGCTTGGTTTGACAAAGCGAGCGGAGAAATTAAATGGCTTGCCAAGCCCGAAGCCCATTTAACCGGTAATCGCCTGAATGATGGTCGCGTAGATCGCCAGGGCCGTTTTTGGGCCGGTTCAATTGTCGAGCAGCGCAATACGCCAGAGCAATGCGCGGGTTTGTTTTGTTTGAATGCGCAGGGCAAGTCGTCGCAACATCTCACTGGTTTGGCGATTTCCAATAGCTTGTGTTGGAGCCTCGATTCCAAAAAACTCTACCACGCTGATTCTCCATCCCATCAAATCAAAGTTTACGATTTCGATGTGCAAACCGGCACGCTCGGTGAAGGCAAAGTCTTCGTTCAAACCAGTGACAGCGTTGAACCCGATGGCAGCACTATCGATGCCGAAGGCCACTTGTGGAATGCAGAATGGGGCGGCAGCCGTTTGGTTCGCTACACGCCTGAAGGTGTTGAAAACTTTGTGCTGAAAACCAAGGTTAGCCAGCCAACTTGCATGGCTTTTGGCGGTGAAGAAATGAACTTGTTGTTTGTTACCAGTGCGCGTATCGGCTTAAGTGAAGAAGCCTTGGCTATGCAACCGGAAGCGGGTAATTTGTTTATTTATCGCACGAATTTTAAAGGCGTAAATGAGTGTTGGTACAAAGCTTCAGCATCCCAATAATTAAATCTATTTTCACTTGTGAGTTGATATAAGATACTGGGTATCTCTGAAGTTGGTAGAGCCAATATATCGTAAAAATAATGGTATGTAGGGAATCGTCATCCTCGCTCAGCGGGGATCCAGCTCTTAAAAAGTTTGAACAGTAAATCAAAAGCTGGATTACTCGCTTTGCTCGCCCTGCGGGCCAGTCTGTGGCTGTTCAAGCACTTGGTGCTTAGTCCCGCTATGCGAGGATGACGACTCCCATAAAAATTACGTGCACAGTTTAAAACCTCATTCGCAAGCTAGGAAAACCCATTTGAAAGCAAGCAACGCCAGCCGTAAACCGCCCGTTTCAGAACCTGCCAGCAACCTAGGCCTGCGCATTGTGCGCGAAGGCGCGCTGATTGGTTTGGTGGCCATTTGCGGTTACTTATTGATGGCTATGTTCAGTTACGACGTCGCCGATGGTGGCTGGTCGAGCACCGGTGAAAATGCCCAAGTGGCCAACCTTGGCGGTCGTTTTGGCGCTTGGCTTGCCGATGTATTCTTCTCGCTCTTTGGTTATTTGGCCTACCTCTTTCCGGTGATGCTCGCCTACCGCATAGTTCTGGTGTTCCGCGACCGCGCTTACCACAAAAATCTAGATTGGCTGATGGTCGGCATTCGCGCCGTTGGCTTGATTTTAGTCATGGTTGCCGGCACTGGCATTGCTGCCATGCATTACAGCGGCGGTGAGTCAGCACTGCCATATTCAAATGGCGGTCTTTTGGGTAGCGGCATTGCAAGTTTGGTGGATAACGCATTTAACTTCGCTGGTGGCACGCTCATTCTGCTTGCGCTGTTTTTGTTCGGCCTCACCATTTTTACCGATCTGTCCTGGTTTGCCTTGATGGATGAGCTGGGCAATCTCACGTTGATTGGTATCGAAAAAGCCAAAGAGCGCTGGTTGCAGTATAAGCGCGAAAAAGCCGAGAAAAATATTGCAGTGGTTGCTCAACAGCATCGCCGTGAAGTGGTGGAGGAGCGTGCAAAAATCGAAGCAAAACGTGCTGCACCGGTCTTTATTGCAGAACCACCCAAAAAGAAACCGGCACCTAGCCCCCGTGTGGAAAAAGAAAAGCAGCCATCACTCTTCGATGCTTTGGAGCCGGCCGAAGGCACTTTGCCATCACTCGGTTTGCTTGATCCTGCAGATAAGCGCAGCGACAAGGGTTACTCCAAAGAATCGCTGGAGGCCATGTCCAAATTGCTGGAATTGAAGCTCAAAGACTTCGGCATCGAGATTGAAGTGGTTTCAGTTCAACCCGGCCCGGTTGTCACCCGTTTTGAAATCCAGCCTGCGCCCGGCATTAAAGCCAGCCGTATTTCTGGACTCGCAAAAGATTTGGCGCGCTCACTGGCGGTGGTTTCAGTTCGCGTGGTAGAAGTAATTCCCGGCAAGTCCGTAATGGGTGTTGAAATTCCTAACTCCCACCGCGAGATGGTGCGCTTGAGTGAAGTGATTTCATCGGAGGCTTACGATCAAGCTAAATCGCCTCTGACTATGGCGCTCGGGCACGATATTTCTGGCGAGCCGGTTGTATCAGACCTCGCCAAAATGCCGCACTTGTTGGTAGCGGGGACCACGGGTTCTGGTAAGTCTGTGGGCGTAAACGTCATGCTCCTGAGCTTGCTCTACAAATCCACGCCCAAAGAAGTACGCCTGATTCTGGTTGACCCTAAAATGTTGGAGCTCTCGGTTTACGATGGCATTCCACACTTGCTAACGCCCGTTATCACCGACATGAAAGACGCCTCCAACGGTTTGCGTTGGTGTGTGGGTGAGATGGAGCGCCGCTATAAACTCATGTCGGCCATGGGGGTGCGTAACCTTGCGGGCTTTAACCGTAAAGTTGACGATGCCAACAAAGCTGGCCAGCCGATTCCTGATCCGCTCTTCAAGCCAGAAGAAAACTTTGAGGCTGGTGCTGAAGTTGCGACTGCACCAAACTTGGAAACCTTGCCTTGCATCGTGGTCGTGATCGACGAATTCGCCGACATGATGATGATTGTAGATAAGAAAAAAGTTGAGCAATTGATTTCCCGTATCGCCCAAAAAGCGCGTGCTGCCGGTATTCACTTGATTCTCGCAACCCAGCGCCCATCGGTAGATGTAATCACTGGTTTGATCAAAGCCAACGTGCCTACGCGTATTGCATTCCAAGTGTCATCCAAAATTGACTCGCGTACTATTCTCGACCAAGGCGGTGCTGAACAATTGCTCGGTCACGGTGACATGCTTTATCTACCTTCTGGCACTAGCGTTCCGATCCGTGTTCACGGCGCTTTCGTGGACGACCACGAAGTTCACCGCGTGGTTGCCGACTGGAAAAAACGCGGCACGCCACAATATATCGATGGCATCACCGACGACAGCAACAACTCGATTCCTGTACCCGGTATTCCAAGTGAAGGTGGTGAGGAAGGCGATAACGGCGAGAGCGATGCGCTCTATGATGAGGCGGTGGCTTTTGTGTTGGAATCGCGTAAGGCTTCGATTTCGTCGGTGCAGCGTAAACTCAGAATTGGTTACAACCGTGCAGCGCGTTTGATTGAGACTATGGAGGCGGCGGGTGTGGTTTCGTCGGCTGGGCATAATGGGAATCGTGAGGTGCTAGCGCCGGGTGGAAGAGGGGATTACTAACTTTTGTTGCTAGTGGTACCAGATTTTCTCCCGTATGAGTTCCCCGAGCATTGGAGGAAAAATGGTGTCAAACGCACAGGAAGTGCGTTTGAGTGACTACGCGACATGGATGTCGCGTCGGAACGACAGCAATTTCCCGAAACGCGCAGGAAACAGGAACGATTCGGGTCGCCTTTCTTTTGGCTACTTTTCTTTGGCGAAGCAAAGAAAAGTAAGCTCGCCAAGAGGCGAAATAAAAGCCGTCCGCTAGGAAGAATTCTTTTTAAATAGATCGCAAGATTTGATTTTTGTTTGCCTGCCGCAGGCCTCACTTTTCTTTGCTTGTCCAAAGAACAGTAAGCAAAAGAAAAGACACCCAGTTCGTTCCTGTATCCTGCGCTTCTCAGATAATTACGGTCGTTCCGGTGCGGCATCCATGCCGCATCGTCACTAAAACAAACTTCCTGTTTGTTTTCCCGAAATTCTCTTGCGATGCTCGGGGAACTCACATGGGGCCCATTTGGTGCCATTAGTGAGAATTTGAATTTGTTATTTGGGATTGGTTCAGGGCGTTTGTAATACCTTTACCTCTCCATCGTCATCCCCGCGTAGCGGGACTAAGCACAAGGTGCTTGAACTGCCGTAGGCTGGTCCAAAGGGCGAGCAACGCGAGTAATCCAGCTTTTTAGGAATTGTTATGAAATCAATTTTTCGTTTAATCACAGCTTTATTTATTTTCAGTGCAGTCGCCGCTCACGCCGACGATCAATCCCCCGCGCAACTGCGCAAGCAACTCGATGCCATGAACACTCTGCAAGGCAGCTTTGTACAAACTCTGTTTGATAAAAGCGGAAAAAAGCAGGACGAGCAAAAAGGCACGTTTGTCATGCAGCGCCCTGGTAAATTCTTTTGGAAAACCGAAACACCTGCGCCGCAATTATTAGTTTCTAACCAAAAAACAATCTGGCTTTACGACCCAGATTTGCAAACGGTAAATGAGCGTCCATTTAGTGATGACTTGAAAAAAACACCCGTGTTATTGCTGAGTGAAGACGTTGATAAGCTCCGTAAAAATTTCACCATTAATCGTACCCAAGCCGATAAGGCCGAAAAATTTTCGGTCACCCCAAAAGTAACCGAAGGCTTATTTCAAGAGTTGTTATTGGTGTTTGTCGATAATCAACTCACCGAGTTTTCCATCCGCGATAGTTTGGGGCAGCTCACACATTTCGCGCTGAGTAATGTAAAACGTAATCAAGCGGTTGATGAAAATATGTTTAATTTTGTTGCGCCGGCAGGCGTGGACATCATTAAAAACTAATAGCGCTAAAAGTTAATGAGCGATTTATTCAGTTCGCAGCAATCTAATTATCAACCATTGGCGGCGCGTATGCGGCCGCGTAATTTGGATGATTACATCGGCCAAGAGCATTTGCTTGCGCCGGGTAAGCCGCTGCGCGAAGCTATTGTTCGCGGTCAATTACACTCCATGATTTTGTGGGGGCCTCCGGGTGTAGGAAAAACCTCGCTGGCAAAATTATTTGCCGAGCAAGCGCATGCGCGTTTTGAATCTCTCTCTGCGGTTTTATCTGGCGTAAAAGAAATTCGCGCTGCAGTCGCAGTTGCGCAGCAAGAACGAATGTCTGGCCGTAAAACCATTTTATTTGTGGATGAAGTTCATCGCTTTAATAAATCCCAGCAAGATGCATTCTTACCCTACGTAGAAGACGGCACTTTTATTTTTATCGGTGCGACTACAGAGAATCCTTCCTTCGAATTAAATAACGCTTTGCTCTCGCGTTGCCGTGTTTACGTGTTGCGTGGTTTACAGCCTGAGCAGTTGCAGCAAGTGTTGCAACAGGCGTTGAATGATAAAGAGCTTGGTTTAGGTGCGAGCGATATTCGTATCGATGCCGATAGCCTAATGACGCTTGCCCAAGCTGCCGATGGTGATGCGCGCAAATCACTTAACTTGCTGGAGATCGCCGCAGATTTGGCAGATGACGTTGATGATCACAAAGTCATCAACGAGCAGGTATTGGCAGAAGTTCTTGCCAGTGACGTACGCCGTTTCGATAAAGGCGGCGATATTTTCTACGAACAAATATCGGCACTGCATAAGTCTGTGCGCGGCTCATCGCCCGATGGCGCGCTTTACTGGCTGGCGCGCATGCTGGATGGCGGCTGCGACCCGCTCTATATCGCTCGTCGCGTGGTGCGTATGGCGAGTGAAGATATAGGCAATGCCGACCCGCGCGCCTTGCCGTTGTGCCTCGCCGCATGGGATGTTCAACAGCGCCTTGGGCATCCCGAAGGTGAGTTGGCTATCGCCCAAGCCGTGGTTTATCTGGCGGCAGCGCCCAAAAGTAATGCTGTGTATAATGCCTTCAACCAAGTGATGGCTGATGTTCGCTCTCTGCCTGCTTTTGATGTGCCTATACATCTGCGCAATGCGCCCACTAAGCTCATGAAGTCGATGGATTACGGTGCTGAATATCGCTATGCCCACGACGAGCCCGGCGCTTATGCGGCAGGTGAAAAATATTTGCCTGAAGAGTTGGCTGATACAAGTTACTACGACCCCGTTGACCGTGGTTTGGAGTTGAAGATTAAAGAAAAGCTGGCGCATTTTCGCGAGCTGGATAAACAAAGTAAAAAGCAGCGTTATAAAAAATAAAACCCCCTCCCAACCTCCCCCTTGAAAAGGGGGAGGGGCTGAATCGACTGCGGATTAATTGCGGAGCGAAATC
>JAGKXD010000128.1 GCA_021151525.1 Cellvibrionaceae bacterium | reverse complement strand
TAGCAAACCAATGCGGCGTTTCGTTATACGCAAAAAATAGTAAATTATTTGCGCACGTTAGCCGTAATAAATTCCTGAACTTTTTTCAGTTCTTGCGGCAATACCGTGTAACGCTCTTCACGCTCAAACAAATCAGCCATGTGATGTGGCAATGCAGGATCTTCAGCCTGACCAGCTTTGCGCACAGCTTCCGGGAATTTAGCAGGATGCGCAGTTGCCAAACACACCATAGGAATATCATGACGGCGGCGAGTTTTGCGCGCAGCTTCAACACCAATTGCGGTATGTGGATCAAGCAGGTATTCGGTGTTTTCAAATACATCGCGAATTACGTCGATAGTTACATCATCGTTTACGCCGTAGCTGGTGAACAATTCGCGTGCGCGTGAAAGCGCAGATTCTTTTAATACCATTGCGCCAGATTTGAAATCTTCCATCAGCTGACGGATTGCGCTGCCATCGCGGTCATACAAATCAAACAACATGCGCTCGAAGTTGCTCGACACCATAATGTCCATACTGGGCGACAAGGTGTGTTGCAATTGATTTTTGCTGTGATCATTGCTGCTGATGCAACGGTGCAAAATATCGTTGCTGTTAGTAGCAATAACTAATTGATCAATTGGCAAGCCCATTTTTTTCGCCAAATAACCAGCAAAAATATCACCAAAGTTTCCAGTTGGAACTGCGAATGCGATTGGGCGATGCGGAGCGCCGAGCGCCAAACCTGCATAAAAGTAGTAAACGATTTGCGCCATAATGCGCGCCCAGTTAATGGAGTTTACTGCAACTAATTGACGGCCTTCTGGCAAAAATGATTGATCACCAAAACTCGCTTTCACCATGTTTTGGCAATCATCGAAGTTACCTTCTAGTGCGATATTGAAAACATTTGGCGCGAGCACTGTGGTCATTTGACGGCGTTGAACTTCAGACACGCGATTGTTCGGGTGCATGATAAAAATATCGATGTTGTCGCAACGACGGCAGCCTTCGATTGCAGCAGAACCTGTATCGCCAGAGGTTGCACCCATCACCACTACTTTTTGATTACGCTTTTTCAATAAGTGATCGAGCAAGTGACCTAAAAATTGCAACGCGAAATCTTTGAATGCGAGTGTTGGGCCCTGGAATAATTCTAAAATAAATTCGTTATGCGCCGTTTGCACGAGCGGAGCAATCGCATCGTGACGGAAGGTTGCATAAGCATCGGCAATAATTTTTTTGAAATCATCATCGCTAATTGCACCGGCAACAAATGGCTTCATTACATTGAATGCCAAATCTTGATAAGACAAACCTGCCCATGACGCAATTTCTTCTTTTGAAAAAGTTGGCAAGGTTTCTGGCACATACAAACCGCCATCGGGAGCCAAGCCAGTTAAAACAACTTCTTCAAACGAAAGCGCTGGCGCTATGCCGCGGGTACTGATGTATTTCACGTTAATTAACCTTTTAAAATTGTCATTCCGCTCACTCTGAGACTACACAGAGTGAACGGTTTTATTAATCTTTAACTGAATGCTTACTTCAAACTTTCTACACGAATACGAATTACCGGCGCTGAGATTGAGTCGAGCGACTCAATCTTGCTAATCGCAGCAATCATTTTCTTTTCTTGTACGCGATTGGTGAGCAAAATAAGTGGCACAGTTGATTCACCTTCCTTCGCTTCTTTTTGAATCATGGCTTCGATACTGATACCAGAGTCACTCAAAATAGTGGCAACTTTTGACAATACACCTGGCTTATCCAACGCAGACATACGCAAGTAGTAAGCGGTTTCAATTTCATCCATCGGCAAATGTTTTTGCTCGGTGACGAACTCATCCTGGAAACCAAGATAAGGTACCCGGTGCGCTGGATCAGCCAGCAAAGTGCGCGCAACATCAACAATATCGCCCACAACAGAAGAGCCCGTTGGCTCTGCGCCAGCACCAGCACCGTAATAGAGGGTTGGGCCTACTGCATCGCCCTTTACCAATACAGCGTTCATTACGCCGTCTACGTTGGCGATTAAACGCTTCTCTGGAATCAGCGTTGGGTTTACGTGTAATTCAATGCCGCCAGCAGAGCGGCGCGCGATACCCAAATGCTTAATGCGGTAGCCAAGCTCTTCAGCGTAATTCACATCTTGGGTAGAAATTTTGGTAATACCTTCGGTGAATACTTTTTTCACATCCAGCGGAATACCGAAAGCCAATGAAGCTAAAATCACGAGCTTGTGCGCAGCATCAATACCTTCAACATCGAAAGTTGGATCTGCTTCGGCATAGCCCAACTCTTGTGCCTCTTTAAGTACGTCTTCAAAGGTGCGACCTTTGTCGCGCATTTCGGTGAGGATAAAGTTGGTGGTGCCGTTGATAATGCCAGCCAGCCACTCAATGCTGTTAGCTGCCAAACCTTCGCGGATAGATTTAATAATCGGGATACCGCCGGCAACAGCAGCTTCAAACGCAACAGTCACACCTTTAGCTTTAGCGGCTGCGAAGATTTCATCGCCGTGATGGGCGATCAATGCTTTGTTGGCTGTAACAATATGTTTGCCATTAGCGATTGCAGTAAGCACCAAATCTTTAGCGACTGTAGTGCCGCCAATCAGCTCAACCACAATATCAACCGAGGGATTATTCACTACATCAAAGATGTCGCGGGTTACGGTATAGCCTGAGGTATCTACTTTTGGGTTATCGCGACGGGCACCAATTTGCACAATCGACACATTGCAACCTGAGCGAGCATCAATCAGGCTCTTGTTGCGAGTAAGGATGTTTACAGTGCCACTAGCTACGGTTCCAAGACCACAGATGCCGACGTTGACCGTGCGTGCAGAATTGACTGGACTCAACTCGATTCCCCTAAGTGTAAAAGCAGGTTTAAAAGGACTGAAAGCCAGCGGTTTGGCTGGTTTTCAAAAAAGGTGGTCACCATACTCAGGGAATTCAGGGCTGTCAATGCGCCAGCCCTGATGAACAGCGAAGTTCTAGCAAAAAGCGGAAATTACAAAATACCAAGCTCTTTTGCGAGCTGTTCAGGCGGTAAATAACCGAGCTTGATGTTGCCATCAGGGAACCAAATCGCCGGCGTTGCATTAACACCTAAGCGAGCACCCAAGGCAAATTGATCAGCAATGGGGTTAGTGCAAGTGATATTAGGAACATCCTGCCCCTCTTTCACCTTGGTCAACACGCTTTGCTTGTCTTTTGAACACCAGGCGGTAACCAATTTATCAGCCGATGGACTGGGAATACCTGCGCGCGGGAACGCCAAATAACGAATCTCAATCCCAAGCTTGTTGTAATCAGCCATTTGGCTATTCAGCTTGCGGCAGAAACCACAATCCACATCGGTAAACACATAAACAACCGCTTTAGTTTTGCCCACAGCTTTGAAGTTAATAGAATCCTGAGGGTTGATAGTGGCGTGCATTTTTTTACGTTCTGCAACCAAGGTAGGATCTTCCCACTTGGCAACACCGCTAGCAGTGATGTTAAAAATATCGCCTTGGATAAATTTACTGCCATCAGCAGTAACCAATAAATCGCTACCACCAACCTGCACCAGATATAAGCCATCGATCGGCGATGGGCGAACAGAGGTTACTTTGTATTGAGGAATCGCCTGCTCTAATTTCGCAGTAATGATAGCCTCGGGGGATTGGCGCTTGATTAAGCTACCAGGAGCGGCGTCTGCAGCATAAGCCGAAGTCACACTGCAGAGTGCGAACAAGCCAAACCATGCAGATAAGCGTTTTCTTATCATAATAAACTCCAAAAACAATAAATTAACCGCGCGGATGATGCGCAGCGTGTTGTGCTTTCATCCGTGTGCGTGCGATATGCGTGTAAATCTGTGTTGTCGATAAATCACTATGCCCTAGTAACAATTGTACCACTCGCAAATCGGCTCCGTGATTCAAGAGATGGGTCGCAAACGCATGCCTAAGCGTGTGCGGCGATAAAGGCTTTTCGATACCAGCAACGGCAGCCCAATGCTTGATCCTATGCCAAAACGTCTGGCGAGTCATCAACTGAGCGCGCGTACTGGGAAATACTACTTCATTGGGCAAATTATTCAGCAAAAAAGGTCTCGCTTCGCGAAAATATTTTTCCAACCAAGATGATGCCTCTTCTCCCATAGGAATTAAACGCTCTTTGCTGCCTTTACCCATCACACGAATAACATTTTGGCGCAAATTTATTTGCGGCATGGTTAAAGTCACCAATTCAGTCACACGCAAACCACACGCATAAAGTACTTCAAGCATGGTTCGGTCACGCAGACCAACAGGATCCTCTAAATCGGGCGCATCCAATAAAGCTTCGACATCAGATTCAGTTAAAGATTTCGGTAAAGAGCGCGGTAATTTTGGACTTTCGATCAGAGCCATAGGGTTTTCTTGTATGATGCCTTCGCGCAATTGATGGCGATAGAAGCCTCGCACACAGGAAAGAAAACGCGCACTGGAACGGCTCGATAGCTTTTTTTCATGTCGCTCAGATAAATACTTTTGCAAAATACCCGAATCAACACGCAACAAGCTGGCACCCTGCTCCTGAAGCCACTGCGCAAACAAGGTTAAATCTGTGCGATAGGAATCCAAAGAATTTTGGCTCAGGCCTTTTTCCATCCAAATAGCATCAAGATAGAGTGCAATCACACTCTCTTCTTGCGCAGACAAAGGCTGCGCTTCAGGAGAATCAGTTTCCATCAACACGCCTCAAAATTTAGACCTTACCATAAAACAAAAAGCCAGAGCAGTTACCTGCTCTGGCTTTTACGGAAAATAGCTGTTGCTATTAAAGCAAGCAGACTATTAAACCAATTTTTCTTTAATACGTGCAGCCTTACCAGTAAGGTCGCGCAGATAGTAAAGCTTAGCTTGACGTACATCACCACGACGCTTCAGGGTGATGCTCTCGATTTGGCGAGAGTGAGTTTGGAAAGTACGCTCAACACCTACACCGTGAGAAATTTTACGTACGGTGAAAGCAGAGTTCAAACCACGGCTACGAATAGCAATTACAACACCTTCGAAAGCCTGTGAACGAACGCGGTCACCTTCTTTTACTTGCACTTGAACTACAACGGTATCGCCTGGTGAAAACTCGGTAACGTTGGCTTTCAGTTGTTCAGCTTCGAGAGCCTGAATAATTTTGTTAGTCATTGATATTCTCCTAAGAGTCTATAGCTTCACAGCTAGAGTGTGTCGTTATCAAGGTCCCGACGATAATCCGTCAACAGCTTCTGCTGTTCCTCGGTTAAGTTTATTGCTTGCAATAAATCTGGCCTTTTCAGCCATGTTCGCCCTAACGCTTGTTTCAAGCGCCAGCGCCGAATCAGTTCATGGTTACCAGACATTAAAACCTCTGGAACCCTCATGCCTTCAAATTCTTCCGGCCGAGTGTAGTGCGGGCAATCTAACAAGCCCGCCGTAAACGAATCTTGCTCTGCCGATAGTGCGTGCCCTAAAGCACCCGGAATTAACCGCGTTACCGCATCTATCAACACCATCGCCGGCAACTCACCGCCACTTAACACGTAATCACCGATGGACCATTCTTCATCGATAACCGTGTCGAGCAAGCGCTCGTCGATACCTTCGTAGCGCCCTGCGATCAAAATCATATTGTTGTAGCCCGAGAGCTGCACAACACTTGCTTGATCCAGCGTTCTTCCTTGTGGCGACAGGTAAATCACTTTGGCTTCACTACCCGTCCAAGCTTTAGCTTCGATAATGGCATCGCGCAAAGGCTGAACCATCATCACCATACCGGGGCCGCCACCAAAGGGGCGATCATCCACTGTTGAGTGGCGATCATGGGCAAAATCTCGCGGAGTGATTGTTTTCAACTCCACCAAACCTTGCTTGAGCGCGCGGCTGGTAATACCAAAGTTGGCGATAGCGCCAAACATATCGGGGAAAATCGAGATTACCGCTATTTTTAGTGGCTCTCGCTGCGTCAGTGGCTGGTCTTCCACCCGCTCATCCTCGATAGTTTTAAAATTCCGGATCCCAGTCAACTAATATCTCACCTGTAGACAAATCTACAGAGAGTACAAATTGCCCAGGAACATAAGGCACCAAACGTTCTTTTTGGTCGATAGACTCGGCATCGCCTTGCACCACCAACACATCGTTAGCACCTGTTTCAAACAGCTTTGACACAACACCCAAACGCTGACGCGCACCGGAGAACTGTGTGTAAACCGCCAAACCTTCAAGCTGACTCCAGTAGTACTCACCATCATCCAGCTCTGGCATTAAATCGCGCTCAATGGCTATATCGAAACCGGTAAACTCCATCGCTAAATCACGATCATCCACCCCTACGATATGCGCAACGAATGCGTCACCATGAGGTCTAGCATCATCAATCTCAACCTTTTTGACACCGTGGGCGGTCTTCAACCACCAAGGGTGATATTCAAACAGGTTTTCCTGCGGCTCGGTATAAGAGTGGACTTTCACCCATCCTTTGATACCAAAAACCGCGGTAATTCGCCCAACGTTAACCAGATTCAACTTATCAGACATCAGGCAATAGCTTCAATTAAGCAGCTTTTTGGCTTTTTACGAGAGCAGCCACGCGGTCGCTTAATTGAGCACCTTGACCAACCCAGTAAGCCAAACGGTCAGCATCAACACGCAAAGTCTCTTCTTGACCACGAGCGATTGGGTTGAAAAAACCGATACGCTCAATGAAACGGCCGTTACGAGCGCTACGGCTGTTGGTTACGGTCAAGTGATAAAATGGACGTGCTTTAGAGCCGCCACGTGACAGACGAATAGTTACCATTGAGGTCTTCTTCCTGTGTTTATTTAGAGGAGAACATGAATGTTCTCGGTTAGAAAAATGTTAATCGCATAACAAGGTATGCGAAAGGCGCGGCATTTTAAGGGAAAGCGATAGGTTTGTATAGACTTCTTTCACCCATAAACCACAAGATCTAGTTAGTCATATCCGCAAACCGGTTAGTCATCGGCAAATCAATCGGATGTTCAAAGCCCGGCAAGGTTATTTGAGACTGACTAATGGTGATTTGACTCTCATCGATAAGATTTTTACCAAAGTGATAAATCGTATCGAAATTGCCAGTTAATGCCTGCTGATCATAGCTTTGCGACTTGGCAACAGTAGCTTTGCGGCGCTCATTGAAAGCAGCTACAGCATCATCACCGTAACGACGTGACAACATAGACTCAACAACATGAGGAGCGAGAACATTGGCGGTAGCATTGTTGCCACCAAAACCTTTTGAGTTAAGGAAAGCTATATCTATAGGCGAATTTTTGCGGTCAATATCCGTAGTAGAAATCCGTAGGCGATCCGCAAATACGTCATCCGCCACTTTATCGATAGTTTTGATACCCGGAATCAAACCGTATTTGAAAACACCCAAACTAGAAATAAGCTGCTCGCCACTCGCAGCCGAGAGCGAATGGCCTACATAGGCCTTAACCGCCGATACCGGCCAATTAGTAATACCAAAAGTTTGTGCCACAAGATCAAAAATTTGCGATTCAGTCACGCGGTTTGCCGGCGTACTTGAGCCGTGAGCCTGAATCATAGAACGCTCGCGAATAGATTCTTCGCCAACTAACGCACGCGCAGCTGCTACGGCTTTTGCCATAGTGATGTAGTTGCCGGGCCCTGGTGCAGAGATAGACTTTTTAAAACCATCAGCATTGATGAAAACATCGCTCACAGCACCGTGAATATCAGCGCCCAACTCCATCACCAGAGCATCGTCCATCAAAACGATATATTGGCTAGCTTCAGCCATGGTAAAACCGGCATTTTCGCCAAAGGGACGACTGGTACGGCGAGGATCAGCCTCTTCTGTATTGTCTAATTTCTTGAGTTTATCTTCACTGGCGAGCGCGCCCATGGTCGCATAGCCGTCGATAATTTCTGGCAAAATCGGCGCCTCCGCATTACCCACAACGGCAACACGGCATTTACCCGCAATAATATCTTCCACTGCCGCACGCAGGTTATACAGGAAGGACGCACAAGCTCCTACTATAGCCCCCGTATGCCCAACGCTACCCAACAGATAGGCATTCACAAAATCCGCTGGCATGGTATTCAAACCCAAAGGACATTGTTTGGCGCTGACACGGCCACCTTTCAAGCGCGATTGCAGCAAACCGCCAAAGCCATTCTCATCCATTTGGCTCATGACGTTACTGGCGTAAACACCAATTTGGTCTGGATTCACTGCATCCATAATCGTTTGCCATTCAATGCCTATGGATTGCACAGCATCAGATGCACCGATCACAGCAAGCTGAAGCGCACGAGGATGGTAATGGGAGTTATACAGAGAACCGGGATTAAAACCACGCGGTAATTGACCAGCAGATTTAACCGGAATATCGCGATAGCTATCAAACTTCACTTCCAGCCCATTGGGCGCAGTGATGCGCACACGATCTTCATCCAAATCTTGCACCTGCCAACCAACGGGAGTTGGCTCAGGCAAATCACGGCGGCGCATATCAAACACCATAGGCTCACCACCCGAACCCAATACCGCATTTTTTTGCCAATGCGCCGCGTCTACATCAAAGAAGGTTTTTTCGATTCGGCGAATCAAGGTGCCATCCAAAACCACTTCGCCGTATTCAGACTCGATTTGCGCAAGTGTTAAAGTTTCACCTGCTTCATTGGTGTATTGATCGCCTTCAAACTTCACCAAGCCCATCATGACCGCCAGACCCGCCAAAGTTTCTCGGCGCTCTTGCACCGGTAGACTTTCGATAACCATACGACGATAGGCATGATGCCCAGAACTGCGGCCAGCCGCACTAAAACCACCAAAACCTACAATAATCGGCAAATGTGACATCTAAAACCTCTAACACCCATAGCATTCAATACCAGCAGTCTATTGCCATCAAAATCCAAAGTCATTGTTGTTTTGGCCATAATTAGTGGTATTTTAGCCAAAATGCAACCTATCGCCAAGATTACGACATGCAAACTACCAATATCACCTTTGTGCTTCTGGACAACATGCTCGCCACCAGCGCGACCCTGCCTTCGGAAATGCTTTTAGCCGCCCAAAGCGCAGCCACGCGCGCGCAGAGAGCGGCTGGCACCTCGCAGAACCCACCTCCCATTAAAATACGCACTGCGAGCCTGACCGGCGAAATGGTTTTAACGCGCTCCGGCTTACGCTGGCAGCCCGATACTACGATTCAAGAGCTAGGGGATAATCAAATTATTTATATTCCCGGTCTTTGGCGAAACCCACGACCTTTGATTAAAAAAAGTGAAGCCTTACTGAATTGGCTAAAACAGGAATATCAAAATGGTGCACTTATCAGCGCGGTAGGGACTGGTTGCTGTTTTTTAGCAGAGGCGGGTTTGTTAGATGGCAAGGCTGCGACCACCCATTGGCACTACTTTGATCAGTTCCAAAAAGACTATCCATTGGTACAACTCAAACGCCAATATTTTATTACGCAGGCGGGCAATCTCTATTGCGCAGCAAGCGTGAATTCTCTTGCAGATTTAACCGTACATTTCATCCAAAGATTATTTGGCAAAGAAATCGCCAATCATGTTGAACGACATTTCTCCCACGAAATTCGTCGAGCCTATGAAGACAGTGGTTTTTTTGAAAAAGAGCACAATCATCATCCCGATGAAGACATTACCCAAATTCAAATTTGGCTGCAGGATAATTATTATCGCGATATTGTGATGACGCAGTTGGCGGAAAAATTTGGCATGAGTACGCGCACCTTGAATCGCCGCTTTAAAGCAGCCTTGGGAATTTCACCTTTAGATTTTTTGCAGGAAGTACGAATTAATATCGCTAAAGATTTATTGAAAACCAGCAACTTATCAATTAATGAAATCGTCGATAAAGTGGGCTACCAAGACACAGGATTTTTTACAGCGCTATTCAAAAAACATTTAGCAACCACACCCATCGCCTATCGCGAAACCGTTCGCGCAAAACTATTTAGTGCCAATTAAAAATCCCTGCGTAAAAATTTACGCAGGGACTTTATATGCATTACCAAAAAACAATAATACTTAGGCGACTGCTACGTTCCCGCCAATTTCAGTATTAGCAGCAACAGATGAAGCCACATGAGTTAGCTTATCTTGCGCCACGCCGTTTCCAATTGGAATATTACGCGGCTTCATAGCTTCAGGAATAATTCGTTGCAAATCTACATGCAACAAACCGTTTTCATAATTTGCGGATTGCACTTGTACGTGATCAGCCAACTGAAAGCGACGCTCAAAACTACGCGCGGCAATACCCTGATGCAAATAAGTACGCGCTTGCTCTTCTACACCTTTATTAGCGGATACCGTTAAATGATTTTGGTTAACTTCAATATTGATTTCTGAGCGATCAAAGCCCGCTACAGCCATGGTGATGCGATATTTATCCTCACCCGTTAATTCAATATTGTAGGGGGGATAGCTTGGCTGATTTTGTTCAGCACGATTCAAACTATCGAGAATGTTGGCCATGCGATCAAAGCCAATAGCAGAACGATACAATGGAGAAAAATCAAAATTACGCATAAAAATATCCTCAGAATTTGAGCAATATGAAAAGTGACTTATCGCAATGATCAAGTCGTTATGTTTATGTGCAACCCTCTAACGAGCGGCTACAAAACAGATATGCTTCCACCCAAAAATATTTCAAGGCTTTCCCTTAAAAT
>JAGKXD010000127.1 GCA_021151525.1 Cellvibrionaceae bacterium | reverse complement strand
GCGCTTCAGAAAATCGCTGTCGTTCCGACGCGACATCCATGTCGCGTAGTCACTAAAACAAACTTCCTGTTTGTTTTACACCAATTTTCTTCCAGTGCTCGGGGTATTCGCATGGGATGAAAAAAGAAAAGCAAAAGGATTTCATTTACAATTTACAATTTAGTAAATTTAATCCAATTAATATTCCAGCCACCCGTCGCAGCATAAATACCAAAGGTATAATTACCTGCATTAATGTTTACGGTTTGCGATACTGTTGTCCAGTTTTGCCAGCCGCCTGTTGCAGGAACGCTTACAGAAGCAAACGCGATTTGGTTTGTATTTAAATTCGCTGCAAGCACACCACCAGAAACACTGGCCACACGATATTCAATTTTATAAGAGCCGCTGCTTGGAATATTGATATTGGTGTAAGACATCCAATCACCATTATCAATCCAACCAACATTCTGACCACCACCGGTATCAGAAGTACCTTCAAGCTGAACACCACTTTGATTGGTGTAGGCTTCTGCTTGAATCAAAATTGTTGTACCACCCGTGTTGCCGCCACCGCCAATTTTGGTGCGAATTGCAGAGAGAAGACTATTTGATCCGCTTGCATCTTGCGACAAATCCCAAATCATCACACCCGAACCTTGGTCTATCGCCAATTGTGTTTTAGCTTGAATAGTGGGAATACCGTTGTAAGAAATATATGCGCAAGTTGCGCAACGAGTACCAACAACATCGCTTTGCGCTTGCGCTACGCCGTAGTTCGCAAGAATATCTTTAAACGCAATTCCCGCGGGCATACCGTTGAATCCAACACCGTAAAATGGAACACCAAGAATCAATTTTGATTTTGGTAAACCACGATTCAACCAAGTTGAAATATCCGTTTGCGCTTTTGCGTAAGATGAATGTTCGCCACCAACATTTCTGCCGGGACCTGCGCCGTCATAAGACATGATATTTACGAAATCAAAATATTGAATTGCACTGACAGGTAACATGCCACCGTTGTAAGAATCTGTTGCTGCCGTGACTAATTTTCCTGGTAACGCATTTCGTAATGCCTGAATAAACGGAGTGTAATTTCCGGCAGTATCAATTGCTGTTAACAATTCACCTTCGAGGTCTACATCAACCCCATCAAGATTCGATGAATTCACAAATGACACAATGTTATTCACCAAACCAGTTCGGCTATCGCGCAACAATGTTTTCCAATCGCCCGCACAGGCCGGAAGCCCACCACCTGCAAGTGATACCAATACTTTTGCGCCCGCGGCATGGGCTTTGTTGACTACGTAAGTGATATCGTTCTTTGGAACATTGCCGCCGGACGTACTCACCATACACATGGGGCCAGCATCATTACCAATGGCACCATTGGCCGTGGGATTAGCAAACGCAATATTCACATGAGTGAGCTTGCTGAAGTCAGTTCTGTCTGCGACCGCAGTCATACCAGCATAGGAAGGAATGTAACCGACCAGTTTAGTTTGAGCGAACGATGCTTGTGAAAAAAGCCCCAATGCGCAAGCGCTTAATGAGCTGATAACAAAGGATTTTCGCGTAAGATTTAGTAATTTATTGGCTGACACTCGGATTGACCCTCATTTAGTTTTATAAAAAAGCACGACGCGATTTTCTGCGCAGGCATTTCTTGCAATCGGCATAGATAATTTCAACGTAACCATTTGAACCGAGTACTCTCCTGTGTATCGCAAGTCGTTTGACGCTAACACTCGAGAAATATGCCTACAAGCTGCTAGATAAAACGATTACCTAAATGCCTTAAAGTCGAACTTGAGCGGAGAAAAGTGGAACCATGGGAAGAAAAGACGACAGTCAGAGTCTTAGCTTCGACTAAATACGACACTAGACTCTTACGCTAGAGGAGTGAAAAAAATAAGGCCGCGTAAGCGGCCCTATTATTATCTTATCAATGCAAACAAACTTAATGGCTAGCCACTACACTAGGCCCACGCTTACCCAATAAACGCATAACCAAGCGATAAATCAAACGTACAAATATCAGCGTGAGTACGGTCTCAATGGCAGTAATAACACCACTCGTAAAAGTACCGCGTTGTTTTGCACGGCGATGGAATTTGGCCACGAGTTTATCGCGGGCGATTTCAATACTGTCGTAGAAGGTGGGGATCATCAACAAAGTCAAAATTGTTGAGGTAATAGTTCCGCCAATAATGGCCACTGCAAGTGGTTGATAGAACTCACCGCCCTCGCCCATTCCGATTGCAACGGGCAACATGCCCGCAATCAATGCAAAGGTTGTCATTAAAATGGGGCGCAAACGCGAGCGGCCTGCGTACATTAATGCTTCTTCACGACTGAAACCTTCCTTCTCTTTTGTGCGTGCACAATCGAGCAACAAGATGGCATTTTTTGCCACCAATCCCATGAGCATAATGATGCCGATAAAACTCATCAAATTGATCGTATGCCCCGTTGAAACCAGCGCGATGACCACACCAATTAAACTGAGTGGCAGGCTCATCATCACTGGCACCGGCGCGAGGAACGAGCCGAATTGAATCACCAGAATAAAATACATTAAGGCGATACCCGAAAATAATGCGGTTAACATTGCACCAAATAATTCTTGTTGATCGCGCCCTGCGCCGCGCAATTGAATTCCGTAACCCGGAGGGAAGTCGATTGCTTTGGTGAGCTTCATGGCCTCATCAATGACTTGCCCTTGGTTAGCACCCTCTACGTTTGCTGTGACAGTCACTGTGCGTTTACCATCTGAATGCGCGATACGCGATGGTGCTTTGTCCATGCGAATGGTGGCAATTTGTTCCAGCGGAACGACGGCATTACTGCCACCGGGAACCAAAGGTAAACGTGATAAGGCTGTTGCATCTGCGCGATCATCTGGGTGAAGCCTGATAGCCACATCGCGAGTTTCACCATTAGGGTCTACCCAGTCGCCTACTTCAGTTCCAGCGAAGGCTAAACGTAATGCTTGCGCCGCATCGCTCACTACAATACCCAAACTATTTGCCAAGCCGCGATCCAATTCAATTTGCAATTCTGGCATTGCATCTTGATCCGCAAGGCCAACATCCACCGCGCCTTTTACTTTGCGCAAATTGTCCATATAGGCTTCAGTAATTTCCATCAGCTTGCGCGAATCTTGGCCGTAGAAATTAATGCTCACCGGTTTGTTGCCACCGTTGCTGGTATCGTCTTGTACTGTATATTCCGCACCAACTAAACGATTGGTGTTTGCACGTAATTCTTTTGCGATAACGGCAGCACTTCTATGGCGAGTGCTTGGTTTGTCGATATCTAAATCAAGACGACTGTTATTGCGACGAATGTCACTGAACACTGATTTCACTTCAGGAATTTTGCGTGCGATTTCTGCGGCTTGTTCAGTTTTAATGCGCGCATATTCAAGACTCGCACCGGAAGGCAAACGAATATTAACCACCAAGCGACCATTATCCGCTGCGGGTAAAAAGCTGGTTCCACCTTTAACAGATTGCAAGGCCAATGCACCTATCAAACTTGCAACGGCAATTACTGCCATTGAGCGTCTGTGGCCTAACGCCCAACGAATAACTTGCGTATAACGATCTGCTTGATGATCGAACCATTCATTAAAACGTTTTAATAGCGCACTGAAACCGCGCTTGGGCATGTGTTGATAGCCGACTGGATCACCCCAGCGCGATGACAACATAGGGTCGAGCGAAAACGAAATTAACAGCGAAACTAAAACCGAGGCTACAACCGTTAAAGCAAAAGGTTTAAACCATTGCCCAGGGCCGCCGCTCATAAAGGCAACAGGAATAAATACGGCCACAATCGAAAAAGTGGTGGCCATTACTGCCAAGCCAATTTCTTTTGTACCCTCGCGCGATGCAGTCATGCGATCTGAACCGCGCTCCATATGCCGCACAATATTTTCTCGCACTACAATGGCATCGTCGATTAACACACCAATCGCCAGCGACAAGCCCAGCAGCGTCATAAAATTGAGCGAGAAACCAAACAACCACACCGCAATAAATGCAGCAAGCACAGACGTTGGTAATGCGAGCGCAGTGATTAATGTTGAACGCCACGAATTCAAAAATGCGTAAACCACAAAAATGGTTAAGCCCGCACCAAGAATTAAGGCTTCAATAACATTATTTAAACTTGATTCAGCCCATTCACCACCGTCATTAGCTATTTCTATTACAGTACCGGGCTTTAGATCTTTGCGAATTTCATCCAGTTCTTTGCGCACTAATTTAGACACAGCAACCGTACTGGCTTCACGTGTACGAATAATATTTATACCCACAGAAACGTGACCGTTATACAAACTAATACTGCCGCGCTCGGCGTTTCCATCAACAACATCGGCAACATCGCTTAAACGTAACACTTCGTTGCCGTTGCGTTTGATCACAATATTGCCGAAGTCCGCAGGTGTTGCTAATCGCCCAAGCAAACGAATACTGCGATCTTCCAAATCGCCTTGAATTTTTCCACCGGGAGCAGTCAGGTTTTGATTTTGCAAACTGCGTTGAACTTCAATCACAGAAATATTGTGCATGCGCAATTTTTCACTGCGCAACAAAACGGAAAGTTCGCGTTTTAAATCGCCCGAAATATCCACAATGGCAACACCAGGTACAGCGCGTAAACGATCGCCAATTTCTTTATCAGCCAAAATAGATAATTCAATATGACTCTGGCTCGATGAAGACAATGACAGCGACATAATCGGCCATGAATCTGGATCGACTTTGCTGATAATAGGCTCGCGCATTTCAATCGGTAATTTGTAACGCACACTCGCAATGGAGTTGCGAACTTCATCAGCTGCTTCAATTAAATTTTTATCAAATTCAAATTCAATACTGAATGATGCATTACCTTCGTTCGCCCACGCGCGCATTTGATGCACACCGGGAATTCCCTGCATGGCTTTTTCAAGGCGATCAACAATTTCGCGTTCAACTGTTTCCGGCGAAGCACCGGGATATGGAATGGTAACGCGCAATACCGGCGGTGCAATATCGGGGCGTTCGTTAACGCGCAATTTTCCCAGCGCCAACCAACCTATTGCCATTAATCCTATCGTAAGCACCACAGTAACTAAGGGGCGTTTAATACTAAAGTCAGATAAAAACATAGGTCTTATCCTTCCTTCTTGCCGGCAGGATTTTTATTTTCAACAGGCGCATTTGTGGCCGCTGATTTAGTGGCATTTGCTGGCGTTTTTTCAACACTCACGAGCGCACCATCAACTAAAATTCCACGCGGATGACGCAAAATGGTATCGCCCTCTTTCAAACCTTCTGTGATTGCATAATCACCCGATTGAATGTCGCGCGCGCCCAATTGAATTTCAATTTTATTTAATTTGCCCTGCTGCACACGCCAGATGTACGCGTGATCGCCCTGTTGAATCAAACTGGTTTCAGGAATGGTTAAACTTTGTTGCGTGAGACTTTGCACGCGCCCTTCCGCAAACAAACCTACCGTTAAATTTTTGGTGTCTTTTAAACTTACCTGTACACCCACTTGGCGAGTGCTCGTATCAGCAACGGGGTTGATGCGCTCTACGGTGCCTGCATGAAGTTGATCGTGCGAGCCATTCACGTAAAAGTTAACCGTTTGACCTACTTTTACTTGTTGAATTTGATCAGAAGGGACAAAGCCTTCAAAACGAATGCTGCTAGGATCAATCACTTTTAACAGCGCTTTACCCACTTGTGCAGTATCGCCATTAGACGCCACGCGACTGCCCACAACCCCCGCAAAAGGTGCGCGAACTTGTGTGCGTTCAAGTTGTTGAGTGTCTTGCGCGAGACGCGCACGTGCTGCAGCCAATTCACTTTGCGCAGCGTTGCGGCGTAACTCTGCATCTTCTTTTGCTTGAGTAGATACAGCACCGCTGGTTGATAAGGATTTCAAGCGATTAAATTGACGCTCAGCTTGGTCAAAACTTTGTTGTGCAGCGCGCTCAGCTTCTTGCGATGAAACCAAAGCTTGACGATAAATAGTGTCATCAAGGCGCACCAGCAAATCGCCGCTTTGCACTTTATCGCCGTTATCCTTCAGTACTTGTACCACTATGGCGGAAACCTCAGCGCGTAAATCCGCTTGCTTTTTGGCCTCCAATGATCCGGAAATAATTGGCCCAGACGCGACACGACCAGACGAAATAGTCACCAAGTCTTCCTTAACGATCAGCATAGATTGCTTGGTTTCTTTTGCGGGTGCGTCTTTAGCACCACCACAAGCAGACAAAAGTGCCGCTAAACTCAAAACAAGTAGCGTTTTATTCGGCATAGCAATTCCTTAATAAATCAGTGTATTGGTTGATATGAAATGGTGGTGTCAGGGAGGTTCGACTCTATTTTTTAGCGGCTTACTTTTTTAGACGGAGTGAGCGCCTAGTTTAGATGCACTTAGGGAAAATTTATTGTGTGGATGTGTAAAGAAATGCGTAAAGAAAGCATCCATAGCAAAAACTCCTATCATTCGAGCAGAACAAGCGCAGCCTCTATAAGAAGAAGCCGCAGTAAATTGATTAAGCTTTAAAACCTTTGCCGACCACATAAACTTCACGCGAGCGTGGGCGCGAAGCGTCGGGCTTGCGGATAACGACTTTTTCAAAGCTGGTGCGAACATCTTTCACATAATCGTCAAAGCCTTCGCCCTGAAACACCTTGGCGACGAAATCGCCTTTGGGTTTGAGCACGCTGCGCGCCATATCCAGCGCCAGCTCGACCAGATACATAGAAGAAGCCTGATCAGCCACATCGACGCCACTAATGTTAGGCGCCATATCGGAAATAACAACATCAGCTTGGCTGCCGCCCAGCAAATCCATAATTTGGTTGAAAACCGCTTCTTCGGTGAAATCGCCCTGAATAAAATCGACGTTTTCGAGGGAATCCATCGGCAGAATATCCGAGGCCACCACTCGCCCCTTTGCGCCCACCATACGGCCTGCAATTTGCGACCAACTACCCGGTGCCGAGCCCAAATCTACAACCAAATGGCCGGGGCGAATTAGCTTATCTTTGTCGTTAAGCTCAATGAGTTTGTAAGCCGCGCGCGCGCGATAACCATCCACTTGGGCGCGTTTTACATAAGGATCGTTGACGTGCTCTTCCAGCCAACGGTTACTGCTTTTTGATCGAGCCATGGGCAAAACAACTCATAGATAAGGCGATATCGCGAAAAGACCGTAATTGTATGCTGTTAGCCGCCCCAAAGACTAGGCATAAAAAAGGGCGAACCCGCTAAGGTTCGCCCTTTTGGCTTACATAAAGACTAGCTTAGGCAGCTTTACGGCGACGCACCAACAACAACGCCAAAGCGCCAGCCAACAAGCCCAAACTGCTCGGCTCAGGCACTGATGCAGGCTTGTCATTTACGGTGATTTCCGCCAAATAACTGTTGCTCGCAAACTCAGCCCCCCAAGAGTCCGACAGAATAAAGTCGTCCAACTTGATGGTACTTGTGCCTGCCTGGCCGGCAGTGAAGGCCAAGGTGAACAACTTCAATGCGCTTGCCTGCCCCGAGAAATCCCAAGCCAAGGAGACACCAGAAAGGTTCAGGCTGTTGCTAGAGGTTGTATGGGCATCAAGACCATAAAACAAGGAGTCATCCAAATCCGAACTAAAGGCTGTATTTTGATAGCCGGTAACCGCGCCGTTGAATGACAGGTTCATATCAAAGCCGCCGAAATCCAAGCCACCAAAACCATCGCCGTCGGTGCCATCCAATCCTGAAATCCAGAAGTCGAGTGACACTGTGTCGCCCACGTTATAGGAGTGCGCAACGTCGCCACCTGAATTACCAAAAGACAACACAGGTGTTGCGTATGCGCTGCTCGCAGCCAAACCGAATGCACTAACTGCTAAAATTTTTTTGAACATATTCATGTTTATCATTCCTGAAATTTATTGTTGGTTTTAACGAGCACACGAAAGCTTCGTACATTTGGTTACACATAAACGCGAATCCAATACGTTGATAACGCCATCGTTATTCACATCGTAAGGGCTGCTGCCTTGCACAGTGGTATTTTTGCGCGCAAGAATTAAATCTATATCATCGATATCTACAGTTCTGCTGTTGTTTACATCGCACAACATAGGCGCAGCCGATGAACTTGAACTCGAGCTTGCCGAACTCAAACTTAATGTTTGCCAAGGCGTATCAAATGCACCATTTACCAAGGGGCCAACCGTGAAGAAATATTTCACAGTCGCGCCAGCTGGAATATTGCTGAGCGTGAAAACATTGGTGTTATCGGCATTGTGCGTCATGCGGAAATTTTGTTGGCCGTCATTGTTTACGATGTAATGAATATCAACCCACATAGCTTCATTCGCGTAGAATTTCACACTCGTATTCGATAGCACTGTATAACCATAAGCACTTGATGCAGAAGATGCCGTCGAGCTTGAAGAGCTGCTTGCTACCGATGAACTTGCAACGCTACTAGCTACAGAAGAGCTGCTAGAAGAACCAGTTACTTTAGTAATTCGGAACCAATTTAAACTCCAACCACCTTGCTGTGCGTAAATACCAAAGCTGTAAGAGCCTGCATTCAAATTTACGATTTGAGTGATGGTTGTCCAAGTTTGATTACTACCAGTGGCAGGTACATTTACATTGCCCAATAAAATCGATCCTCCGTTTAAATCCGCAGAAAACATAGACGCAGATGTGCTCGCAACACGGTATTCAATTTGGTAAACGCCAGTTGTTGGAATATTTAAACCTGTGTAAGCAACCCAATTTCCTGCGCCTACGTTATCAAGATTTTTATTGCCATCTACATCTTGTGTATTAACAACTTGCACGCCTGAAGTTGCTGCAAAATTTTCTGCTTGCATCAACCACTCAAAGTTTGCGCTCACGCTAGAAGATGAACTGCTAGCCGATGAAGTTGCCGCACTACTAGAACTGGAAGCAACACTGCTCGCTGCAGATGAACTGCTTGAATTAGCAACAGTCGAACTTGCAACTGAAGATGAACTGCTGGAAACCACAGTACCCGATGACGAGGAAGAACCGCTTGATTGGCAAGCTGAATCGCTACCACAATCCCAAACAATATCGTCAATCGCCAATGGGAAATTTGATGTTGGTTGTGGATCGAGACTCGCGATCATAAATAACTGCGACATAGATTGCAGCGCATTAATTCCGCGAATTTCAGAAATTGGAATTGTGGCTTGCGCCCAATCGCCATTGCGCACTAAACCATAAGCTGTGGTGTTAGCAGGAAAGTTCACCCACTTCTCGTTAGTGTAAGTATCGGCAATACCAATTTTAAAACCAACATTCGCCGGAATTTTAATTTTGAATTTCAAAGTTCCGTTACCAAAGTTGCTCATATCGCGCGCTTGGCGTGAAGCAATGCCAGCACCAAACCATTGCGGTGCGGTGTAATTCCACGCAATCACATTGGCACCTTCAGCAGGAGGTGTAGTGCCTGCACCGAGCGAAGCCGGATTCCAAACCCATAAATCAGCACTGCCACCGATTTCTTGTTTATTGGTTACGTTTGCATCAGTGAATACGCCAAATGTGCCGGTTTCTTTTTGCGTTTGGTTGCCGAGTTTTACTTCACCCAAACCGTTCAATTGATAAACACGCACGTAGTCGATATACATTTTGGACGGCAGCGGCGCAGTCACTTGCCCCTCACTTGCAGCATCCGTAAAGTTGCCACCCACAGCCAAGTTGAAGAGGAAATAGAACGGAGCCTGAAATTCAGATGACTCACCACCAACAGGAATTGGCGCGGCGTACATATCGTGTTCAACGCCGTTATCGACAACGGTGAAACGAATTTGCGTATCCGTCCAATACATGCGGTAAACCACAAAGCGGTTTGTCAGCGGTGTTGGTGCTACATAAGAGTTTTTGGTTTGCCACGCCGTAGACGCCGCGCAAGATTCATTGCCCGGAACGCAGGCGGCAGATGCATAGAAAATCGCATTAGAAGCGGTGTAACTATTAATGTCTGAACCCAATGGAATCATGGACGATAATCTGTGCCCCATCTCCATAATGTCCAACTCGCCTTTTGCAGGCCAAGTGGCAAGCGTTGTACCCAACATCCAACCCGCAGGCCACAGCCCAGTACCCACTTGCGGAACGCTCATGCGGAATTCAACCAACCCGTATTTCACTTGCAGCTTGCCTTCGGTGGTGATTTTGCCTGAGGTAAATGGCTTGCCACCAAAAGCTTCATGGCGCGCCTGAATTGCCAAGGCTTTAGTACCCGGCTCAAAGGGAACATCATCAATACTCAAGTTACCGGGGCGATAATATTCCAACTCCTGATTACCCCAGCCGCACAAACCAATATTGCAGCCATCGCTATCAATCGAATTCCATACATTCGAATCCAGCGTATTGAAATTCTCTTCGTATAAGAGTGGGCCCACAACTGGGTTTAATACATCTGCCGATGCCGATGCGCCTGTTAAGGCCATAACGCCAGCGACAACCGCCAGCCGTGCCTTGGCCACAAAGTTCTTTTTGTTCATGTTCCAGTACCCTCGTATGGTGACTATTTTTATTTCACGTAGGTTGTATTTAATGTAGGTGTTACCGCTTATTGTTGTTATCTGGTTGCTGCGCTCAGATCCCTGCTTGTAATGGAGAGCCGTGGAAGGTGTTTTTTGATATTGGGAAACTGAACGCCTAGCCGCGGCACAATGTCATCTTGGGCAGAAGAAGTTCGTCCCAGATTTAGGGAAAACGGGAACGTGGGATGGTT
>JAGKXD010000040.1 GCA_021151525.1 Cellvibrionaceae bacterium | reverse complement strand
ATTAGATATACATTTAATTTTACTCTGACCCCAATGATTCAAACAACTCCGCTTCAACAACCTGCAAAAATTTCTTGTACCCTGGGCTCAAATTTTTCCGCAACTCACGCGCATCAACATAATAAGCCGCCCGCTTTCCGTGATAATCCACTACAGGCCCAAGCTGCGTAAAATTAATTCCAACAAACTTCAAGCTACGCGCCAAGCGCGGCTCCATCATCACAAAAACATGATAACAACGTGCTTTGCGACAAATTGCAATTGCCGACAAATAGAGGCTAATAGCAATATAGGGGAAAAAACGCAGCTCATGGATAGAAAAGGTTGACTCATTAATAACACCGGTTGCACTCCCCGCAAAATTATCCGATTGCCGCTTGCGGAATACTGCCGGAACAGCCAAGCGCGATATTTCACAGATTTGATGCCGCAAAAAATTATGGGGGTTCAGCTGTGGGTGAGTAATTGCTTGCGCACAAAATTTTTCTATAGGGAGCAATTCATCAACACTGCGCGAGGGAATTAAACGCACGGTACCCGCAAGCATGCCGGAGCTTAGGTGCTGTACAACACAATGAATTGCACGCAAATCAAACTCATCACACTCAGACTGCGTACTATTAGTCGGCTCGTAGTGCAGTTCCTCACAGTAAACTTGATGACGCAAGCTGTAGACTTGCTGCTTTAGTTGTTCAGATGACGCTATTTTTAATGTTAAATAGCGTGAGAAATAGCGAGCGATGACATCTACATCGTCACGCGCTAACTTGATCGCATTGCTTTGCAATTCCAACTTATTTTCTGCTTCCGCATTTTTCATAAAGCCTCCAAGCTTATGGAAAAGCAATAGACTTTATTCTACAGTGCAACCTCGCTAAACACACTCTCGCAGAAAATACAGGCGAGAGACTGGCGCGATACTCATTCTTGTGCTGGACTTAATGCATTCTTAACTGTCAGAGCTCGCTTAATTTATGTCATTAATCGCTCAGCCCATAGGCACACTAACATTACAAACACTGTCCATGCCCGCAGACACCAATCCACTTGGCGATATTTTTGGTGGCTGGTTATTATCTCAAATGGATATCGCTGGAGCAGTATTGGCGCTGGAAGTTGCACAAGGGCGAGTGACTACCGTAGCCGTGAGCGGTATGAAATTTTTACACCCCGTTCCTGTAGGCTCCTTGGTGAGCTGTTACTCGCTGTTACGCGGCATAGGAAGAACCTCAATTAAAATTGGCATTGAGGTGTGGATAAAAGATTTCAAAACCCACCAACGCCTAAAAGTCACTGAAGGTGAATTTGTTTACGTTGCTATTGATGAGAACGGAAAAAAGCGCCCTGTAAACCGCTAAATTTCTGCTAGGATTTCGATAGGTTTGCACCAAAATTTCGATCTGTTTTTTTAGGGGCTAGGCAGCCAAGGCTTAATAAAAAAAATATTTCATTGCAATTCAATAGGATAGCTATTTCAGCCATCATCTAGCTTCAACTATCTTGTGCTTTACAAAACTGGCATACAAAAACTCGCTACTGTAATTAAAAGTATTTACTGTTAATGTCGCAGCACTTGCGGAACTGTTACGCAGCCCTACTCTCTAATACCGACCAGCTGATACGACTAGCGGAGGGATATAAATGCTTAAAGATTCACCATCAGGCTACGGATTAGTTACCATTATTTTACATTGGCTTAGCGCGCCGCTAATACTGTTTGTGTTTGGCCTTGGTGTTTATATGCGCAGCCTTGATTACTATTCCCCTTGGTATCACCGCGGCCCAGAAATTCATATAGCCTTAGGCCTAGTCATTTTTTTAATTATGAGCCTGCGCTTGCTATGGCGTTTACGCAGCAAATCGCCCGCCCCTATTCCTACCATTAGCAAAAGCAATTTACTCGCGGCCAACTTAGTTAAAATTTTGCTGTACCTGTTTATTTTTGTTATTTGCATTACCGGTTATCTGATTACTACAGCTGAAGGCCAAGGCGCAGCCTTTTTTGATTTCTTTTCTATTCCAGCCACAGTGCAATTGAATGCGCACAATGTTGATCGTGCAGGCATGATTCACAAGTATCTTGCATGGACTCTGATCGCAGTTGTGTTATTACATGCGGTGGCAGCTCTCTTTCACCATTTCGTAAAACGCGATAAAACCCTAGTTCGAATGTTAAAACCCAGCGATAGTGCTGATTAACTTAATTAAACTCTTTAGGAGCAATTTTATGTTTGCAAAAAAACAATTAGCAATTCTTGCGATTAGTAGCTTGAGTATTATTGGCTTACCCGCATTGGCAGATAATTACACCATTGACACTAAAGGTGCTCACGCCTCCATTAACTTCAGCGTGAAGCACATGGGTTTCAGCGTATTGACTGGACGCTTCGATACTTTTTCTGGCGACTTCACTTATGACCCAGCAAACCTCGGGGCCAGCACCATCAATGTCACTATTGATACCACCAGCGTTGACACCAACCATGCAGAGCGCGACAAACATTTGCGCTCACCCGATTTTTTAAATACTGAAAAAAATCCTAAAGCAACCTTCGTCAGCAAAAAAGTAGTTGCTGGCAGTGACAGCAACAGCTTCAACCTTATTGGTGACCTTACCCTCAATGGTGTAACCAAAAGCGTAACTATCGCCGCTCAAAAAATTGGTGAAGGTAAGGATCCATGGGGTGGTTACCGTGCAGGTTTTGCTGGCACCACTGAAATTGCGTTGAAAGATTTTGCCATCAATACCAAGTTTGTACCTGATACTGAAACCATTAAGTTGTCGCTCAATGTTGAAGGCCTGAAAAAGTAAGTTTTAAATCCTTATAAAAAGCCCTACTGCAATGCTGCCGTGGGGCTTTTTCGTTTTTGGAGAGTTGATTTGTTTAACAATTTTTTACAGCTGTTAGTGAGAAAGACAATCCCACTTTGAGAGTACACTTATCATTCAACAACCATAATGACAACTCAACTGTTTTGAGCCTGCACACATGAAAACACCCTCTCTCTTTTTCGCATGCCTATTGACGCCTGCACTTGCCTTTGCACAATCAGCGCCCGACACACAAGCTTCTTTAAATTTGCACTATGACAAACCTGCAAGCGAATGGACTGAAGCTTTGCCCGTGGGCAACGGCCGCTTGGGCGCTATGGTTTTTGGCAATACCAGCGAAGAATTAATTCAACTTAACGAAGCAACGTTGTGGAGCGGTGGCCCTGTCGCAAAAAAGGTAAACCCAAAGGCTTATGAATTTTTAGCGCCTGCGCGCAAAGCATTAAATGATGGCGATTATCAGAAAGCCAGTGATCTTGTAAAGAATATGCAGGGCTACTACACCGAGAGCTATTTGCCTTTGGCCGATTTACATCTCTCACAAACACTGCCCGCAAAAGTCACCAATTATATGCGCGAGTTAAATATTCGCGATGGAGTTACCACAACTCGCTTTACCGTAAACAATGTAACTTACAGCCGCGAAGTTTTTGCGTCCGCCCCCAGTCAAGTTATTGTTGTGCGAATCTCTGCCGACAAACCAAATCAAATTTCTTTAACCGCCAACACACAAAGCCCGCTGACATATTCTAACTCCGTATCAAACAACAGCCTTTTTCTAAGAGGGAAAGCACCAACCCATGTTGACCCCAGTTACTTTAATGCCAACAGAGACCCAATTGTTTATGACGAAAAGGACTCATGCAAAGGCATGCGTTTCGAATTAGCCGTTAAGCCTATGATTAAAGATGGGCAAGCCTCTATCGCCGATAATAAAATTACGATTAAAGATTCCTCTGAAGTTATTTTACTTTTATCTGCCGCAACTAGCTTTAATGGCTTTGATAAATGCCCGAATAGCCAAGGGAAAAATGAGCATCTGTTAGCCACAAACTATTTAGAAAAGGCCGATAAAAAAAACTACAGCCAGTTACTTAATGAACATTTAAAAGACTTCCATAGCTTTTTTGATCGTGTGGCCTTGCACATTAACCCGGGCGAGCCGAGTAAAAATAACCTGGCAACTGATCAACGCTTGGCTGATTACAGCACAGGAAAAACCGATAGCGAGCTAGAAGCTTTATATTTTCAATTTGGTCGCTACCTATTAATTTCCTCATCGCGCACCCCCAACGCACCGGCAAACTTACAAGGCATTTGGAATAAAGACGTTCGTCCACCCTGGAGTAGTAATTACACCACCAATATCAATGTGCAAATGAATTATTGGGCCGTGGAAACCGCAAATCTTTCAGAATTTTTTTCGCCTTTAAATGATTTAATTCACAACATAGCGGCTACCGGCAAAGAAACTGCTGCGAGTTATTATCACGCTCCAGGCTGGGTATTGCACCATAACTCAGATATTTGGGCTGTATCAAACCCAGTAGGTGATATCGGCAAGGGCGACCCCATGTGGGCGAATTGGTATATGGGTGGCAACTGGATAAGCCGCCATTTATGGGAACACTATGAGTTCACTGGCGATAAAAAATTCCTGCGGGAATCCTATCCATTAATGAAAGGAGCAGCCGAATTTACACTGAACTGGTTACAAAAAAATAGTGATGGCTTTTTAGTAACCATGCCTTCAACCTCACCAGAAAATGTCTATTACTATGATGACAAGCTACAAAGTGGCGATAAAAAGAAAGGCAATGTCACAATTGCAGCCACCATGGATATGGGCATTATTCGCGATTTATTTACCAATATAATTGCTGCGAGTGAAGCATTAAATACTGATAGAGATTTCAGGGAAAAAATAATTTCCGCGAAGAAACTATTATATCCTTTTCAAATTGGCAGCAAAGGTCAATTGCAGGAGTGGTACAAAGATTTTGAAGATGTAGACCCACATCATCGCCACACGTCGCATTTATATGCGCTGCATCCTGCTCATGAAATTTCGCCGCTAACCACACCGGATTTAGCTCAAGCCGCAAGAAAGACCTTGGAGTTACGCGGAGACGATGGTACCGGCTGGAGCCTCGCATGGAAGGTAAATATGTGGGCGAGACTATTAGATGGAAACCACGCTTATACCCTATTCAAAAATTTGTTGCGCCTCACCAAGGACAACAACACGGAATACGGTAGCCACGGCGGCGCCTACCCCAACTTATTTGATGCTCACCCACCCTTTCAAATTGATGGAAATTTTGCAGGCACTGCCGGTATTATTGAAATGCTATTGCAGAGCCAAAACAATGAACTTCATTTATTGCCAGCATTACCTTCAGTGTGGAAGTCTGGTCTGGTGAGCGGTCTGGTGGCGCGCGGTAATTTTGTAGTCGACATTGATTGGGAAAACGGAAAACTTAAGCGTGCAAATATTTTAGCCCGCAATGGCGGCGTGTGTACGCTTAGAACAAACGAGCCAGTCGCGCTAAAAGCATTGAACCTACGCAGTGAAAAATCAACTATTGGATATGTGCTGACCTTTACTGCCGAGAAGGGAAAGGATTATACAATTGAAGCAAGATAAACAACTTGGTTTTTTAGGGAGTCGTCATCCTCGCGCAGCGGGGATCCAGCGTTTAAGCTCTTACATTTAAAGCATCCAGCAATCGCCATTTATAAAATGAAATGCCTGTTTGATACTACTATTTTTAAGAGCTGGATCCCCGCTACGCGAGGATGACAAAAAAATTCATTATCCTTCTACTGAAAACTTATAACTCATCACCGACCTATATTCTTCACCGGGGCGCAAAATTGTATTGGGAAATTGCGGATGATTCGGCGAATCCGGAAAGTGTTGCGGCTCCAAACAAAAGCCACTGCGACGAATATAATTCCAACCTTTTCCCGTTAGTGAACCATCCATCCAGTTACCCGTATAAAACTGCACACCCGGCTCTTGGGTAAACACTTCCAATACGCGACCAGAATTAGCTTCGCGCACACGTGCAGCCAAACTTAGTTCTTTAGCCTGTGCTTTATTTAATACGAAATTATGATCGTAGCCATTACCATTTTTTAATTGTTCGTAGTCGTCATTGATACGCTCGCCAATTAAACGCGGCGAACGAAAATCGAAGGGAGTATTTGCAACCAACGGCAATTCGCCGGTAGGAATTGCTTCGCTATTAATTTCAGTAAAGCGATCGGCATTGATCATGATCTCATGACTCAAAATATCACCACCTTTGCCCGCCAAATTAAAATAAGCGTGTTGAGTCAAATTAATGGGCGTCGCTTTATCGGTGACCGCATGATACTTCACCAAAATTTCATTGGCATTAGTCAATTCATAAATCACAGTTACATCAAGATTACCGGGGTAACCTTGATCGCCATCCACACTTAAATAATTGAGGGTAATACCTACTGAGTTTTCAGTTTCAAATGTGGTCGCACTCCACACAACCTTATCAAAGCCAACCAAACCGCCGTGTAAATGATTGTTACCGTTGTTGGTTGCCAATTGATAGTCCGCACCATCTAGCGTGAATTTTCCGTGGGCAATACGATTGCCGAAGCGACCAATAAGCGCACCGAAATAGGGAGCATCTTTGTAGTAGGGTTCTATGCAATCGAAACCAAGATTGATATCGGTAAACACACCATTTTTATCCGGCGCATGAATTTCGGTAATTATGCCGCCGAAATTGGTGATCTTTACAATCAAACCATTAGCGTTTGTGAGGGTAAATAGATCGGCTGGAACGCCGGTAGAAGATTGACCGAAACTTGCCTGCGAAATACTCAATTTCGCATTATTGTGTTGTGACATGATGATATCTCTAATTCTTATGGGCTCGACAGGAGCCACCTGCAGTTATTTAAATTATCATCATACATTATGTGAGCGATCACGTCCTTATAAAATTAAACCCTTCCTGCATCTGCCTTAATCGGGTTTTAATCCACATAGCTTCAATTTCGCAACTTGGTGGAGCGCCAACTATTGTCGAATTTTTTATCCAACGGAAAAACAATAGCTACACCTAGCACTGTATAAATTAAATAGCTCAATAGCGAACTTAATGCGAAGGATTCTGCAACATAAAAAGCGACTGCTGCGATAACAAACCAAACAGCAACCATAGAACAATAATATTTTGCAGTATGCGCCATTCTAAATTTCGCCTGACAACTGACACACACATGCCTTCCAAGAGGTGACATAAAATAGCGCTTCCACGTCAGTTCATTTTCCGCACCGCAACTAGGACACTTCATTTTTTTATTCCTTTTATCTGCAGATCATTTAGCTTGTGTTTTTCGATATCGTTGCAGCTCAGCATTAAACCAAGTTGCACTTGGAACTGCAGCCTGCCCTTCACATTTCACTTCATAAGCTTTGCCCGACATACTACTTTCTGAGGCCGCTTTTTCAATAAATGATTCGGTATTGGTTAGCAAATCTTTTTTCAGCAAGTAGTCATATTTTTTCTGCAGGTGAGCCACGGCTTCTGTTGGCTCATACCAAGTTCCGTTGCGATTAAATTTGCAACCAGAATGCTCCAGGTACGCAAACAAATGTGCAATTTCTGTTTTCGCTGTTCCAGAAAGTTCAGCCGCACTGCTATAGACCGATGCAGAGATTGCAATAAACAATAGAATTTTTTTCATTAGATCTCCACAGTTGCTGTGGTGCAACATTCATTAGCTGATGTATTACCAGCTTGAGAATCACAAACTATATAGGGTCAGCCCCACAAAACCAATCTTTGTCCAAAACAAAAAAGCCCCGCATTGCTGCGAGGCTTTTGACTAGCAACATGGGTTTTATTTCCCATCTAATGCGGTTATTAATTGCGTTCGCTGCGCAGCTGTTAAATTGGGGGCCGCACGTGCGTAGCTTACCGCACCCACGGGGTCTTTTTGTTTCATCTCCCCCAGAATTTGCTGCAGGGTATTTACCCGCAAACTACTATCGTAAATACGCTCAGACCAAGCAAGCGCAGTTTGTGGGTTGTCGCGAACCACATTCGGCATAGTCGCTACTTTCTGAATCGCCTGATCATAGTCCTGATGATTTTCTGCTGCACTCAGCCAGTTGCTGGCCGCAACAGGATCATCCATCAACCATTTGGATATGGATTGTTGTAACAACAATTGGCGCTGCGGGCCACTCAACTTACTCGCAAAATTTGCCGCGGCTTGTGGATCTACATTTGACCAAGACTCACCCAAACCAATTAAAGCACTAGTTTGTAAATCGCTCGGCTGTGCCATTACCCATTGCATCGCGGCCTGCGGCTCGTAAGTCGCCCACGCCCCCGCCACATAGTTCATTAGAGTTGCACGATCCTCCGCAGAAATATTGGCAGACTCAACCAATTGGCGCGCAGTGTCGTAACCGCCGGCGTGAGTGATTCCCATTAATGCAGAGAGATAAACTTCTTGCGTAAGATTAGGATGAGTGCCAGCTAAACTGGTGGCGTAGCGCGCTGCAGCTTCTGGATCATTACGCCCAAACACTTCCAACAATTGATCAAATTGATAAATATTTTCTGGATGTGTTGATTCAACCCACGCCCATGCTCCCTGCGGATCTTTCTCGCCCCACACAGTGAGCACGGCTGAGACCGCTTGTGCTTGGCGGTCGCCTTTTAATTGCTGAGCCTGCGCCATAGCCGCTTGCGGATCAATTGCAGCCAAGGCTTCCAACAAATGCTGTTGCTCATCTTGCGTAGCGGCACTGGGGATGCGCTTTTTATTATCGGCAAATTTTTTATTGAGTTCGTCTACCGATTGTCCCTCAAAAGGCGCGGGTGTTTTTACCACGACCGGCGGCAGCGAAGGTGCAATGCAAGAGCCGGTTAACAATGAAGGCGTAAAGCTGGAATTACCCGTTGATAAGACTGACGTTTCAGCTTGCGGTGCAGCCCAGCGCCCCGCCGTAAACGCAGCGGCGACTGACACCAAAACGAATGCAATGGAAGTAAGTTTTGACATGATAAAAACGACTCGAATGAAGAAAAAAGCCCTGCCACTCGGGGGCAAATGGCAGGGCAAATAACCTTGAGGAACGAGGATTATTTAGCGGCGATACTAAATTCCAGAAAGCCTCAAAGCTCTCGCGCTTACAACTTGTTGTAAACCGTCGAGAAGTACGAGCTGGTGCTAAAGCTGGTCGCAGTCGCATTGCTCGACCATGAAGGCGTTACCATGTTCATAGAACCGCCATCGCCATTCCAAGCCCAACCCAACACGTTGTAGCCTTTGGTTTTGGCGTAATCGACAATGCCAGACCAGTCAGAGCTACCCGAACCGCCATTGCCAAACTCACCGACCAAAACACCGCGACCCGCTGAACCTAAATCATCTACATCTGACTTAGCCAACCATGCATTTTTACCTTGGTTCCAAGCACCGGGATAAGCGTGAATTGAGGGCACTATGTAGGTATCGTTAATCTTGGTTCCACCTTGACCTTTGATAGCCGCTGCCGCCGTTGCGGTCTCTTGGCCCCAGCCGGGAATATCAATCACAATGCGGCCGCTGTATTTACTGCGCACGCTGCTGATCGCGGTGTTGTAGGCACTTGCATAGGCATTTGAGGTGATATTGTGGCTGCCCCACTCGTTCATTACATTCACAACAATCGCACCAGCTGCAGCCAAATTGCTGTAATTGTTCTGCCACCAAGTACCCGCCGCCGCCAGCTCCGATGTAGAGTCTGACCCCAAAACAGCAGACTTATGGTAAGTCGCAATCACCGTGTAGCCGTTACTTTTAGCTTGAGCAATCCAAGTTTTGCCCTGAGTTTCTTTGCCTGGCTCAATTTCAATACGAACACTTTTAATGTTGGCTTTGGATTTCATCAAAGACCAACCCATATCCACATTACCGTTGTTGTAATACGAGGGCTGTAAGTTCACGCCGTTGCCAAACTCACCGGCGAAACTGGCGCTGGCCACACCGAGTAGAGCGATACTGATTGAAGCTCCCAAGACTTTTTTGAGCAATCCATTAGGGGTTGAACGTGTTTTATGCTTATTCATAGATCACACCTAAATTATTTAACGTTATTGTTATGGAGTTTTTTTGAATCGACGAGCTACCGCAAGAGACTCCATCAATTGCTATTAGAGGTAAGGCTTGCCATTGGAAGGCACCTCCAATCAAAAACTCCCTTTTCTCGTTATCTGCAAACGTAACCGGTTAACCATGCTCATGTAACCGATTACTGATTGCATGTAAACGTTTACATGCTAGTAATAGAATGATTAAGCGTCAATTATTTTTACTTTCCGAAAGCCAAAATGTTACCCGCGCGGAGGCAAATGCCGAAAAGCGGCTGCGAGTGCGGCCTTTGGTATCAACTTCTATAGCTGAAGCTTTTGGTGGGAACTGGGTGAGCGATATCGGCAACCAATAGGCCGCCGATTATCGGAGTAATTGCGGGCGGAGCTAGTTAGAGGAAATAATCGTTTTCAACGGCGTGAACCAAAAGCACATCAATGCCTGCCATACCGGCAGTAGCGGCAGCCTGCAACCCCAACTTGGAATCTTCAAATACCACACACTTTTCCGGTGCAACGCCGAGCAACTCCGCACAGCGCAAGAAGGTATCGGGTGCTGGTTTGGGATTTTTAACTTGATCCGCCCCTACTACTGCATCGATGTATTTATCCAATCCACACAAGCCCAAAATAGTGATGGCTTCTTGCGTGTAAGCGCCAGTGCCAATGGCCATTGGCTTAATGCCGTGATACTTCTGCGCAACTTCAATTAATGCGGTCGGTTTTACAAACTTATGCATGTTTTCATGCACCCAAGCCTCTTTGAAATTATTCATTTCATCAAGCGACGCTGATACTGAGAGGTTAAATTTTTCCAGCAGAATTTCAATCGTGCCTTTAGTTGGAACACCTGCGAGCGAACGCATCAATGGCCGATCAATAGGAATTCCATATTTGTTAAGCGTTTCACTCCAAGCGAACTCGTGCAGCTGGCCGCTGTCTACCAAAGTGCCATCCATATCAAAAATTAAAGCATCGTAATGATCGTACATGAGGTTTTCTCGCTTGAGCTTATTGCGGAGGGATGATGGTTGTGCATAATCAGCCTGCTATTAAACCATAGAGGCGCAGCAGGAAAGAACCACATGCGGTGAATTTACTTAGCTTTGCAGTATTTTGCATGAGGATGATATTTATTTTTGTTTTAGAATTACATTAATCGAAACCAAATCAACAACAAAAAGGACGCTCTTGTGCTAATAACAAAAACCGTTAAACATTCCGCACTCTATCTCATTGCCGGCATCACTGTTGTAGGCTGTCAACATAAAACACCGCCACGTGCCGCAGCAGAACCACCCGCAGAAACTCCACCATTTACCTCGACCAATTATCCCATGATGGTTAAAGGCAAAACTTTTATTATAGATGCTCCTTGGAATGACACATTAAGCCTAGAGCAACAACAGGATGCTCTTTTTGCATCCGCAAATGGCTACGAGGCCGACACAAAATCGGCTCGCAAATACGTGAAAGTCGAAAAAATCACCAATAATTCTGCGCAATATATTGTAAAAAGTGGATTGCAATTAAATTCACCGGATCATAATTTTGATACTTTCTTACAATTTACCCTAAGCACAAACTGCAAGCATATTCAAACCACATTGCACTGTGAATTTAACGCTATCGACGGACTTTACTCTGTGGACTTACCTAATACCACATCGCTAAATGCAGGGCAGACACCAACACAAATGGAACAAAATGAAATAGCAACCCTAACTAAATTAATTAACCATCAATTAAAAGTCACTGAAACCTTTAAAACATCACTTCCACTCTCAACATTAAAAACCATTTTGACCAAGCAGCGCTTTTTGGTGGACTCAAAGAAACCGAATTTGTATTTATCCAGATTGCAATACAATTATGAAGTGGAGTTATCACAGGAAAAAGTTAAAGAAAAATTTGAAACTACCGTTCGCTATTACATTAACCCAACAAGTATCGACACTTATCATGCCGATTACGCCACGCCCTTGAACCTAGCGAAAAAAGATTTCCAAAAAACAATAAACCAATAATCGCTATCCAATATACACCCAGAAATCTTCTGCCAAGGTTTCTGGAAAAAAATCTTACGCAACAAATGCAAACTTGAGCTGATTGAACCTGCTACTTCAAACACTTATCGGATAGATTATTTAATCCTTGCTTCTCTACACGAAACTTTAATGGTTCGTGATTTTTTTGCGAGATGATGTAAATAGAATCAAAATCATCGTCATCCCAATGCGGGACATCTGCATTGACTGCATGTTTTACTAAAAAATTACGCACGACTTGCTCAGCTATTTTATGCTCCCACGCAACTAACACGCGATGCTCTGTGGTGCTCGTCAAACTGTCTTCCAAACGTTTATCAAGTCCTGCGAGATTATTAAACCCTAGCGTGGCCTCTACCGGTAAACCGAGTTTGATTGCCATAGGTTCAACGGTTGCAAGCGGGCGAACGTAAGAGTAATTAACGCCCCTATCTTTTTTTTGCAAACCTGGGTTTGGTGCGATAATGACGTCAGGCACACCAAAGCGCTTCACTATAAGATCACCAAGCGCCAGTGCCCGATTGAAACCCTTACAACTTAATTGCCCCAATCCTTGCTCTGGTTTTTCGCCATGACGAATCACAACAATTTCAACATCTGCGCAGGCAAGACTAATTGGAAAAATGCTGGCACAAAACACCAACATCAACGACCGCAACTTCATAGACAGCACCATCGTTTTAAACCCCTACTCATTATGAACCTTATCATTAGCTTAAAAATGCGGCCAACCAATCTGGGTGTAGACTCCAACCCGCAAAACCAGAAATACCAAATAGAACTCCCACCAAGCCCGCGCCCAAGCCAATAAAAAAAACACTCCAGCGATCAACCAATGACGACACAGCAATAATTGCCAGCGAGAGCGACAAGAGCGCGTCTGACATATCAAATTGGTCATCATGGAAATTCAATGCATCATAAGTAGCTTCGAAACCCTTCGCTTTTTCTTGAAGCTTTTCCAAATCCAATTGATATCTATCGATAGTTTTGCTTTGCAAATCAATTTCTTTGTTAAAATTTTCTGCATTGCTATTCGCTAAAGAATCACGCAGAAGTTCGGCTTGGTGCTTGCTGGTTTCTGCGAGGTGTAATTTTAATTTTTTCGCCTGATACTCAGACCAGGTATCAACCGCATTGACTTTTGCTTGCTGCATTGCCTGCACAATATTGTCATCTTTCACTTTTGTAACAGACAAAAATGCTGAAAAAATAACAACAGAAACGGCTACAGAATTGGAGATGCGATTCTTTTTTATTTCTGCAGAAGTTTGCATACTCATAAAAACTCCTAAAATTCACTTGGTGTATTTTTCACAAGAATAAAAAAACCGCAGGTTGTTACCAACATGCGGTTTTTTCGCAACTACTCTAACTTACGCACGCGCGGCCAAACTCACTTTGGCACGTTCAACGGAGGCTTTTACTTGCACAGGTGCTGTTCCGCCAACGTGATTACGCGCGGCTACTGAACCTTCAAGTGTTAGCACTGCAAACACATCTTGCTCGATAACTTTGGAGAATTGTTGTAATTCGTCCAACGACATTTCTGATAAATCTTTTCCAGTTTGTACGCCGTAGCCTACTGACTTGCCGACAATTTCGTGCGCATCACGGAAGGGAACACCGCGACGCACCAAATAATCTGCCAAATCTGTTGCAGTAGAAAAACCGCGCTTGGCTGCTTCGTACATTTTTTCTTTGCGCGGCAAAATTGCAGGTACCATATCCGCAAATGCACGCAGGCAATCTTTTACGGTATCAATTGCATCGAACACTGGCTCTTTATCTTCCTGATTGTCTTTGTTGTAAGCCAAAGGCTGCGACTTCATCAAAGTTAACAAGGCAGTGAGGTGACCGTAAACACGCCCGGTTTTTCCGCGCACCAACTCTGGCACGTCCGGATTTTTCTTTTGCGGCATAATGGATGAGCCGGTGCAGAAGCGATCCGGCAAATCGATAAAACTAAATTGCGATGATGTCCACAACACCAACTCTTCGCTGAAACGCGACAAGTGCATCATCAAAATAGAGGCGAAGCTAGAGAATTCAATCGCGAAATCGCGATCACTTACAGAATCCAGCGAGTTTTCAGTCGGCGCCGTAAAACCCAACAGTTGCGCGGTATAAGCGCGGTCGATTGGGTAGGTCGTCCCCGCCAATGCCGCTGCCCCCAGAGGCAAATAATTCATACGCGCGCGGCAGTCGATTAAACGCGAATAGTCGCGCTGCAACATTTCAAACCAAGCTAAAAGATGGTGGCCAAAAGTCACCGGCTGCGCAGTTTGCAAATGGGTAAAGCCGGGCATTATGGTGTCGGCTTCGCGCTCAGCTACACTCAAGAGACCTTGTTGCAGGCGCGTGAGTTCTTTGGCAATTGCATCGATTTCGTCGCGCAAATAAAGGCGAATATCGGTGGCAACTTGATCGTTGCGCGAGCGTCCGGTATGAAGCTTTTTGCCGGTGATGCCGATGCGCTGCGTCAGCACAGCTTCGATGTTCATATGCACATCTTCAAGACTTACCGACCAGTTGAATTTGCCAGCCACTATCTCTGCGCGGATTTCTTCAAGGCCCGTGATAATTTGATCACGTTCGACCTCGGTCAATACGCCAACTTTCGCCAACATGGTAGCGTGGGCGATGGAGCCGTTAATGTCGTGATGGTAGAGGCGGTAATCAAAGCCGACGGAGGCAGTAAAGCGCTCAACAAAGGCATCAGTCGCTTCAGTAAAGCGGCCGCCCCAAGGCTTGATGGGCTGATCGTTTTGGCTCATGAGAAGTATTCCGAACTAGAGTAGTAAAAAGTCGGGCATTATATCCCTATTTGACCGGCTCTGGAGCCAAGAACACGTGACTAATACCAAGAATAAGAGCACCAATGGCGATTTCCTTCCCAACCTCTGCAACCCGCAATCGGTATTGCTACTGGTACTGGTTGCCGAGCTGATTGCACTCCTGCTCACGCTTAACGCCTCCTTTTTGCCGCTCTTTAGCTGGGATTCGCTTGCGCTCTACTCCTTCCAAATCCAATGGATTAGTTTAATCAGTGCATCCGCTGTCTGCCGTATGCGCCCTTGGTTGCGCACCAGAACGCCCGTGCAAGCGGGCTTGGCTTCTTACGCCGTGGTAATCCTTACTACCTTGGTGATGTCAGTTGCAGGGCAATATCTCTTACAAGGCTTCGAAACCGGCATGTTTGCGCGCGGCCAAAGCTTCCACTTTGACGGCTGGCAGGTTTTCAACAACCTAATTACGTCGGCCATTTTGTCGGGCATCACCCTGCGCTATTTATATTTGCAGCAACAATTGCGCAACCAGCAACAAGCCGAATTACACGCGCGTATTCAGGCGCTGCAATCGCGCATTCGCCCCCACTTTTTATTTAACAGCATGAACAGCATTGCGAGCTTGATAGGCTCTGATCCTGAATTAGCTGAGCGAGTGATTGAAGACTTAGCCGAACTCTTTCGCGCAAGCCTCGCCGAACCCACACTGATTCCGCTCGAACGCGAAATCACACTCTGCCGACGCTATTTGGAAATCGAGCAGTTGCGTTTGGGCAAACGCCTCACGGTCGATTGGCAAATACAAACACAGAACGACGAAATAAAAATCCCCAGCCTTATGCTGCAACCCTTGGTGGAAAATGCCATCTTTCACGGCATAGAACCCATGCCCAAAGGGGGTACGGTTTGCATTAAAATTTCGCAAGCGAAAAACCAATTGATGATTGCGATTACCAACCCTTATCCACTTATTAAAAAAGCAGCAACACAAGCGCAAACACCATCACAAGATCGCCATAACCGTATGGCGCTGGATAATATTCGTCACCGTTTGCAAGTACACTATGGCAATGCAGCGCGCCTTTCTTCCAGCGAGGAGCAAGGCGTGTTTACGACTTACATTTTCTGCCCACTGTCGAAATAAAAACGAGAGCACAATAATGGAAATATTAATCGTCGATGATGAGCCCCTTGCCCGCCAACGCTTGGTGCGCATGATAGAAAAGCTGGAAGAGCACAATATTGTTGCCGAAGCCGAAAATGCTGAAGCTGCGCTTGCCGCCATCAACGAACACGACCCGGATATTGTATTGCTCGATGTGCGCATGCCCGGTAAAGATGGTCTCACGCTCGCCCATGAAATTAGCGAGCTCGATTGTCCACCTGCCATTATTTTTTGTACCGCCTTTGATCAATACGCACTCGATGCATTCGGCACCACCGCCATAGGTTATTTACTAAAACCCATCAAAGCAGAACAACTGCAAGACGCACTTAACAAAGCACAAAAACTCAACAAAGTTCAACGTGCCGTTGCCCAAGTACCCACTCCAGAAAATAAAAATGCGCGCACACATATAAGCGCAAAAACACGCCGTGGTATTGAATTAATTCCATTAGACGATGTGCGTTACTTTGTTGCCGATCACAAATACGTTACGGTTTTTCATCGCAACGGCGAGCACTTGTTAGATGAAACCTTAAAAGAACTGGAAGAAGAGTTTGCAGGGCGTTTTATCCGCATCCATCGCAACGCGCTCATTTCCGTAAAACATATTGAAGCTATAGAGCGTGCAACTCAGGGGCAATATCAAGTGCGTTTGGCAGACACAGAACAGCGGCCCATTATCAGCCGCCGTCATGTGAGTGACGTGAAGGGTTTGTTAAAGATGATGTAGCAAAAGCCCTCAAAACTTCTTTTGCCAAAACAGAGCGCGCCCCATTTTTGGATCTAACTCATAACCCGCAAAACCGCAGGCCTTGTAAGCGGCTTGAGCAACCGTGTTACCTTCTAAAACCTCCAGTGTGATTTTGCAGCACCCCAGTGAACGCGCTATGTCTTCCACTTTTTCCATAAGTTTTTTTGCCAAGCCGCGCCCACGAAATTCTGGCGCTACCGCAAAGTCATGAATATTTAATAGCGGCTTACAGGCAAAGGTTGAAAAACTTTCAAAGCAATTAGCAAGTGCAGCAGGCTTGCCATCAATAAAGATCAGCACGCAATGCGTACCTGCATGGCTTTTTAGTGCAGCAATTAAATTTTCTTTAGCAAAACCAGATAATTCCTCGCCACCACCCATTTCGTCTTTGGCATATTCATTTAAAAGAAACAGAATTGCATCAGCATGTTGTTGATTATTTAAATCAGCTGTAATGATTTTTTCGCCCATTATTTTCCTACCATCAGCCTTAAATATGAATGCCGAAACTATATCTATCGAATCGATGAAATCCAACTCATTTCATAAACAAAAACGCCCGCGTATCGCGGGCGTTTTTGCAAACACAGACAAATCACTTACAAGTTACTGCCGGTGTTTCAACGGCGCCACCATTCGTATTACCTTGCACACCAAACTCAACTGTTTGGCCTGCGGTTAAATTACCATTCCAACTTAAGCTGGTAGCCGAATAGGGATTAGTACCTGTTATCGTTGCATTCCACGAACTGGTCATGCGGTTTGCGCCCGTATATTGCCAAGTTGCAGTCCAACCATTAGTAGTGCTAGTGCCGTTATTGGTTACACGAATTGCACCTTGATAACCACCAGACCAAGTATTAGTAACAACATAAACACAACTCAATCCAGTTGCTGCAACACTGGACGAACTACTTGAGCTTGGCGATGAACTTGCTACAGATGATTTGCTACTGGATGAAGAGCTAACAAGACTGCTGGAGCTTTTACTGCTTGATGAAACAGCAGCACTACTTAACGCAGACGATGTAGATCCACCAACAATGCCATAAGGTGCCGGCTGACCAGAGCAAGTTGCGCGCGCAATACAGCTCTTATTATTTTCATAACCCCAACCACTGGTCGTTGTTGTGCACAATGGATAAAGCATACCGTACCAATTGCATTGCTCACCTGATGCTGCAGAAGAACTGCTGGACGCAACAGATGATGAACTGGATTTAACACTTGAAGACGTTGAGCTTACCGAAGAGTTCGCAACTGAGCTGGAGGATTTGCTCGATGAACTTGTCGCAACACTGCTCGCCGAGCCGTTGGTAAAAATAGTCGCCAATTTTGAAGTTGCTTTAATACCATTAGCACTATTAATTAAAAAATCGCCCCAAGTGCTTAATGAAGCAGGGTTCCAATTAATGGCAATATCCAAGGGCACACAGCAAGAACCATTACCACTCCAGCTCCAACCCATGTAGCCAATTCCCATTTGTTGGGTGTATTGCAAAATGGAAGCTTCATCAACATTATTGCCATTATTTTCAGTGCCGAATTCTCCAACAATTAATGCGTAACCTTTTGCTTGAAATGTTGTTAAATAATTTTGAACAACACTCGCGCTGTTATAGACCTCATACATATGCACTGAGAAGAGCGTATTGCTAAGTGAGTCTGCCGCAAAAATTGTGGCGGCATTATCGCGCATTACATATTGCCAATCTTGCCCCCATGCTGGAGCATCTACCATAATCAAATGCGTTAAACCCGCGTTACGAATTGTTTTAATCGCCGCTGAAGTTTCACTGGTGTAAGTTGTTGCGGAAGTATTATTACCATAGGGTTCGTTGGCGATATTGATAATGACGTAGTCTTCTTGACCCACTATCGCATTTTTAATATCGCTGCTCGCCCAATAATTTGCGGCGTTGGAAATATTAGTTGCCCCACTACTTTCACCGAAGCCGGTTGAGTCATGCACTTCTAAAACACACACTAATTTTGCCGCTTTACATTGGCTAATAATTGTCGCCACATCTGCACCTGCAGTACGCGTCCATTGGCCACCATCCGCCAATACAACGCGCACAGAGTTTGCGCCAGTCGCTGCAATATCCGTCATAGCTTTTGCCGTTTTATCCGGATACCAGGCATGCGCATGATTAATACCGCGAAAAATAAAATTGTTGCCTTTGGGGTCAATGACTTTAGTTCCGCTCACACTCCAACCTGCAAAAGCATTTGCAGTGACAAGTAGACTCGCGATTAAAGTTGCACTTAGTTTTACCATTATTTTTTTAACATCTGTCAGGTTATTCATCGGATTACCTTTATAGATATAGAGCCAGCCACCACAGAATTTATTGTGATCAAGATAGCTTTGATGATTGAAGGCTGCTGCGCAAAAAGATCAAAGACCACACCATTTTTCAGGCAATAGCAGGCCGACGCATTGAAGCGCTAGTTAAAAATCTTGCAACAACAGAATTAATGTATTTTTTAGCCGCCAACACACAAGGTTACGGGCAAGCATTTTTCAAATGGCCGACATAACGAGGAAACAAAACAGTTTGTCGATATTTATTTTTGAATTGAAAAATGTAGCTTACGAATGCACGTAACCGATTACATACTAGGTAATTGGCCAGCTATTGGCAAGCACATTTCGTGGAAGGCATGGACTTTGTTGATGGTTGCGCAAACGTGGCGATTTAAAACGCCACGCTTACAGTTTGAGTTTGAGGCTCTACAGGTATGGCCTAATAGGATTTGTAAGGTAGGAATTTCCCCGACAAAACCACATTCACGCGATCACCTTTTGGATCGGGCTCGCGCACTATATCCATACTAAAATCAATGGCACTCATGATGCCATCGCCAAACTCTTCGTGAATTAATTCCTTAATGGTTCCACCATAAACATTCACAATTTCATACCAGCGATAAATTAATGGATCTGTAGGTACAGCGGTGGGTAGCGAGCCTTTATAGGGAACTACCTGCAACCATTTTTGTTCTTCCTCACTTAGCTCAAAAATATCACCGATTATTTTTGCTTGCTCAGCATTAAATGTCATTTGCCCCAAGCATCCTGCTGTCACCCATTCCTTACTCAAGCCCACTTTTTGGGCGACATCGCACCATTTAATTCCCTTGGAAACCTTGGTAGAAATAATTTTTTCGGTAATGTCTATTCGATTCATGGCAGCCTCAGCAAATCAATTAAAAAGTAATTTGTTCATGCTCACAGTTGCAATTAACAAGCCATCAAAAAATTAATTGCTGCTGCAACACAAAAAGGCGATCAAATTAGCCCTCAAGACTCCTTGATACAAATCAAATGAAAAACAATACACCAAGTATTTTTTCAACTTGCTCGCAGGTTTGATTTACATCATAAAAAATATCCGTCAGAAGCAGAAAATACTTTTGCTACTTAGCATTAGACAAAGGTGAATTGATATGAGAAAGATTTTAGGTATTGCAGCAACAACTCTATTATTGGCAAGCAGTGCATATGCCCACGAACAAAATGATATTTTTTTTCGTGTTGGTGCAGTTAGCGTACAACCCGACGCCAATAGTGGAACCGTATTGGGCGGTGGCGTTGACGTGAAAGATTCAACGGGCCTCGGATTTTCCGGAACTTGGTTTGCAACTAAACATTGGGGCATTGAAGTACTCGCAGCACTCCCGTTTTCACATGATATTGTTGGAACAGGCGCATTAAAAGGTGTTGACATAGGCAGCACTAAACACCTGCCACCAACAGTATCTGTACAATACTACCCGCTTGAAAATCAAAATTTCCACCCCTATATCGGTTTGGGTTTGAATTACACCAAATTTTTTAGCACTGACACCACATCAACTCTTGATAGCGCACTTGGCGGAAAGAGTGACTTGTCATTATCTTACTCAACAGGCCTTGCCTATCAGCTCGGTGCCGATTGGAAATTAACCGATAAAATTTACTTAAATGCAGCTGTGTGGAAAATCGATATAGATACAACAGCCCATATCAATGTAAATGGAAAACGTGCTGCTAGCGTAGATGTTCAAATAGACCCTAGCGTTTTTATGTTGGGCGTTGGTTTCAAATTTTAAACACAAAATACAATTTGACACAAAAGGCTTGCAGTAGATTACAAATAAAAATCTATGCAATGAAAAAAGGGCAACCCCAAAAGGGTTGCCCATAAAACGACTCATGAAGCAGTCGAAGAAGAAGGGAACGGCAGGCCGAGCCTGCCGTGAAAAACTTAGGCCTGTACTTGCACCACACCGTTTTCAACTTTTACGGGGTATACCGCAACGGAGTATTCCGGCTTTTCCAAACACTCACCGGTGCGCAGGTTGTAGTGTTCTTTGTAGAGCGGTGACGCAACCACAATCGCATCGCCCAAGGAACCGATAATGCCACGCGATAACACATTGGCTTCGCCGATGGGATCGTAATTAGAAATTGCAAAAACCTCCCCCAAACGGCGCGATTTAAAAATGGCAACTTGCTGACCCTTTACTTTTGCACATACACCAGTATCAGCAAACAAATCAGATTCGTTGCAAATGGATACCCAGGATTTTTCGCTCATAATATTTCTCGCTTTAAATATTTTGTTTTTAACCCCCTCCTAACCTCCCCCTTGAAAGGAGGGAGGAACAGGCCGCACGTCGTAGTGCGATTCTATTTAAAAGGGAGTAGTTCCCTCCCCCTTTTCAAGGGGAGGGTTAGGATGGGGTTTAATCCACCAACTCAACCAAATCTATTTTGTTCGCACGCTCATCTTTAAACGCTGGACGAATTTGTTCACGCTCTAATACGTAAGCCAAGTTGTCATCGCGGTCATCAGAGTTGATGAAGTGTTTGAAACGTTTTTGCAATTCAGGGTTTTCTACAGTGGTTTTCCACTCACACTGATATTGATCAATATTCGCTTGCATTTGCGCTTCCAACTCAGCAACCAAACCGAGCTTGTCGTCGATGATAACTTTCTTCAAATATGGTAAACCGCCTTCCATATTTTCCAGCCATACCGATGTACGTTGTAAACGATCACCCGTGCGGATGTAGAACATCATTACGCGATCGATATATTTAATCAGGGTTGCATCATCCAAGCCTGTTGCGAATAAATCGGCATGACGTGGACGCATACCGCCGTTACCGCACACATATAAATTCCAGCCGCTTTCGGTGGCGATTACACCAAAGTCTTTACCTTGAGCTTCCGCACATTCACGCGTACAACCTGACACACCAAATTTAATTTTGTGCGGAGCGCGAATACCTTTGTAGCGATTTTCCAAAGTTACTGCCATGCCCACTGAATCGAGCACACCGTAACGGCACCAGGTAGAACCCACGCAAGATTTAACAGTACGCAAAGATTTACCGTAGGCTTGTCCAGTTTCAAAACCAGCTTCAACCAAAATTTTCCAAATGGCTGGCAACTGATGCAATTGCGCGCCGAATAAATCTATACGTTGGCCGCCCGTAATTTTGGTGTAGAGTTTGTAATCTTTTGCCACTTGGCCGAGTACAATTAATTTCTCGGGAGTGATTTCACCACCGGCTACACGTGGCACAATTGAGTAGGTGCCGTCTTTTTGCATGTTGCCCAAGAAAATATCGTTAGTGTCTTGCAGACCGATATGCTTTTTGTCGAGAACATATTCATTCCAGAAAGACGCGAGGATTGAACCCACCGCAGGCTTACAAATATCGCAACCCAAACCTTTGCCGTGACCATCCAACAATTCGTCGAAAGTTTTGATTTGTTTGATGCGAACAATGTCCGCCAATTCTTTTCGTGAGTGAGGGAAGTGTTCGCAAATATGGTTGCTGACTTCAACACCAAGTTTCACCAACTCGGCATCCATAATTTGTTTAACCAGTGCAGTACAACCACCGCAAGAGGTTGATGCTTTAGTAACGGCTTTGATCTCGCCCATGGTGTTTGCGCCGTTTTGTACTGCGCAGCAAATTGCACCTTTGCTTACATCCATACAGGAACAGATTTGCGCAGTTTCTGGCAGCGCATCTACACCCATACCGTGGCTTGCACCATCAACAGAAGGCAGAATTAAACCGTTTGGATCTTCTGGTAAATCCATTCCGTTTACGCACATTTGTTGTAAAGTGCCGTAGGCTTCTACATCACCTACTAATACAGCACCCAACAATTTAGTGTTATCGGCAGAAACGATAATGCGTTTGTAAACTTCTTCTACATCGTTGCTGTAGGTGTAGCTTAATGACCCGGGAGTATTGCCGTGTGCATCGCCAACAGAAGCTACGTCTACACCCAACAATTTTAATTTGGTACTCATGTCAGCGCCGGTGAATTGCTCGCTACCACCAGTGATATGTGACACAGCCACTTTCGCCATGTGGTAACCCGGTGCAACCAAACCGTAAATGCGGTTTTGCCACAAAGCAGATTCGCCGATTGAGTAAACATCTTTCACAGAAGTTTGGCAGTTGTTATCAACTACAATACCGCCGCGCTCGCCAACCTGAATACCACACTTGCGCGCGAGTTCGTCTTGCGGGCGAATACCAGCAGAGAACAAAATCATATCGGTTTCTAAATGGCTGCCGTCTGCAAAGTTCATGCGGTAGCGCGCCTCGGTACCTGCAACAATTTCAGTCGTCGCTTTTTGCGTGTGAACTTTTACACCGATGGATTCAATTTTACGGCGCAACAATTTGCCGCCACCCTCATCCAATTGTACTGCCATTAAACGCGGTGCGAATTCAACCACGTGAGTTTCAAGACCGGAGTTTTTCAATGCGGCTGCGGCCTCTAAACCGAGCAAGCCACCACCTACTACTACACCTACTTTGCTAACTTTGGCAGATGCAGTAATGGCTTCTAAATCTTCTATAGTGCGATAAACCAAACAGTGTTCACCGTTGTTGCCAGGAATTGGCGGAACAAACGGAAATGAACCTGTGGCGAGAATTAATTTGTCGTAGCCTTCACGACGACCAGAAGCGGTAATCACTTCTTTGTTCTCCAAATCTAAATCTACTACTTTATCTTTCAAGATAAATTCAACGGATTTTTCGTTGTAATAATCTTCACTGGTTAACATTAAATCTTCGGCAGTTGAGCCGGAAAAATATTTTGATAATTGAACACGGTCATAGGCCAAACGCGGCTCTTCCGAAAAAGTAATGACATGATAATTTGCAGCATCAGCATGGTTCACCAAATTGTCGATGAACTTGTGACCTACCATGCCGTTACCAACTACAACAATACGCTTCTTCATAATTGCCTCACGTTTTTTAACGCTTTTTGGTTTAACTAAATTAAATGTGTTTCTTTGGTTGCTGTCATCCTCGCGTAGCGGGGATGACGAATACCTTCTTAAATTAAGCAGTCATAGTCTTTGCTTCTTGAATCAGCGCATTCATTTGTAATTGCTCTTTCATACTCACAACTTTGCCAACAATAATCAGTGCTGGTGATTTCACTTGCTCACGCAACACGGCAACGGGGAAATTGGCTAAATCAGATATAATGTCGCGCTGGTCTTTGCGGCAACCGTTTTCAATAATCGCCACAGGGGTATCTGCCGCCAAACCTCCTGCTAACAAGTTGTCAGAAATATCGCCTGCGCGAGTCAAGCCCATGTAAAACACTAGGGTGTGATTTAATTGCGCGAGCGCGTTCCAATTTACATCGAGAGTTTTTTCAGCGTGGCCAGTTACAAAAGTACAGCCTTGTGCGATGCCGCGATGAGTAAGAGGAATATCTGCGTAAGTACTGCAACCAGATGCGGAGGTAATGCCTGGAACCACTTCAGCTTCAACGCCCGCCTTGCGAAGCTCTAACAATTCTTCGCCGCCGCGACCAAATACAAAAGGATCACCGCCTTTAATGCGGCACACGTTCAAACCTAATTGCGCTTGATTAATCAGCAATTGGTTTAAATCTTCTTGCGGAATGCTGTGGTTATTTTTGACTTTGCCAACGTAGAGTGCTGGCGTATTTTTTGGGAAGAGCGCGCAGATTTCTTCACTGACCAACTGATCGTAAAAAATAATGTCAGCAGAATTGATGGCTCGCAGCGCTTTTACCGTTAATAGATCTGCGTCGCCCGGGCCAGCACCAACCAACCACACCTTACCAACACGTGCAGCACGTGGCTTATGTTGATCACTCACTCGGCTATTAATCGGAGTTGAGGTTTTTGTGTTTGTGACAGTGTGTTTCATCGCGGCACCTTTCAAGTTTGCCCAGATTTGATTCTCTGGACTTGCATAAGGTGACTTTTGCAAGCGTGATGCCAATTTAAAAAAACACTGGCAACTAAAATTAAAAACCTTTTATTTCATAGACTTAATTTACATTCTTGGACTCACAAAAAACTCTTATCGCTATTAGTGAGGAAGACAAAGTTAGAATGCGTGAATTTTATTGGTGCATGTGCGCGCCACAATAATGCAATTTGATGCGATTTATATTTTCAAAAACGCACACATATAAAACAAAGTCGCGGCGCACAAAGCACCATAAAAATGCATTTGTTGATTTTTAGTCGATTTCTGAAAACTGATTATTAACAACTCGTCAATCATCGCTACAAAATAAAGATTAATGCTTATTCATTTTCGAAAAAAAATGCCAAATTCACTATTTTGAGGCACACTTTGCAAGTCAGTTAGAACGCTTCTGGCCTAATACCTGCACTCCTATACAAAACAGGAAACTATTAGATCGAAAACTGAAATAGTTTATTGCGTAGGCGCAACTTGAGCGCGCCCTCGTAGCCTTATAGAGTAAGCACTTATCCAAACGAATATTGGTCATGCACCCCACATCAACTTTATCACCTGCGCTTATCGACAGCTTTGGCCGCGCCATTACTTATGTGCGCCTGTCCGTGACTGATCGCTGCGACCTACGCTGCATTTATTGCATGGCGGAAGACATGACTTTTTTGCCGCGCGCCCAGGTACTCTCCATAGAAGAGCTGGCGATGCTCGGCAAAACCCTGTGCGAACTGGGCGTAACTAAGCTCCGAATTACCGGCGGAGAACCGCTGATACGCGGTGGCATAGTTGAGCTGATGCAGCAGCTCGGCCAAATCCCGCAACTGCAAGAGCTCTGCCTCACCACCAATGGCACCCACCTTGCCCAACATGCGCAAGCATTAAAGGATGCAGGTGTAGATCGTATCAACATCAGCTTAGACACCCTCAAGCCCTTACGTTTCAAGCAACTCACCCGTTTTGGCGATATCAATCAGGTGTTCGCAGGGATAAAGGCAGCGCAAGCGGCTGGCTTCCAACACATCAAACTCAATTGCGTAGCCCTCAAGCACTACAATGCCGACGAGGCGCCTGAGCTGGTGCGATTTGCGCTGGGCGAGGGGCTGGATATCAGTTTTATTGAGGAAATGCCGCTCGGCAAAATCAACGGCCATGGCCGCGCTGCAGAATTTGTCAGCAGCGCCGAATTGCGCGAGCAGATCGGCAAACACATTGCGCTGGAACCCATTTCAACCGACACTGGCGGCCCTTCGCGCTACTGGCGCGCAGCGGGATTTGAATCGCTTATTGGCTTTATATCGCCACATTCAGAAAATTTTTGCAGCAGCTGCAACCGCGTGCGCGTAACGGCAACGGGCAAGCTGATTTTATGCTTGGGGCAGGAAAACAGCGCGGATTTGCGTAGCGCCATGCGCAACAACCCGGAGCCCGAAGCCGCCCTGCGCGAAACCCTATTAAACGCGATTGTGCACAAACCCGAAAAACACGATTTTGATTTAGCGGATGAGCCGCAGATTTTGCGGTTTATGAGTATGACGGGGGGATAATTCTTTTTTTACCTCAAGAGTTTTATCTCGACAACTAGCTTTCACATTAAGCGTTAAAAAGGAAGTCGTCGTCCTCGCGCAGCGGGGATGACGACTCCCCACTAAGCCACCAACATTTTTAAACGTTGAGAGAATTGTTCTATCAACCAAGTCCTACAGGATTTCTATGTCAGCCCAAAAAGAATTCGAACCCTTAAATATTTGCATTCTAACCGTATCTGATACGCGCAATTTTGAAACAGATACCTCTGGGCAAAAGTTGCAAGACTTGCTCACCACAGCTGGCCATCACTTATATGCGCGCGATTTGGTGATCGATGATATCTACCAAATTCGCGCCGTCATTTCCCAATGGATTGTAGATAAACAAGCGCAAGTAGTTTTGATAACCGGTGGCACCGGCTTTGCGGGACGCGACAGCACCACTGAAGCTGTCGCCCCCTTATTTGATAAAACGGTTGTAGGCTTTGGCGAGTTGTTTCGTCAGGTGTCTTACGATGAGATTGGCACATCTACCATTCAATCGCGCGCAACGGCTGGACTCGCCAATCGCACGTTGATTTTCTGCCTACCAGGATCAACCAGCGCCTGTGTCACCGCATGGGATAAAATCATTGTGGAGCAGTTAAATAGCCGCCACAAACCCTGCAATTTTGTAGGCCAGTTGCGCATTCAATAACAACTTATCAAAATGCAAACTTGTGCGCTCACATCTGGTGCACAAGTTTATTTTTCTGAACGATATTGCATCATCTACTGTTCCGTACACCTCCAATCAAATTACAAAAGCTCACCAGCCCTCGAGGTTGTTGTACCAATTAACAGCATTTAGGCTCGTTTGCGTTAAGGGTTACGACAAAATGAGAGTTCAAATGACTATTTGATATTTTTGGCAAAGTCTTTGCTTTTTACACTAGCCGCGTATCAATTCACGCCTGACAAAGACATTGCTATGAACGATTTTCTTTTAGGAAAGGCCACGGTGCCTGCCCTTCTGGCCGCAATGGATGCGCTTACTCTTGAACAAGATTTTCAAGCATTTTTTAAAAAAGCCGCCACATCTGTTTGTAAATTATTAAATGCTGACGGAGCAGCTTTAATTATATTGGATGAACGTCGCGAATATTTTGAATATCACCTATTTGAGGGAGCCCAAGAAGAGCGACTCAATCCGTATAAGGGCATGCGCTTTCCTGCAAACGAAGGTATTGCGGGTCGCGCACTGAAAACAAAAACGAGCATTTACGTTCGCAACTACTCATCCGATTCCGATGCAATGCCGGACTTAATTAATGGCGGCCTTGCTGCAAGTTTTGTTATACCGCTCATTTCCTCCGACCAAGTGATAGGCGTACTTGCCTCCTCTTGGTTTAGCGAACCCGTGGATATAATTCCGCCACAAATTTTTCTTTTAGCAGAGCGAATTGCCAGCCAAATTGCCGTTGCCTGCCATAGAGAACAATTGGAAAATCAATTGCGTTCGCTGGTGAGCATTGACCCACTCACGCAGCTGAGCAACCGCCACGGCATTATGCAATTCCTCGATCAAAAAGCAGATCAACTCGCACGCCACAATCGAAGCTTTGCATTATTTTTTATCGATTTGGATGGATTAAAAACAGCGAACGACCAATGGGGCCACGAAGTTGGCGACAACATTCTGCGCGATGCGGCGAATCGCTTGCGCGATGTTGTTCGCCGTAGCGACTGCATTGGCCGTTTAGGTGGCGATGAATTTTTAATTATTGCCGAGTGTGATGAACACAATCTCACCATTTTAGCTAACCGCTTCTTACAAGCATTACGCATTCATTTCGGCACTGGGCGCAAGCGCGGTAGAATTTCTGCCAGCATTGGTATTGCCTTTTCCCCCTCAGACAGCACTGAGCCAAACACACTATTGCGCAAAGCAGATGCTGCCATGTACAGCGCCAAGCAAGAAGGCGGCGATAGGTTTCATTTCGCATCTCGGATTGCGTCTAACGAGAGCGAAAAATTAATTTCAGCAGTGGACATTGAAAATGCGCTAGATAGCGATGAAATTAGCCTTTGGTATCAACCCATTGTTTCATTGCGCAACAAACAGGTCATTGGGTTTGAAAGCTTGGTTCGCTGGCTAAAAGCAGATGGCCAATTAGTAGGCGCATTACCTATTATCAAAGCAATTGAATCAGCACGAGGTGATCTGGAAATACGTTTTGGCAATTGGATTTTGCAAAAATCTGCTCAACAAATTTCCGAATGGAAACAGCAGGATTTTTTACACGATATTCATATTAATATTTCAGCACGACATTTTTTGCATCCTTCATTTTTACAAGAGTTGCAAAAAATCCACACTCAATATCACAACGTGTGCGATTCACTGATTGTTGAAATTACCGAGTCGGCAATGCTGGATGATATGGAGCGCGCTCGTCGGATTATTTTGCGCTGTCAAGAACTGGGGGTTCGTGTTGCTGCCGATGATTTTGGCACAGGTTATTCATCGCTAACCTATTTAAAATATCTTCCACTCAACTCACTCAAAATCGACCGCTCTTTTGTGACGGATCTGCCTCACAATCAAGTGGATAGAGATATAGTGAGCGGGATTGTTTCTATTGCTCATGCACTTAATTTATTAGTGGTCGCGGAGGGCGCGGAGAATGAGGATCAACTTGAATGCCTGCGAGCCTTAGGTTGTGATCAACTGCAAGGTTATGTGATTAGCCAACCCATGCCGTTAGAACAGGTCATGCGCTGGCATAGCGTCTATTTGCAGCGCAATCTATATTATCCAGATCGCGGCGCATCAGTTGCTAAACTCAGCGCAATTTCTAAGCATGCTTGAGCAAAAAAATTAATAGGTTGTCGGCAAACGTCTAAGCATTTCCTTACGCGCCGCGATTAATTCTTTGTAAGTTTGTATCATAGTGAAATTTACGTAGTTACCATTTAACTTAAGCGCATCTTGCTGACGCTGATACTCAGAAATTTCAGCCATTAATTTTGCACGGAGATCTTCAGTTCGCGCGAGATTAACGCCAACACCCAGTTGATTTGCCAATTTCTTCATTACAATTACTCCTTCAGTCAACGCTTAATGCGAATTACAACTTATCTTCGCAGCCATTATTCACTACAAAGCCGGGCACTGAGAACGTCATGTATTCAATCGCCGCAATCCAAGCACCGGTTACACTTTAAGCATAGCTCAGCTGTTCCCAGCACAAGCACAAGCACTAGACTATTTATTTATGTAAATTGGCGCATAGAGCCAAGCATAGAAGTCTTAGCAATAAGTAAATCAGCAAGCGCTTTATTCAAACTAACATTTGATTGCACAATAAATACATATCTCAAATACTTTCAACCAACTAGCCAACCTAGCTCGAAAGCCTCTCATTTTATATAACGAATAATCTATAAAAATTTATTCCATATACCCAAAGCTAAATTTGTCCCCACCAACCGCCCTTTTATTACCCACTTAATCTTAAGCAAAGCCTTATAGAACTGGCGCATACTTCAGTTGTGTCCGATACTAGATTCATCGCTCATAAGGATGACCCCGCCACAGACATGCCCAACAAGATCTTTTACTCCAAGCTGCTGCTAGTGGCGATATTTTTAACCTTGATTGCCATACTGGCCAAGAGCCTTTTACCCCAAAAAAGCTTTTCGCTGGTACCCAATCCAGCGCCTGACGCCAACTATTTTTTATTAGACCCCGAACACCCAAACGCCTACTGGGTGGATAGGGACAAGCTTCATTTTCATTGTGTTTATAACGAAAGCGAAACCAATCGCCCCTGCAATTTTATTTTTATGCTCAGTGTGGACAGCATAAAAGGCACCAACCTGCACGATTTCGACAACCTCAACCTTGATATAAAATACTCGGGTCCCGCCAAAAGCCTCCGTATTGCTATTCGCAGTTACGATCCGCGTTTTTCTAATATCAATGACAGCAACAGTACTAAATTTAATTTCATTAACCTTCGCACCAAAGATTTAATAAACCCCTTACACATTAGATTTAACGAGTTTACCGTAGCTGATTGGTGGCTTGCTCAATACAATTTACCCCGAGAACAAACTCATCCCGACATGAGTAATGCCATTACCTTTGCCATAGATATAGAGGGTGACTTACACGGCAGCGAGCACGACATACAACTTAATAAAATTGAATTTACGGGTGATTGGATTAGCAGTGAAAACTGGTATTTATTGATTTTGTTTACTTGGATGTTTTTTGGTGCTGTTTTTAATATTACCCGCCTCATACAACTACAACGCCTTGAGCAGCAACAGCGCGCAAAAATTTCAGACCTAGTGATCACCAACTCAAAATTACGCAACGAGACCGATAAGTTTCGAAAACTATCAACAGTGGACGCACTAACCAATGCGTTTAATCGCCATGGCATTGAACAGATTATTGAGTCACTGGATATTCGTCTCGAATCTACCTCAATCATTATGCTAGATATAGATCACTTCAAACGCATAAACGACAGACGTGGCCACGATGCCGGCGATAGAGTTTTACAAAAAATTAGCGAACTGATTCTTAAGAACACACGTGCCAGCGATAAATTGGGCCGCTGGGGCGGCGAAGAATTTATTTTGATTTGCCCCAACACTTCTGTTGGCATGGCTATGGCTTTAGCCGAAAAATTGCGCATTGTCTTTTTCGATACTGTGTTTGAACCTGATAATCCCGTCGCAGTAACCGCCAGCTTTGGCGTTGCCGCTATATACCCTAGTGAGCCATTCGCCAATTCATTAAAACGAGCTGATGAAGCGCTTTACAATGCAAAAGCTTTAGGGCGCAATTGCGTGGTAGTTGCAGAACAAGATATTCCGCATTAGTCGTAATGTAATAATGATATTGATAGGCATCGTTTGTAGGAACAGATTCAGTTGCGAAATCTGTCAGTAGTCTTCGCAACTAAAGTCGCTCCTACAGGATGTTGATGTTTTTACGTAGAACCGGTGAAAAACTTATACATCTTTTCAGACAAAAAAATCCCCGGACTAGCCGGGGATTTTTTTGTCTCTACAACTCGCTTGAATTACAACTTATCAAAGGCGTCAGTTAATACACAATCAAAACGACGCGCATCGTATTCCAAGAGACGATTGACATCTTGCGGCTGAATAATATTTTTACTCACCGCATCTTGCAGTTTTTCCGCCATATTTGCGCCGCTCAGTTTATTTTGGTTTTTCAGCCAAGTTGTCCAGAGTGGGCCAAGCGCCAACAACATTTGATAGGTGCTTTCAACACGACCCGCTGCATCTTCCTGCTCGTGGCTCACATAAACGTACTGCGCCAAGCTTTGACGAACTGGGTTATCTTCTAACATTAAATCGCCCAATTCACGCGTTAAATCATCGGTTGGTTTCAACACGATTTTTCCGTATGGCAAGGTTAAATATCGAACCATTTTTGCTACCCAGCCTACTGGGAAGTTATCGGAAAACTCGATCAACGCCTGCTGCGCTTTATTGAGTGCAGCGGTGATGGCGTATTCAGCATGCACATCTTCTGCACGAGTTCTTGGATGTGCTGAGTGATATTTCAAAATCGCACAGGCAATAAATAAATTACTGTGAATATCGCCCAAACGTGCAGACAGCAATTCACGGCGTTTTAAATTGCCACCCAAAACCGCCAAGGCAATATCAGACATACTTGCGAAAGATGCACTCAACAAATTAATACGTTGATACCAGCGCGCACTAAAATCATCGGCGTTGGCAGGCACACTACTGAAATGGCCGCGCGTTAAACCGAGCAACTTGGTGCGCACCATATTGCTGAGCACGTGACCAAGATGCGCGGTAAATAATTTATCGAAAGTTTTAATGCCGCGATCCTGATCTTCATCTTGCATCGCCTGCATTTCATTAAACAGGAATGGATGACAGCGCATTGCACCTTGACCGAAAATCATCAAGGAGCGAGTCAGGATATTTGCACCTTCCACCGTAATTGCAACAGGAACACTGTGATAAGAATATACAAGGAAGTTGCGCGGCCCTTGCTGGATTGCACGACCACCGACTATATCCATCGAATGCTCAACGGATTTACGCATCATTTCAGTCGCATGGTATTTCGCCATGGCGGTCATTACTGATGGCGAACCTGTTTCCAAACCTTTGGTGACTAATTGGCGGAAAGCTTCCAAGGTGTAAGCGGTACCTGCAATATCCGCCGTTGCTTCCTGTACACCTTCGAACTTACCAATTTCAGTATTAAATTGGCGACGAATGCGCGCGTATGCCCCCACCAAACGATAATTTACTTCGCCGCTCGCGGTAGAAAGCGAAGGCAGAGAAACGCCGCGACCAGCACCTAAACATTCGATCAGCATGCGCCAGCCTTTACCAGCCATTGCCGCACCACCGATGATCCAATCGATTGGGATAAATACATCAGTACCGAAAATCGGGCCATTCATAAAGGGAGAACCGGGATTGTGGCGTTTGCCAATTTCCATTCCAGGGTGACTTGCAGGAATCAACGCACAGGTAATGCCGTATTCTTTTTTGTTGGCATCACCCAAGAGTCCTTCAGGGTCATAAAGCTTAAATGCCAAACCAACCACCGTTGCCACAGGCGCGAGAGTAATCCAGCGCTTGCTGAAGGTTAAACGCAAGCCAACAACTTCTTGCCCTTCGTGCATGCCTTTACAGACGATACCAGTGTCGGGAATCGAACCCGCATCTGAACCCGCTTCTGGGCCAGTTAAACCAAAGCAGGGAATTTCGAGACCTTTAGCCAAACCGGGCAACCAGCGATGTTTTTGCTCCTCGGTGCCGTAATTCATTAAAAGCTCACCAGGGCCGAGTGAGTTGGGCACCATGGCGGTTACAGCAGCGGTACCGGAGCGACTGGCGATTTTGCTCATCACACGGCTTTGCGCATAGTGGCTGAATTCGCGCCCGCCAAATTCTTTAGGAATGATCAGACCGAAGAAACCCTTATCTTTCAGGAATTGCCAAGCCTCAGGCGGCAGGTCTTTGCGGTTATTGTAAATGTCCCACTCGTTGAGCATTTCGCACAATTGGCTTACTTCGTTATCCAAAAAGGATTGCTCTTCAGCACTGAGTTGCGGCAGGCCGATTTGTGCAAACTCGCTCCAATCAGGCTTACCGCTGAATAATTCTTTCTCCCACCATGTGGTCCCCGCTTCCAAGGCTTCGCGCTCGGTCACGCTCATGCTCGGCATGGTTTTCTTCAAAATACCGAATACGGGCTTCGTTAAAAATGCGCGGCGTAAAGGCCCAACATTTAATATTGCGACTACTGCAATCAAAGGTACCAAGCCCCAAGGCGACAGCATGCAAGGCACTATGACCCCCAAAACCACCCACGCAATCACCACCAGCGTTGAGGCGGCCGCAAGTGCGACCTGACGTAAAACAAGTACGGCGATTAACGCCCAGATCGCAACCAGTGCTAGCAGTAACGACATAGTAAAACCCTCTTTTATTTACTTTATGCGGGGAGAGCCCGTCTTCCCATTGAGTCTAGTTGCAAGATTCCAGTCTTGCTGCCTTGTGGAACAGATTTATTGATGACGCACCAGTTTGTAGCCCGCAAGGAGCGCAGCGCATTGCGGGGTTTCAATCTTCCCGTAATGCGCTTCGCTCCCTACGGGCTACGTTCGAATCAGGCCTAATAAAACTTGCTCGACAGCATTTGCTTCAATAGTTTTATCATCGATAACCTCAATGCGGCTATCCAAAAGCTCATCGGCGGATTGCCCCAAAACCTGATTCACGCTCAACACACCATTCTCGGCATTGAACATGTAAACGCCTTCCGTAGTATGCATGACCGCTTTTGCGCGCAAAAAATCCGCACCTGAGAGCCAGCCGAAAAGTTGATTAAAGTTGAACTGAATTTCCGGTTGAAACAGCCAACCACAGCTGTAAAAGCCATTGGCCGAATTTTCGCGACGTACAAAGCGCTCTCCCTCCGGTAAACGTACTGCCGCATTATAGAGTTCGCGCTGGGGACTTAAGCGATTTCTCTGGTGATGCTGTGGATTTTTCACCGTGTGTGCTGCACGCGGCAGATCCAGCCAAGTAGCCTCAAGCTGGCCTTGCTCAACCCAAAATGAAGCTTGCTTGGGTGGGTTAAAACTCTCCAATAAAGCATCGAATGCCTGCCTTTCCGCCTCGCCGCACACATCGGTTTTGTTCGCGACCAACACATCGGCTACGGCGATTTGATCCTGAAAATTGGCGTTTTCGGTGTAGCGACTATCACTCAATTTACGCGGGTCGATGAGGGTGATAGTTGCGCGCAAATCCAGCACATTCTCGTAATACTCACCCAAGAGAGTATTGATGATTTCCTCAGGATGCCCCAAGCCCGTGGGCTCAATAATGATGCGATCTGGCTTGGCTTTGGCGATCATCATATTGAGCGCCATTTTCATAGGCAGGCCAGCCACGCAACAAATGCAGCCACCCGGCACCTCGCGCACATGGGCGTTGACGGTTTTGAGCATGGAACCATCTATGCCTATTTCACCAAACTCATTGACCAGCACCGACCAAACTTCGTGCTGCGGTTTGTGTTTTAGCAAATGGGTAATAGCGGTTGTTTTACCAACGCCGAGAAAGCCGGTGATGATATTGGTGGGGATAAGGGAATTCATAAACAGACTCGACACAAACAATAAGGCGAGTGTAACAAACTCTCAAAAACCAGCACACATCAACGTCTTTAGAGCCGCTGCTGTGCTCATACTTCCCCGTTAATGGCTACCCCCGTTTTTGCCAAAAAATGTATTAATTTGTAAACGGTTACTTATCTTCACACCGCTGTTATTCGTTAACGAAAAATTTACGCCCCGCAGACAAAAATAAACTTTAAATTGAGGGACACTAAAAATAT
>JAGKXD010000039.1 GCA_021151525.1 Cellvibrionaceae bacterium | reverse complement strand
GGTAAAAAGTGCGCAGAGTTCTGTGTGCTTTGCTAAGCTTGGGTGAGCTCTACGTTAAATTTATTTCATAGAGTTTATAAAAATAGGATTTTGTGGGATTAACTCGGGTTAGCGTTTATGAAACTATTGCATAACTTATTCTACTTCGCCGCTTTCTTTACAGTGTTTGTTGCGAGTGCATCAATCGCAGAGGAACGCCCAACTATTGTTTTAGGAACGAATGTTCTGCAAAAGAAAACTCAGCAGCCTAATGAAATTGTGCAGGGCGGATCAGTCGATCATGTGAAGTGCATTCTGGAAAAGATGCAGCTTACCTATGAAATTCGCTCCTTACCTTGGCGTCGCGCCCGTCAAGATGTTCATGCTAGTGTAATCGATGGCTTTTTTACGGCAGTTGCGATTGATGATGCCAGTGATTTCGCGACCTTTTCTGCCCCTTTGGTGTTGGAAAATTGGTATTGGTTTTGGCGCACAGATATGGTGGCTCCGGCCTCATGGAAAGAGCATTTTCAAATTGGTGTTATTCTTGGCAGTCAACAAGAAGCTATCTTGAGTAATGAAGGCTACAGTGATTTTGTAACCGCGAATAATCTAGAACAGTTGGTGAAGTTGCTGTTCAGTAAGCGTATAGATGCAGTTTTGTTGGACAAAGAAGTATTTGAAAAAACGGCAGAGAAAATGCACGTTACTCATCGCGATTATAAATCTCGATTTTTTCGGTATATGCCTTTGGGAGTTTATTTTGGCGCTCCTTTCTTGGGGCAGCATCCAGATTTTTTAACTGCGTTCAACAATAGAATTAGTACTTGTAGCACTATGGGATTTGATTTGTCAGCGAGCGAAAAAGAGTCAATTAAAAAGATAATTGTACCTTGGATACAAAAAATAAGAGCCAATAAAGATATTATTGCCGCTGTAGTTCAACAAAATACGGCGAATAAAAGCAAATCAGATAATCAATTAAAGCAAATTGACGATCAGTGGCAGCTGGCGTTTAAAGTAAATAATAAAGATTTTACCAAGGCAGTAATTAATCAACCTGTTTCGCGCTTGTTGGGCCAGTTTTCTGCCAACTCTAAAGATTTACTTTCTGAAGTCATCATAATGGATGAACGCGGTTATAACGTGGCGGTTGCAGATATGACTTCAGATTATTGGCAAGGCGATGAAGATAAGTTTATTAAGGTATTTAATATGCCTGAAGCAACGATTTATTTTGATGAAATAAAATATGATGCATCGTCGCGCCGCTTTCAGGTGCAAGTGAGTGCGCCTTTATCAAATCCCCAAACACAAAAGCCAATTGGTGCTATTACCTTGGGCGTTGATGTTGATAAGGCGCTATCGCAAGAAAATTAAAAAAACATTAGTTTTCTTGCGGATTGCTCATGAAATAATTGGGTTGCGGTAATGGTATTAAGGATTGAGCGTAACTACCATCAAACTCCCTTCAAATTTTTTCGGTTCCAATGCGTACCAAATCAGCAGTTCAGTGGGCCAGCGTTTTTCGCATTTATCAATGAGTGCGAGAAACGGGCTACGGCCAGGATCTGCCAATACAACTTTTTTCACGCCTGCCTGTGCGGCGCGTTTGAGCATGGCAAACCATTCATCCGCCAATTCATCCCAAAAACAAATATCGCCGCCCACTATTACATCAAATTTTTCCAAATCCTTTTTCTTCATATCTTTCATGGCGCAGGTTAGTTTTGAAACTTTTACATCGTTAAACTCTGCTTGAGCATCCAAAAAAGCAAAAACATCGGCATCAACATCCATACCAGTGACTTTGCAGCCTTTGCTGGCGAAAAAAATTGATGTTGGCCCCCAGCCGCAACCTACGTCTAGCACGCGCATTTTTTTTGTTGGAGTATTGTGCGTGAAGTAATCCATCAACAAATAGCTGGAATCCCAGTGTCGGTCGCCGTGAACACTTGGCGAAACTTCCTTTTTGATTTTTTTAATTTGTGGGTGTTTTTCGTTAAACAACCAAATACCGTAAGCACCAAGCGTGTGTTTTTCGGGGGGAGCAATAAGTTCTGGCACAATAATTCCTTAACTAGAGTTTAGTAAATATCGGGTACAAACATTTCTTTGGGTACTGGTTGGCGGGCATAATCTTCGTGATATTCCCGTTCAGGTAAATCAATGACTGGGCGCTTTATTTCTTCGTAAGGCATTTGTTGCAACAAATGATGTATGCAATTTAGCCGAGCTTTTTTCTTATCGACCGCCTCAACAACCCACCAAGGGGCTTCTTGAATGTGAGTTCGCTCCAACATAATTTCCTTGGCTTTGGTGTAAAGCTCCCAACGTCTGCGCGATTCCAAATCCATTGGGCTCAGTTTCCACTGTTTTAGTGGATCGTGAATGCGACCAAGGAAGCGTAAGTTTTGTTCTTCATCTGAAATCGAAAACCAATATTTAATAACTTGCACTCCAGAACGAACGAGCATTTTTTCAAATTCAGGTACTGAGCGAAAAAACTCTTCGTATTGTTCGTCGGAGCAAAAGCCCATTACACGTTCAACACCAGCGCGGTTATACCAACTGCGATCAAATAAAACGATTTCACCTGCCGCCGGCAGATGCGACACATAGCGCTGAAAATACCATTGCGTGCGCTCGCGCTCATTAGGGGCGGGCAATGCCGCAACACGACAAATGCGTGGATTCAAGCGTTGAGTAATACGTTTGATCACTCCACCTTTACCGGCGGCATCGCGCCCTTCAAAAATGACCACAACTTTATGGCCAGTTGCGGCTACCCAGTCTTGCAATTTGACTAACTCAGCCTGCAAACGAAACAGCTCGCGAAAATAAAATTGACGATATTCTTTGGACTCCTGCGATTGGCTAGGCGAGTCCAAATCGTTATCTTGAAAATAAATACGATCTTCCATTTCCAGTTCAAGCTCTTCATCGTAGCTGTCGAGAAAATCGTTATGAATTCGTTGAACAAGTTCGGCATCTACAAAGCTCATTGGGAACTCCATGCATGTTGCGCTGAAGCCCTGAGTTTATGTAGGAATTGTTACAGTTTTGAAACAGGCGACAGTTGTCGCACCAGAAAAAGCCGCAAAAAAAATGCACAGTCACTTGCGTGAACTGTGCATTTTTTACGCCAAGGAATGTTTAATTAAACATTAAGCCTTAAGCGGTTTGTACTTCATACGCTTAGGTTGTGAATCATTACCCTTACGTTTTACCAAGTCTTCGTGGTATTCAGTGTAGTTGCCTTCGAAGAAGACGATATCGGACTCACCTTCGTACGCGAGGATGTGAGTCGCTATACGGTCGAGAAACCAGCGATCATGCGAGATCACTAACACGCAGCCGGGGAAGGCGAGGATTGCATCTTCCAATGCGCGCAGAGTTTCAATATCCAAATCGTTTGAGGGTTCGTCGAGTAAGAGAACGTTTGCGCCTTGTTTCAAGGTGTTGGCCAAATGCAAACGGCCACGCTCACCACCAGACAATTCGCTAACGCGTTTTTGTTGATCTGAACCTTTGAAGTTGAAGCGACCGATGTAAGCGCGTGAGCTCACTTCGTAGTTGCCGATTTTCAAAATATCAGCGCCGTCAGAGACTGCTTCCCATACCGATTTTTTATCGTCCAAGTTTTCACGGCTCTGTTCAACATAGGCGACTTTTACAGTATCGCCCAAAGTGACCGTACCGCTATCTGGCTTTTCAGTGCCGGCGATCATGCGGAACAAGGTTGATTTACCTGCACCGTTACCGCCCACAATTCCCACCACTGCACCTTTTGGAATGCTGATGGAAAGGTTGTCGATCAACAAACGGTCGCCGTAACCTTTGCTTACGTTTTGCAACTCGATCACTTTATCGCCCAAGCGCTCGCCTGGCGGAATGTAAATCTCGTTGGTTTCGTTACGCGCTTGGAATTCTTGCGATTGCAATTCATCGAAGCGGTTCAAACGCGCCTTGCTCTTGGCTTGGCGACCTTTTGGATTCTGGCGAACCCATTCCAATTCTGTTTTCAAGGCTTTTTTATGTGCAGCTTCTGAGCGCGCTTCTTGCTCTAAGCGGGCATCTTTCTGTTCTAGCCAGCTGGTGTAGTTGCCTTCATAAGGAATACCGTGGCCGCGGTCGAGTTCCAGAATCCAGCCAGCAGCATTGTCGAGGAAGTAACGGTCGTGGGTAATAGCCACTACGGTGCCTGGGAAGTTGTGGAGGAATTGCTCCAACCAATACACGGATTCAGCGTCCAAGTGGTTGGTAGGTTCGTCGAGCAACAGCATATCTGGGCGTGACAAGAGCAAGCGGCAGAGTGCTACACGGCGGCGTTCACCACCGGAGAGTACAGTTACGTCAGCGTCCCATGGCGGCAAGCGCAAGGCGTCAGCAGCAACGTCTAGAGTGTTTTGCAGATTGTGGGCATCCCACGCTTGGATAATGTCTTCACACTTGGCTTGTTTCTTTGCCAAATCGTCAAAGTCGGCATCTGGCTCTGCGTAGGCGGCGTAGATGCGGTCGAGTTCAGCAAGGGCATCTACAGCTTCACGCACGCCATCTTGCACGTTGCCCAATACGTCTTTCGCTGGGTCGAGCTGCGGCTCTTGTGGCAAATAGCCGATTTTAATGCCGGGCATGGGGCGGGCTTCGCCGTTAAAATCCTGATCTACGCCAGCCATAATTTTCAGCAGGGTAGATTTACCCGAACCGTTCAAACCTAAAACACCAATTTTGGCGCCGGGGAAGAAGGAGAGGGAGATATCTTTAAGGATTTCACGCTTGGGCGGCACAATTTTGCCAAGCCTGTGCATGCTAAATACGTATTGAGCCATGGGGCTAACCTCGTTCGGGCAGGGGATTTTATAAAGCGCGTACTATAAATGTTGACCGAGCTAGAAGGAAGCTGAAAGAGATTAGGATTTTGCCGAGTATTTGCGTATAAGGCGGCAATCTCTTTATCTCTAACTATACTTATGCCGTGATTTTAATTTTCTCCAATTCGTTTCCAGAAGCCTCCTTTGGGTGAGACTCTATATGCAAAACCACAAAGTCCGTTCCCTAATCATCTATTTCGTGTCGGCGTGTCTGTTTCTGACCTTTTCGCTCTCGGTATCAGTCATTGTGTTACTGAATAAGGTTACTAAGGCCTCTTATTATGAACATCAAGTGACGGAAAAAATCGTAAAGGATTTAAATGAGACTAGATTTCAAGTAGTGCAAATTCAGCAATATATAACGGACTCCGCCGCTACCGGTGAAAATGACGGGCTTGAGGATGCGGCCAAAGCTCGTGACGCAGCCTTAGCAGCCGTAAAACAACTGCCAACGTTGGACTCTAGCCTTAATCAAGAATCGCTCTTGCTTGAAACAAATATAGTTGCCTTATTCGATACGGGGTTGGGCATGGTTAAGGCTTACCGTCAAAGTCAGGACGCGGGAAATCTAATTATGAAAGATGCCCGTGGCTTTGATTGGCAATCGGAAGTGACGATAAAAACCCTCGATGAACTTACAAAAGATATAAATGTGCTGCAGGCGAAAGCAGCTAAGGGTGTTGTGGCCTCGATTGCTAAAACTGAAGTGCTAACTATTGTAGTGTCACTGATTATTTTGGTGTTGGTGGTAGGAGCAGGCTACGCTTTTTATCGTATTTTATTGTTGCAATTGGGTGCCGAGCCTGCAGTGAGCAGGCAAGTGACGGAAGTTCTGATGGAAGGCGACTTATCCAGCAGGATTCCGGTTCGCTCTGGCGATAAGCACAGCTTGTTGTATTGCCTGTCAATTATGAAATCGCGTTGGACAGAGGTTATTTTAAATTTGCGTCGGCAGGCGAGTCTCATGGCTTCACCTGCTGAAGATATGCACATACATGCAGACGAACTTGCCGCTAGTGCAGCCTTGCAAAGTAAGGCTGCCTCAAGTGTTTTTGAGAACGTAGAACAACTTTCTATCAATATTGACCGTATTGCAAACGAAGCAACTAATGCGAGTCGTCAGTTGATTCAAACTGGAGCAGCGGCAGAGCAAAGTGCTCAAGAATTGAATTCAGTTGTGAGCGAAATCAATAAAGTCTCTGATTATGTTGCGCGCTCCGCCAATCAAGTGAATGTGTTAGATGCACGCAGTCAAGATATAGTTGGCATAGTGGCGGTCATTAAAGGCATTGCCGATCAAACCAATTTACTTGCCCTAAATGCGGCCATAGAAGCAGCGCGAGCAGGTGAATCTGGCCGAGGTTTTGCGGTGGTTGCCGATGAGGTTCGAACCTTGGCTCAGCGCGTTGCCGAATCCACAAAAACAATTACCGACATGGTAGGTGAAGTTCACGAAGCTACGCGAGAAATTGTTTCTACAATTGACGACACTGTCAAACAAGTGAGTAGCAGCGTAGAGAAATCAAAAGTTGCGCGAATTTCCATTGAGCGCATATGTGTAGATTCAGCAGAGGTTTGCAATCAAGTTTCGCGTATCAACGATGCTTTACATGAACAGCGAACAAGTGGTCGAGCAATTGCCAATAGTATGAGCGAAATAGCGGCGGCCACCGAGAAAAATAATGCGGCCTCTGCAGATCTCGCTAACGCAGCCAAACAGTTGCATAAGTTTTCTTCTGAAATTAACAACCAGAGTAGTTACTTTAAGCTTGAAATTGAAAGCAATAAAGATAAGGAAATTATGCTGTTCTAAATAAATGCCCTGTAATAAACAGGGCATTTGTAACGGTTACTGAGAGTTTTCTGATTTATCTTTTTCGCGTGAAAAACGCGGGTTGTTATTGGAGCGTTCAGCCCGTTGCTCGATACGTTGTTGGTACTGAGCGCGACCTTCAGCTTCGTTTCTCGGTGGTGAAAACTCGGCTCTTTTGGGTAATTCTTGTCTCTCTACTGTCGCCTGTTGGTCACTAAAGTTCGGGCGCTGCGTTTCCTGCGGGCGTTGTACGGGCGCTGAAAAATTAGGGCGCTCGCGGCGTTCTTGTTCCACAGGGTTATCAATGCGGTTGTTGCTGTTCACATCAATTGCGCCTTCTGAACGTCTGCGTTGTTCCATAATTGCACGGTTGCGTTCAGTCTCCTCACTGCGAGTAAACGAAGGGGCGTTATTGTTCTCTGAGTTGACTTGTTGCGGCGTTTGATTCTGTACGCGAATCCCGTTGTTGTCGTTAGCGCGGGCATCGGCGTTGCCACGCCATGGGCGAGGATCGTTGCTATCTCGGCCATTGCTCTCACGATTCAAGCGTTCACGCACTTGATCAGCGCGGTCGTAATGGCCGTTGTTGCCATTATTATTCCCGTTGTTGTTCCGGCGATTGTCATCACGTTTGTTGTCGTCCCTGTTCCAGTTGGGGTTAACGCGCGGATTTTGATTGCCGTTGTTTTCGCGATGTTGTTGGCGATAATCGCGATCATTCTGATACGACTCATGGCGGCTGCCATAGGTCTCCCGCAAGTTGTTGTTGTAATAAGCAACACCATGTCTATGCAGAGGCTCGTGCTGCCATGGGCGAGCGCCTTGGTAGTGCACTATGCTCGCGCCGGTATAAAAGCGAGCGTTGTTGTCGTAGTGTTCGTGGCGGTCAATCACCACCACACGGCGGTCACGCCAATGGCATGAGCTGTAGAAATAAGTGGGGCCAAGATAAATGCTGGTTCCCCAGTAGAAGCCGGAAACATAGGTGTAGCTGCTGGGGTAATGCCAGTAAACGGGTGGATAATCTGGCCACCACCAGTTGCCGTAAACTACGCGGGTGTCGTACACAGGCACGTAGACGATGCGCTCTTCTGCCGGTTCGATGATGATGTTGTTGTCATCGCGTTGAACACTGATGTGCTGGGCTTTTTCAAGGTTGCCGGTAGCATAGGCGCGCTTACGTAAACGCTGCACAGCATCCATCACTGCTTCTTCGTTACTTAGAAATGCATCGCCCAAGCGTTGAGTCCAATCAATATCTTCACTCATGCGCTTCAAAACATCGGGAAACGCCACCAGTGCTTTTACGCTGGGATCCCAATCTTTATTTTCGGCGAATTTGAGAGCATCTTCAGTTTTGAGGTCTTTATTGCTGCGCACCCAGCGGTCTGCTTGGATAACTTCCAGAGGATAGGTGGCGGCGATGAGTACTTGCGACAAGAGCGCATCTGGGTAGAGAGCTACTGGCGCAAGCATTTGATCGAGTTCGGCTTGGCTGAATTCCACATTCCGGGGTTCAGCGGCTTGGCCTGCGGGAATCACCGCCAAAAGCGGTATAACGGTTAAAAGCGTAAAAACCACTTTATGGAAGGATTCTGCCAAGCTATTAACAAACCTTGTTACAAAACCAAGCGCGAGTTTCATGGTGAGTTCTCATCTTATATTCAGTTGGCGGGCTCGTTGACGTTGGTAAAACAACCTCAGCGATGGCACTGGTGCCCAAGCCCAATATAAGACTCTGACACCTTAGTACCTTTATAAGTTGCGACGCCTTAATCTGGCCTGAATGACGCTGGCCATATTTGCGGGCGAATCATGGAATAAGGCTTGGCAATCAGCAAGCGCTTTATCTTGACTAAAACTCCAGCAGCTTGATAATGGCGGCCTTATACAGACTGAATGCAGGCAAGAGAGATCCTAATGATAGATGTGAGTTTTCAGCTGAAGGGCAGTGCGCTAACCGTGGTGGTACTGGCTTTGGTTGAATATAGCCCTGAGACACTCGAAAGTGAGCTAAAAGAGAAGATTGATCAAGCCCCACATTTTTTCGTGAATTCACCGGTATTGATCAGTTTAGAGCGCTTGGAAAAACCGGAAAACTGCAAAGCTCTACTTGCTAATGCGGACAGCTTGATTCAAATTTGTCGCAAGCTTGATTTACAGCCTCTGGGCTTTACGGCTGTGCCGGAAGTGCTTTTAGCCAGCGTTCAAAAAACTGGTTTGGCGATTCTGCCAACACCTTCTGAGAGAGCGTTAAAAATCCCTGCGGCGGCCAAAGCCAAAGCACCTGAAACCATCGTTGAAACCCGCATCGAAACTGTAGTGGAAACGGTGATTGAAGAACGTATTGTGCAGCGCGTGAGCCGCGTAGTGACGCGTCCGGTGCGGTCGGGCCAACAGATTTACGCCGAGGGAGCCGATTTAATTGTGCTCGCTCAAGTGAGTGAAGGCGCAGAAGTTTTGGCTGATGGGCATATTCACATTTACGGCACTTTGCGCGGCCGTGCTTTGGCCGGAGTTAAAGGTGATGAAAGTGCGCGCATTTTTTGCCAAAACTTGGAAGCCGAATTAGTGTCGGTTGCAGGAAATTTTGTGTTGCAAGATGCTTTGCCTAAAAATTTATTAAAGAAACCTGTGCAAATTTCCCTAAAGGGCGAGAAGGTTTCTGTTGAAGCTTTAGTTAGCGCTTAAGATTTTTAACTTACTAAAAAACTAAAACTATTTTTTTCATTTTAAGACCATAGAAAATTTAAGGAGCCTACCTTGGCTAAAATCATTGTTGTTACATCAGGTAAAGGCGGCGTAGGTAAAACTACTTCTAGCGCAGCAATCAGTACAGGTTTGGCAATGCGTGGCCACAAAACTGTGGTTATAGATTTCGACGTGGGTTTGCGTAATCTCGATTTGATCATGGGTTGTGAGCGCCGCGTAGTTTACGATTTTGTCAATGTTATTAAAAAAGAGTCAACGCTTAATCAGGCTTTAATTAAAGATAAGCGAAATGAAAATTTGTATGTATTGCCTGCATCGCAAACGCGTGACAAAGACGCACTGACCAAAGAAGGCGTGGGTGAAATCATAGAAGAGCTTTCAAAGGACTTTGATTATATTGTTTGCGATTCACCAGCAGGTATTGAGCAAGGCGCTATGATGGCAATGTACTTTGCTGATATCGCAGTGGTAGTTACTAACCCAGAGGTTTCCTCTGTGCGAGACTCAGACCGTGTTATTGGTTTATTGCAAAGTAAAACTCGCCGTGCAGAGCAAAACCTTGAGCCTATCAAAGAACATTTATTGTTGACTCGTTACAACCCAACGCGCGTTGCTGCGGGTGAAATGTTGAGTGTTAATGACGTGGAAGAAATTCTGGCAATTCCGTTACTTGGTGTAATTCCCGAGTCAGAAGCTGTATTGAAAGCGTCTAACCAAGGTACACCGGTTATTCTGGATGAAGAGACGCAAGCTGGCCAAGCGTACAATGACGCAGTTGATAGATTGTTAGGTAGCGAACTTCCGCACCGTTTCCTTGAGGCGGAAAAGAAAGGTTTCTTGGCGCGTTTGCTGGGAGGTAAATAGTGAGCATTTTTGATTACTTTAAAAAGAAGGGAACACCTACATCGGCCGCTACTGCAAAAGAACGTTTGCAAATTATTGTTGCCCACGAGCGCAACAAGCGCAATTTGAAACAGCCCGATTTTTTGCCGCAAATGCAGCAAGAAATTATTGCGGTTATTCGCAAGTATATTCACATTGAATCTGACCAAGTGACAGTCAATTTGGATAATACTGATAATTGTTCAGTGCTGGAATTAAACATTACCTTGCCTGAATAAGAGTAGGACTTAACTGTCTCTAAAAAGGAAGCTTGCCAATCAGGTAATCTTCCTTTTTTTTCGGGTACATTTTATTGCGTTGTGTATGAGTGAATTTATGTATCGCTATTACCAAACTTACAAAAAAGCGCTGTTAATGCTGCTTGTCATGTCTCTAAGTGCCTGCGGCTACCTTATTCAGCCAAAAGTTAAAACCGGCATTGTGAACCTCGAGCCGGGGGCGTACCAAATAGATAAGCAACACACTACCGTGCTCTTCAAAGTAAATCACATGGGTATGTCCACCTTTGTGGGGCGTTTTAACTCGGTGGATGCATCCTTAGAGTTCGATCCTGCCCATATAGAAAACGCCAAGTTATCTGCTGTAATTAACATTGCCAGTATTGACGTGAATAATAGTGACTTGGCCGAATCCCTGCGAGGTAGTAGTTGGTTTGATGCTGCGAAATACCCGCAAGCGTTTTTCAAAACAGCTAGCGTGGAATTAGTCAGTGCCTCGCGCGCAAAGTTTAGTGGTAGTTTAACGCTGCACGGCGTGACTGCTCCCGTGGTTTTAGATGTGGTTTTTAATGGGGGTGGCGACAATCTGTTAACCGGCCGTTACACAGTAGGTTTCACTGCGGTAACGAGTATTAAGCGCTCGCAATTTGGAATAGATTATTTGGTTCCCGCTGTGGGGGATGATGTGAATGTTGAGGTGTTTGCAGAATTTCAAAAACGCTAATAACTGATTAACTTTCAATAGAATGGATGATATGAAAAAGAAAAGTTATATTTTTTTAAGTGTATTTCTCCTCATTATATTTGTTAGTTATGGTTGGGTTCGCCATATACAGGATGATCCCTTTGCTGCGGATGCCCACACCAATTTCACTCAAAATGGCATCGCCTATTTAGGGCAAGGCTGGAGCGATGCAGAGCGCCAACAAATATCTTACATCTCGTTTGGTTCGCGTATCTTAAATTATTCGTGGTTTCTCGCGCTGGAAAATGCAGAGGGTGAAGCGCTATTTCGCGATGATGCTCATATGGCGCGCTTGGGTTTTATTACGGGAAGCGCGCAGCCACTGAATCCATATGCCTTACCCGTTGGATTCGCCTCTGACAGCGATGACAAAGGAAATACTTGGATCGGCCTAACCTGTGCTGCGTGTCATACGGGGCAGGTTACTATTAATAACCAAGCGATACGTATTGATGGCGGCCAAAGTTTAATAAATTACACGCAGTTTGAAATTGAATTGCTGGCAGCATTAAAGGCAACGCTTGGTCAGCCAGAAAAATGGCAAAGATTTTTGAGTCGCCTGCAAAAGTCCCAAAAAAATCTTGATGCTGAAAAAATTAAACAACAAATACAAATTCGTATAACAGAATTTGAAACTCGCTTTGCTGTGAATGCAACTCAAGTTCCCTATGGTCGCGGCCGTTTGGATGCCTTCGGGCAAATCTTTAATGCCGTTGCCGTAGAAGCCTTACATATTCCCGAAAATGCTCGCTCACCCAATGCCCCGACCAGTTTCCCTGTGCTCTGGGACGCATCACATTTAGATGTCGTCCAATGGAACGCTTCTGCACCCAATATTGAACCGGGCCCTTTAGCCCAAAATGCAACAACTGCTTTAGCAGTTTACGGAACTGTAGATGTGTCGGGGCGCGGGCAAACCTATCCATCTAGCATTGATGTAAAAAACCTTGGCTACATTCAGCGCAAATTTTATAAATTAATCGCTCCCAAATGGCCGCAAGATTTGGCAGGAAAATTGGACAAAAAATTAATGGAGCAGGGTGAAGTTATTTATCAACAGCAGTGTTTGCAATGTCATAGTCTTGTGAGTGCGGATGATCCAAGACGTAAATTATCCGCGATCCTGATTCCGGCTAAAGAAGTGGGTACAGATGCGCTTATGGTGACTAATTTCACCGAAGGTACGGTGAAGACCGGTGAATTGCAAGGTAAACATTTTGCACTTTGGTTCGGAAAAAAATTCAATGCAGAGGCTACACGTTTGGATGTGGTCATGCACGTTACTACTGGCGCTTTGCTGTACCAAGCATGGAATTCATTTTGTTCTGTTGTTAAAGAATTTGCGCTGAATAAAATAAGTCATGCTGATTCTGCTGTTAATTACTATAAAGCACGTCCGCTCAACGGCGTTTGGGCTTCTGCTCCATATCTACATAATGGCTCGGTCCCAACAGTTTACGATTTGTTGCTGCCCGCTGCCGAACGTCCTAAGCAATTTTTTGTGGGTAACCGCGAGCTGGATAGGGTGAAAGTAGGAAATCAAACACTGGAGGTTTCTAATGCAACGTTATTTGATACAAGCCTGCTTGGAAATTCTAACCTGGGCCATGAATACGGAACTCAATTGAGTTTTTCAGAACGCATGGCCTTGCTGGAATATATCAAAAGTTTGTAGACTCAGCTTTTAAAATAACAGATAAAGGAGTAGGTAATGCAATGTTTTAAATGTGGTGCGCAAAACGTGAGTCATGCAAGCTACTGTTCAGGGTGTGGTGTACAGCTAGCCGATCTAAGCCAAGTCTCCTATAAAAACAATGCTGGCTTTTGGAAACGAGTTGGTGCCGCTATTATTGATTCAATGATATTAAGTCTAGTGAGTTGGATTTGCATCGTCGCTATTATGGTGGTGCTAGGTGGTGCTGCGATAGCATCCTCAGGTGGAATGAACGGGCTTGGAGCGATTTCTTATGGGCTTACCATGGTGGTTGCAATGATTATGTTTAGCTCTCTTTTAAACTGGCTTTATTTTACCTTGATGGAATCATCAGCCAGGCAAGCAACCCTTGGAAAAATGGCATTGGGTATTGTAGTTACAGATGATGCGGGCAAACGAATTTCTTTTGCGCGCGCGAATGTTCGTTACTGGAGTAAAATTTTATCAGCCATGTTTTTATGCATAGGTTATATGATGGCGGGCTTTACGGAAAAGAAGCAGGCATTGCACGATCTTATTGCAAGTACTTTAGTGGTTGATAATTAAGTTTACAGCTTAGTAAAAATAAAAAGGCTCCTGATTAAAAACAGGAGCCTTTTTATTTATGCACGTAGCCCGTAAGGAGCGTAGCGTATTACGGGGGTATAAATTCTAAAACTCCCCGTAATACGCTGCGCTCCTTACGGGCTACAACTTATTTAAAAACTAAAGTTCGCGCCCACAAATCCTGTGCGGCCAACGGCTGGGAAGCCAATATCATTCATATAGTTTTCGTCAGCAGCATTTTCGATGCTAAGGTTAATGGATAGTTGTGAATTAACTTTCCATTTTGCTCCTAAGTCCAAACGATTGTACTTGTCCAAGGTTTCAACCACTGTGTCGCCTGTATAACGGCTCGCTGCAAGACGGTGATCTACCCATAAATAATTAGCATTGAATTGCCAATTATCATTGAGGTTATACACAGCTGTTGCACCGACTTTTACTCGCGGTCTTCCCATTAATGGATGTTCAGCATTAATATCGGCGTAGCTGGCGTGTGCGCCGAGTTGCCATTGATTGTCTTGCGTGTGCCAATGAATTTCTGTTTCAACACCGCGAGTGTCGATAGGATCTGTACGATTTACATTGGTAAATAAATCACTGTCAAAATCAATTAAGTCAACGTAAGTATTTCTAAAAACACTCACGTTAACGGATGTGTTATTGGCAGAAAATTCCAAACCTGTATCGCGCGTTGTGGCGAGTTCAGGTTTTAAATTCGGGTTGCCCACTAGAGGGTGGCCGAGTGCGAGGAAGCTAGGTAATTTAAAACCTTGACCAGCATTGGCAAACCAGTTCAGGTTTTCATTGATTTGATAACGCACACCGCCTTGAACACTGTCTTTTGGTCTCAAGTGTTCTGCATCATCACGACGCGCACTTGCTTGCACAAATAATGCTTCATTCACATAACCATTGATATTTACAAACACGCTATCAATTTTTCGATCTAAACTAAAATCAGTTGGCATTTTAAAGCCAACATCCAAATAGCCTTTGCTATCACCAGATTCGCGTTTGGTTTCTGCACCAATGTTTGCCCACACAGATTTTTCATTGCCGATGGTATTCACCCAGCTCAAATTTTTGCGCGTGAAATCTGTATCTGCACCATTTGGAGGAACTGCGTCAAAAGGAAAAATACCAGGGGAGGTCAAATTTTCCTGACGATTAAACCATGAGCCTTGAACTTTGCTGCGCCATACATCATTCACTTGCCATTGCCACGCAAGCGCTGCGTTTTGATCGGTAAAGTCGCTGCGATCAAGATCGCGCAATTTTGCAAATAAAGAGCCACCACTTTGTTCGGGGAATGTGGTTTTATCACCATCTAAATAGCGGTATGAAAAATCAACATTGTGTGCATCTTGTTTCCAATCTAATTTTACTAAGGCTTCTTTATTTTTTGCGCTACTGCCTTCAATAGGTTCACCTGCATCTTTGCTTTGCAATTTTACCGCGTAACCAAGGTTGTCGATGCTGCCTGTTGTGGTGATACTTGCTGTTTTGTAACCATCTTCACCCACTGCAACAGAAAGATTAGTTTGTGTTGTTTTGGTTGGTTCTACAGTGATGATATGAATCACACCAGCAAGTGCGTCTGAACCATAAATGGCAGATTGTGCACCGCGAATAATTTCAATACGTTTAATTGAATCTATATTGATGTTGTTTACATCGAATGCACCGCCGCGGGTGTTGGTGGGGTCATTGAGTTCTACACCATCCAACAATACTAAGGTGTGGTTCGCTTCTGCGCCGCGCAATGCAATTGCCGTGAGGCCTCCTGGGCCGCCTTGTTCTTCAACCCAAATGCTTGGCACTTGACGCAATGCATCCACCAAGCTGTGGCTGCTTAATGCAAGTAATTGTTCCTGACTGATAACAGTCACGGAGGATGCTATTTGTTCGCTGGTGACCGGGCTGTAAGTGCCGGTGACTATGACTTCGTCTGTTGCGGCAAACGTTTGTGCGGCGATTAAAGTACTAATAAGAAGGGATAATTTTTTAAACTTCATGCGATAACCTTTAATAAAAACGGTGCATTAAAACCAAGTGCATTTAAAAACAGATGCATGTAAAAATAATGGCCACTTTTTAGGGTGGCCATAGAAAAACATAAAACGAAAATTACCAAATTGTATTAATTCTGCTTGGCAAAATTATACAAGGTGTAATAAGCATGCAATTGCGCGGATGCTACATCTTTAAACAGGTTTTGGTTGTTTAAAGCAATGTGATAAATACGCGCGGTTTGCTGCGGATGAACAGAAGCATGACCAAGTTCTGCAAGGCTAATTGTAATTTGTTTGCGATCTGCGCTGATACTGATGTTTGTAATTCTTTCCATAGCTTTACCTAACTCATCAGAACCATAATCTGGCGCATCGCGATACACCCAAGATTCAACCGACAACAAAGATAACAATTTTGTCGTGTCGATATTCTCACTCAGTGGTTGCGTAAGTTGCAGTGTAAAACCTGAACTGGTTGCATGTGTGCTGTGAATAGCGGGCGCTACAGTTTTACCATCCCACACAATGCGCTGTAAGCTCGCGACGTGACCGCCTTTTGCCTGCCAACCGCGACCGGTTTGGCCGAGCAGCAAACTACCATCAGGCAGGAATACTGGGCGCATTACGCCTGATTCAAGTCCATCGATAAATGGCATTACGCTCCCCTGTTCAACACCATCAACAACTTCGGTATTTACACGCAACAAGTTAGATTGGGTTTGATCGCCAATCAGCATTTGATTGGTGAAAGCGCCAAATTTACCTTTGGTCGTATCCCATGCGGGGTTGCCGGGTGAGTTAGCTACTTTATTGTGAGGCAACAAAATAGGTGGCTTAGGGCGCTTGTCGGCAAAATTAGGCCAAACAATTTCAGGCGAGTCTGGTGTCATACCAGGCAAATCAACAAGGCTTGCTGGGTGGCCATAAAATGTATTTTGTTCGAGCACAAAAATTTTCGAGGTGCCAACATATTCACCTTGGTTATCTGAATACCAAATACGACCATCCGGCGCTAAAGCCATACCGGCAGGGCTTCGCATACCGTTCGCCCAAGGCGTGAATTTACCGATCGTATTTTTATTACTTGCATCAACACGAATACTCCAACCCGCATAACCGCCGGCGCTGCCCATATATTTTCCGCCTGCGTTGTAGGCAGAACCATCGCTGCCATCGGCAAGGTTAATGTTGATGTAGTAAGCACCATCTGCACCGCGCGCGGGGCCGTGCATGTAGGAGTGATAGTTGCCGTGATAGGAATGTGCATCAAATAAAGTTTCGTAGCTGTCTGCTATGCCGTCGCCGTTGGTATCGCTAATGCGCGTGAGTTCGGCTTTTTGCCCGGCTACAACAACTAGGCCTTTTTTATCTTCGACTTGTACGCCCAAACTATCGAAAGTGCCTTCAGCAAATAATTGCCACTCACTATTTCCAGATTTATCTTTTGCTAAACGCCAAATGCCAGCGGTGCGCGTTGCAACAACAATAGTGCCATCAGCGGCAACAGCAATACCGAGTGCTTCAAATAATTGCTCGCGACCAAAATTATCTTTGGGAGGATAGTAGCTTTCAATGCTATAGCCTGCAGGCATATTGGCTGTAGAGTTGGTTACTCGTAAAGGTTGTTTGCGATTATCAAACGTAGATTTTGCGGCGTGCCATACATTGCTGGCCAAAGCGATTTTTGCGTTTAATGTTGCATTCACTGTCCCTGCAGGTAATTTCCAAACCGCATTATCGATTTTGCCTGTGGTAGCTTGCGGTTGAGTTAATGAACTTGCATTGAGTGCAAAAGATTGTTCAGTTTTTAATTCACCGGTGACGTTAATTTTAACAGCGCCGTTAGTTTCAAACGTTGTTTGTACCGCAAGTGTGTTTTGACCTACGCGATAGCGGAAACTGGGTGCGGTTAATTTATCTTTTGAGTTGCGGGAGTAACCTAAAAATTGCGCGTTGATTGCAGCTAATTTATCGATGTGATCCTCTTTGGTGTAAAGTGCTTTTTTGCCAGTTTCTATATCTCCAAATTTTGTATCTTTAAACGAGAAATCAACAATGGCACCGGCCGCATTTAAAGGCGCGAACAAATATTCTTTATCGCCCAAACTAATTTCACGGCTCTCGTAACCCATTTTCAAGCCTTTGCCGCCGCGATTAGTAAATTCGCCGGTCATATCCAAAAATCCGCCTTGCCAAATTTTTGCAATGGCGAGAATGCGCGGATCAAAGGTGTAGTTAACACCATTGGCGTTGCCTACATGAATTGCTCTACCAGAAACACCAGTCATTGGCCCGCGTTGAATACGAACTTGATCGTCAACGAGCAGCTGCAATCTATCCTCAACAGGATTGTATTTTTCTGCACCGCCTTGTTTCATTAATTTAACAACAGGGCCTTGATTGGAAAGATCATTCAAAGTTTGGAGATAGGCGCCTATAGCGTCAATTTGCGTATCGCTAATAATTTGTGCGTTAAACGGCGGCATAATGGGCGGATAAGCTTCACCTTTTTTCACACCTTTTTCACCAATCGCAATTTGTTCTGTGGGTGCGCGCACGCTGCGATGCAAATATTCGCGATCTGCTTTGATATTGAAACGGTGACCTTCGCCGCCTTCAATCACTTCGCGTGAGCGCGGCTCACGAGTGAACAAGCCGAATAAATTTGGGCCGGTTGTTACAGTGGGGTCATCTTTGATCGTTGAATGACAAACATTACAACCAACAGATTCGAAAGTTTCTTTGCCGAGCGCAACGTAATCTACCAGCTCAGATTCATTCGTTTTTCCGCCGCTTTCTTTGGGTGGTATTACATTTGAGAAATCTGCGGGTTGAACTTTAAAATTGCGGAATGCAAATTGACCTTGGTTTGCCAGAATAGTGGTTTGGCCGCCTTCGCTTTCCCAATTAGTAAAGGAGTTTTCGCTGTAGGTCGTCATGGTTTGGTTGGTGCTTACCACTTCGCCGTTAATGCGAACTTCTAGAAAGGTTGCGTTCTGCGCTTTTTCGCTAGCTTCATTAAAACGTGGTGCGCGGAATTTTACGCTTAAAGTTTGCCACTCGTTGTTTTTGTTTTTCAGCTCAATAGCGTAATGGCCGTGCAAAAATACTTTTGCTGTGGTTCCTTGCGCAACTAAAAATTCCATGTTCAATAATGTATCACCAAAATAATTTTTACCAACTAAGTGTTTGCTTTTGGTGACATCGCCGGTGTTCACTAAAATCGTATTGAGTTCGGCTTGTGGTTTTTTATCGATTTGAAATTTTTTACCTACTGCACTGACAGCAGATGCACTGGTCCACTCTGGGTTTTCTTTAAATGCGATCAGCGGGCTTTCCGTGGTGGCCGCGAATACGCTCGATGTTAAACTGATTAGCGCAAAGCTAATCCCAAAAAATGTAGAAAAGGACATACTCTTAGCTCTCACAATAAAAGTATTTAAAATTACGCCGCAGCTTCTTATCGCGTGTTGCTAAAGAAGATGCGGCGCGCTAAGGGAATAAATGTTTTTCAGGATTGCTTACAGCTTTCTAATCCAAATATTGCGGAAGCTCACAGGGTTGCCGTGGTCTTGTAAACGCAGCGGCGCGCAGCCGTGTGCGGTATAAACTGGTTTACCAATCCAAGCAGTTGAGCCTTGAATCTCAACATTGTTTTGTACCAATACACCGTTCAACAAAACGGTTGCACGGCCGGGAGAGATAAGTTTTTTATCGTCGCTGAATTTAGGCGCGGTAAAAATAATATCGTAGGCTTGCCATACACCCGGTGCGCGGGTTGGGTTTACGAGTGGAATATGTTGTTTGTATATTGAACCGGCTTGGCCGTTGGAATAGGTTTTATTGTTGTAGGAGTCCAATACTTGAACTTCGTATTGCTCCTGCAAAAAGATACCGCTGTTATTGCGCGCTTGGCTGGTTAATTCTTTACCATCATCGCCGGTCACTTTGGTAGGTGTTGTCCATTCAACGTGCAATTGCACATCGCAGAAAGATTCTTTGGTTTTGATATCGCCTGTTTTGGGCGCTACTGTCAGAGCACCGTTGGCTACAGTCCATTTTGCATCGCCACCTTCTGCTGCTTGCCATTGGCTGAGCGATTTACCATCAAACAATACAATGGCATCAGACGGTGGAGTATTTTCATTGGCCGTCACTACGGCGGGTACGGGTGTCCAGACTTCAGTTGCTTCAGCTAACTTCCAATCAGGCACTTTGCTAGAGCTGCTGGATGCAGCAATGGCACTGAGGGGGAGCGTAGCAATTAGGGCGAGTGCAATTGGCTTAAGTTTGTTCATAGGCTTCTCTGTGTTTGCTAATGGTTATTGTTGATTGGTCTATTGGGTGTGGATTTTTTTTGCTGTAATTATGCATTTAACTGCTTCAATTCTAGCTGCAAAATAGTGCAATCCAGTGGCTTAGACCAAAAAAGGGTCTTCGGCGAATTGAGTGTTTTTATACAAATGAAACCGATTACATTTGGTCATTGTAGGGTTGGTAATCGGCTTATGCAATACTGCTTCGTAGTTCGTAGTCAAAAATGGTAAGGATGACTTTATCCCCAAGGAAAATAGCGCGGATTGGCTCGTAATTACAGATAAGAAAAGTTAACGTACTTATCGCAACTATATGATTTATTAACAAAAGTTAATAATTGAGGCAATGAATTAAATAGAGAAGCATTATATGAGCTGCGTATTATTTTTTGCGGCTGGTTAAGGCGACTCCGCCAATAACCAAAGCCGCGCCTACAAGCTGGGTTGGGCTAAGGCTTTCACTAAGTACCCATGCACCTAGAAATAGAGTGACCACGGGGCCAAAACTGCCCAAAATAGCCGTGCGACTACTACCAATAATGCGAATACCTTCATTCATAAGGAATGAGGGAATGACAGTGCAGAATATTCCAAGCGTAAATGCCAATCCGTAAACGGGAAGCGGCTGACAAATGCTGTTTGTACCTTCAACGATCAGATTATGTGCAATAACACCTACACAGGCTGAAAGCATGCCGTAGGCGGTGAAGCGCAAAGAGCCCACGCGAGGAATCATATCGCCTGCCAATACAATGAAAGAGGCAAAGGATATTGTGCTAAGCAAAACCAAGCCACTGCCAAGACTTGTGGTTTCCCAAGAGTTGCTGAGTTTTATATCGTGAATAAACACCAGGAGCATACCGGTGTAGGCGATTGCTAATGACAGTTTTTCGGTCGATGAAATTTTTTTGTGTTTTACGAAAGCAAGAATCAACAGCACCAGCGTAGGGTACACATATAAAATCAACCGCTCTAAGCCTGCAGAAATATATTGCAGCCCCATAAAATCAAACAAGCTGGAAATATAATAACTCAGCAGCCCCAAGCCAATAATTTGCCAGATTTCAACTCTGCTAAGTGTGCTTTGCTCTTGGGTTTGCAACCAAATAGCAACGCCAGCATAAAAGGGCAGAGCAAATAACATGCGCAGCATGAGGAGTGGTGTTGCCGTGACACCGTAGCGATAAGCAACTTTAATTAAAATTCCTTTGGCCGCAAAACAGCAGGTGCCAATAAGAATACAAATAATGCCTTTTGTGTACTGCTCTGTTTTTTCTGAATTCACGAATAAAGCTCTCCAAACAAATCCAAATGCGTTAAATACAAACGCAAATCAAATTCGTATTGATGGTAGTTGGGTTCCATGTGGCGACAGAGTTGATAAAAACTCTTGTTGTGCTCTTTTTCTTTGAAGTGTGCCAGTTCGTGCACAACAATCATCCGCAAAAAAGCTTCTGGTGCGACGCGAAAAACACTGGCAATGCGTATTTCGTTTACGGTTTTAGTTCTGCTGCCTTGCACTCGTGTGATGTAGTGATGTTGACCAAGAGCATGTTGGATAACTTTAATTTTTGAATCGTATTGCGCACGGTTTAAAGGTTGCGCCTTACTCATAAATTGGTTCTTTAGCTCAACTGTGTATTCGTAGAGCTGTTTATCTGTGCGTATATTGTGGCAAGAAGGGTATTTTTTCTTCAGAACCTCACCTAGGCGATCATCCGTAATCACTTGCTGAACTTGATGGAGAGTTTCAGCGGGATAACCTGATAGGTATTTCAAGGTTGTCATAAAATGATTTGTCCAATTCGTGCACATTTAACAGGCGGCGAGCTTAATTTGGATGCATTATAGCGTCTAAATCTTCTTGCGCATATTAATCAAAAATTTGATGCTCTATTTTATTGCTTGATATTTTTTCTTTGTAGAAAAATGCATTCGCATTAAACACTGGATAATGCGTTTGTGTGAGGCAGAAATAAATATACAGATAATTTTTGCGTCAACTTAGGTTAATAATTATCTGGTGTCATTAAATCTCGTTTTATTTCGTGGGTCAGCATCAAGACTTCAGCGAGGTGTAGAAGCTTTAATAAGGTGAGTGATCTTCTTTTCAATTAAATTTTTATATTTTGCGTTAAATGAGGGCAGCTAAAAAATTTTCGATAAAGTCCTATATATCTTTTTGTCGTCAAAACTTACGGGGGTTTAAATTTTTCAATAATTCATGTGACAGCTCACTTATTTTTTTCAAAAAATCCTTAGTTGATTTGTTTGTGGTCTGATTCGTGCAAGTGTTTATTGCAGGAAATACTCGTGCTGACTGGAGGTAGTAATGAACAGCCCTGTGATGCCAAATGGACCTTTATACCCTGCAAATCTTTCACCTCAACCTCAAGTAATTCGTTTACATCATTCAAAAATACTCGCGTTATTTCGCGCATTGGATAGTGTGCTGGTTGTCTGCGTGCTTTGGGTAACTCTGCGCCTTCTGCAAATAGAATGGAATAATTCCTACGCAGGATTTGCATTGGCAGCTGTCATTTGCTTTGGCTTTTTTGCAGAAGGTAATGAGGTCTACTATTTATGGCGTGGTTATTCAATGACGAGTTTGGCCTCGCGTTTAATTTTCGCTTGGCTGGGAACGGCGCTGGTAATGATTACTGCGCTTATAAGTGTTTTGCGTCTTGGTGCTATAGATTTCCAAGCAATAATTTTATGGCTTGCAATAACGCCTGAGGCAGTAATTGGTTTGCATTGGGCTCGACGGGCAGCTCTTGCAAAGTTGCGCTCCAATCCTTCTGAGCCACGCCGCGCCGCTATAGTAGGGGCGAACGAACTGGGTGTACGCATGATTAACTCCATTGCTAGTACGCCGTGGTTGGGTTATCGCATTGTAGGTTTTTATGATGACCGAGTTGCAAAAGATAAGGAGGGTCAACGAACAATAGATGTGGTTGAAAAAAAAGCATCTCTCAACGGCGATCTTAATAAGCTCTATCAAGATGCGCATGACGGAAAAATAGATATAGTTTTTGTGACCTTGCCAATGCGCGCTGAGCTTCGAATTCATTCAGTCATTGATAGATTGGCAGATACAACTGTTACACCTTATGTTATTCCAGATATTTTTAGTTTTGATTTACTGCACTCACGCCTAACCTGTATTCAAGGCATTCCGGCGTTAAGTATTTATGATTCCCCTTTGGTGGATAACAGTCTAGCAAAACGTTTAGAAGATATTGTGATTGGTTTTGCGATGCTTGTAGCGCTTGCAATTCCAATGCTGCTGATTGCGATTGGCGTGAAGCTGACTTCTTCGGGTCCAATATTCTTTAAGCAAACGCGTTACGGTATGGGAGGGGAGCATATTAAAGTGTGGAAGTTTCGCTCCATGACAGTGTGCGAAGATGGTGACAGTGTAACCCAGGCTAAAAAAGGTGATATGCGTGTTACAGCCTTCGGTAATTTTTTACGTCGTACTTCATTAGATGAGTTGCCGCAACTATTTAATGTGTTATCGGGAAGTATGTCGCTGGTAGGGCCGCGGCCACATGCGGTTGCACATAATGAATTTTATCGCGGGCAAATTAAAGGTTATATGTTGCGTCATAAAGTAAAGCCAGGGATTACCGGTTTGGCGCAAATAAACGGTTACCGCGGTGAAACTGAAACCTTAGATAAAATGTCGGGGCGTATAGCTTACGATTTGGAATACATTAGAAATTGGTCGTTGATGCTTGATGTAAAAATACTCTGGGGAACATTGTTCAGAGGTTTCGTGGGGCAGCATGCTTACTAAAAAAAAATTAAGGGACGAGGGGGTGGCGGTAGCTTCATACCTGCTTTTCCTAGGCACTTTTAGTGCACAGGTATTGGCATCTGAGCGAGAGGCCGATGCTTTTCAGGTGACTGCTTCGGTGCAAAATTTGTGGGATAGCAATTTTTCACGCAGCCCAATAAACGATTCAGAACAAGCGGTATTGTCTTCAGTTGGATTTAGCTACGATGATTTTTTTGGTCGCCAACGGTTATTGGCGCGGTGGGTTGCAAATAAATACCAGTACGATGAGCACCAAGATTTTGATATCACTACACATTCTGGCGAATTGAATTGGCTAGGTTTTTTTGGCGATCAGTTTAATACCAATGTGGATTTTCAACGCAATGTCTATCAGGTGGATCGTTTTGATTTTACTGGTAAAGACATAGTTACACGTGATGATTTGCGAACGAAAGTTGGGTATGGCAATGAAAACAAGCTGTCATTTCATATAGGTGCAGATCAATTATCACAAGTCCATTCCAACTATGGCCGCCAATTTCTGAACTATGATGAGCATGAAGCATTTGTTGATGTAAGCTATAAAGCCGCTAATGAATCTTCTTTGTTATTGCGGTATAAATCTGGTAACCGCACTTACGCTAATTCGCAGTTGAGCTTTGAGCGTGAGAATCTTGATTTTAATTATGATCAATTGGAATTTGAAACCCAATGGGTGTTATCACCCAAAACTTCAGTGTCTGCATTAGTTGCAGGGTATAAGCGAAACGGTGACATTAACGACGGATCTGGTTCTTTGTTAAGCCTTGCTACTGTGTGGCAGCCAACGGAAAAAGTAGTTTTAAAAGGAGGCTATGCATTGAGCGAGCCGGCTGTAGGTGAAACATCTGATTCCCCTTCGCGTGTAAAAACAATATCTACTAGTGTCTCATGGAGTATATCCAACAGGGTAGCGTTTGGATCTTCTGCCGTTTATTCAAATGTTAATTACAGCAATGCTGGTTTTGGCATGGCTCGTGAGGAAACGCGGTACAACATTTTGCCTCTTACAATGGTTTATGACTCTGGCTATTTTTGGAAAATTAAAGTGGATTCAGGTGTGCGAAAAAATCGATCCCCTGTAGAAATCCGTAATTACATTTCACGCCAAATAAATGCGGGAATATTTTTCTATTATTAATCGTTTTTTCAATTTTATTTTTATCCCCCTTGTGTAGTATTGCGGCTGATCGATAGTCAGCCGCATATCCCGTCGATTAAAAGCTAATGCGTCTGTAACCGTAAAGCGAGCGGTATATCGCAGTGAGTACCGCTGTTGGTGAGTATTTTTTGAGTGAGTCTGCAATGTTTATATTGGTTGGTGTATCCAATTCAACGTTGCTTGAAAAGTTGGTTTTGCCTTGCGCCAAATGTTTATCCTGCGTGCACAAAGCCGGATTGAATTGCAAAATTTGAAGATCATTCGCAAGTACAGATTCTTTAAAGTGATAGAGCATTACATCTGCCGGTTCATGATATTTTTCTGATAGCTCAAGCAATCGCTGTGCTGTTTTACGATTGATAATATAAGCGCCAGTACACCAAGTAGTCGACTTTACCTTATACAAATTGCTGTTGTTGTAATTGAGAACCGGCTTTGAACTAAGGCGAACTCTATTGGTCGATGTCTCCAGTCGAATAATATCTACTTCGGGAGGAATCCATGTGTCTGATTGCAGTACTAGATTCAATGTATCGGATACATGAATATCGTCCTCAAATACTGCGCAGAAACTTTCCGTTCCGTTGGCAATTTTTTTCCACACCGCGTAGTGGCTCAGAAAACACCCCATTTGACCTCGCAACCAGGGTTTGGTTTGTGTGCGGTTATAATTGCGTGGGCGTGATTGCATAAACTGTTGGTAATCGTCTTCGCTAAACGTTCGGCCATCTATTGCTGAAATGCGTTCAAAGGGAATTCCCAAACGATCAAAATTGGATTTAAAAAAATCAAGGCGTGCGCTGTCTTTATCTAGATTGATTAAGTAAGACTTCATCATATGTAGTTCTCCTATGTGATGCGCAATACTATGCTTGCTAAAAACGTTAAGTCAGTCTAATGAGGCGTTGTAAATTTCCAAGAGCGGGCTTTAGCTTTGCAGGTGCAAGATCAATTGTTTCCACAATAAATATTTTTGTTTCCTGCTTGAAGATAAGGCGTATGCATAATGCATAAATTAGCCCTCCGCTAAAGCACAATATAATTAGCGCTACAATTGTTGGGAGTTGATTTGTTAAAAACAATTTAATGGCGTAGAGAGCGGTAAACATCATGGCCGATGAAATAAATGAGGGCGCAGCTATTTTCAATATGGCTAGGAAGCCAAAGCCATATACACGCTTAAAAAAATGCAGACTAAAGAAAAGTGTTCCATAGCTTCTTAATGAAAATGCAAGAGCTGTTACTATAAGCCCGAAGGGAATTGCAATAACGCAACAAATACAATTGCCGATAAACGTGATGATTGCCAGTAGCATTACTAAATGTGAGTTTTTACTGGCCGTTAACACGGCATTTATTTGTTGGCTAATAACGTGTGGCGCTATACCTATTGCAAGTGCTGTCATAACCTGACCACTTATGGCCCATTTTTCGCCAAAAGCAAAAGTAATAAACTCTTGTCCTATAGCCGCAGCCCCGAAAAATATAGGGAAGGTAATGTAACAATTCATGCGGATAATTCGTATGGAACTAAGTGCTTGTTGTTGCGGTTGATCAATGCGTGACAGCGCAGACAGAATTGTTGTTTCAAGTGGTTTTAAGACGATATCCTGCAAAATATATAACGCTCTACCGCCTACTCTGAAAAAGCCAAGCGCAGCAGCACCCATCAGTATACCCACTAACATTTCAAATATTTTCGCGCCTATGCTGCCAATAATTTGTGCGCCCGCTAGAGGCGTGGAAAATTTTAAGATTTGTTGTGCGTAGTCCCCAGAGTAGGAAAACGAAGGTGTCCATTTTGCAGTGCTGATAGTGATATAGCTAATTAAGAGCTGGCAAACAATTTGTTGCCATACAAGCGCCCATACGCCAAAACCTTTAAAAGCAAGATAGATTCCCAGCGCGCCCGAGGCTAGGCTGCCTACAATAGTTCGCAATGCGATAACCTTAAATGAAAACTCCCGTTTTAATTTTCCCTCGTGTACTGCTTTTAATCCTTCCAAGAAAAAAATAATGGAGAGAATTTTTAGAATGGGCGCAGCTTGCGCTTCGTAATAAGAGGCTATAAGAGGAGTTACTATAAACATAGTGACGAAAGTAACAATCACCGAGAAGCCAATATTTAAATAGAAACACGTAGAGGCGTAGGTGTTATCCCACGCACTATGTTGAACAACGGCTTGTGAAATGCCAGCGTTGACGATGAGTTTACCTATTTCAACCACAATCAACGCAAAAGCCACCAAACCTATATCAGCGGCATCAAGTATTCGAGAGAGCACTATAAAAATAATAAAGCTTATTAGGCTATTGCCAGTTGCGGCAAGGCTCATCCATGCGGTGCTTTTTCCTAAGTTTTGTTTTAGGTTCATGAAATTAACGCTGGTTTAAATGAAATAATAAATGCGGTTTGGATTCTTCGCGCAAGGATTGCAAACGCTAAATTTCCCATGACTACGGCCTCAATAAATTAATTGGGTTGAATTTTGGTGTTGCTGTCATTGGCCGTGCGAATGCACAAGGTTAAAAAAATTGCTATATCTAAAGTGTAGCGGCGCATTAAACGCGTGGGCTCCAAGCACAGACGATAAAACCATTCCATTCGAAATTTTTGTACAAGACGCGGTGCGCGTGGTTTGTCTCCCGCCAAAAAATCAAACAGCGCTCCTACGCCGATAAAGACCGATGCATTTAAACGATGGTGATGCTCAAGAATCCATTTTTCTTGAGCAGGATTTCCCATGGCGACCAAAATGATATTTGCACCCGACATATTCATATCGGCGATCAATTGGCTAGCATTTTTGGCTTGTTCATAACCATCACATGTGCCAACTACATTAACGCCATAGGTGCTTTTTAATGTGTGCGCTGCGCGTTGTGCAATACTGGGTTTTGCGCCGAATAAAAACACACTAGCTTTGTCTTTCACGCTGCTTAAATAGCGTGGAATAAAATCTGTACCGTTCAAGTTTTCAGGAAACTTTTTGCGATGAATTAACCATGTGCCTATATCGACACCAATGCCATCATTTACGATGAGTGTATTAACCGCACTCATCTTTTTTTGAAGTGATTGGCATTTCACAATAAAGTTGGTATTGGCAAAAAACAGCAGATGTTGCTCTTTAGTGTCCAGGACTTTCCCTAATTGGTTTGCTAAATTTTCTGCGGTTGTTTGCAGTAACGGAAATCCACCCAGCATAAGCGCGTCGGGCATTTCTGTTTCGTTGATTGCATGGGTTGTCATACACTCATCTCCGTATCGCGATAGAGTTTTGGTTGCAACATGCGCTCAGTAACCTCACCCCAACTCAATACACGTTGTGCCACCAATGGCGCAGTAGGGTGTAGTGCTCGTTTAATTGCGGCTTCAATTGAATCGCCATCGCCAATGTTATAGCCGAAGCGATTGGGGTAATCCGCTGCAATATAAAACGGACAGATCGCAGGAATTTCAAAGAAGTCGTATTGAATTAATTTCATTGAGGTATCGCGCAAATAGGCAGGCATATTGTTGCTTGAGTAAGGTGCTATGCCGAGATCGGCGTGTTTGATGTAGCACAGGGTTTTTGCAAAGGGCATCTCTCCATAAATTTTTACGTTATCGCCGTAATCAGGGTGGCTTGCTTGACCAGAGCCGATTATGTGAAACGTTATATCTGGAAAACGCTTGGCGGCGTGCACAAAAAAATCGGGGTCAAATAACATGGAGCCAACAGAGACTGCATGTGTGCCGGGGCCGTAAGGTGATGGATCTGCTTGCTGCGCGACAGAATGATCAATGCCGTGTGGAACAAAAGCTAGGTTATGTTTGCTGGGAATAGTTTCCGCGAGTGCTTTAGATGGCAGCGCAATAGTAGTGAGCTGGCTGGCAATGCGCGAAAAAGTTTTGTTGACGTATTCTGCGACATTAATGGTTTCCAACGCATCAGATGCGCGATACAAAATTTTTGCATTCGGGTTTAATTCTTTGATGAGATCAAAGAACACCGGTGCTACGCCGCTTTCCAATAAAATCACCGTTGCCTCTTCAATCCAATTACGCAACACTTGGTTGTAGCCATTGCTGTACCAGTTGTACATAAGTGTTTCGAGTGGACGCAACCAGCGACGACGAGTATTGAAAGGATGAATCGGTGTTTTCCATAAATAACATTCAACACCTTTATACAAACCAATTTGATTAGCGGCGTAATCTAGCGAGAGACGCGGATCAGAAGTGTATTTTGATAGATGACTGTAGCGCAGCGAGAAAAAACGTGTGTGACCGCGCTTGGCTAACTCTGATGTAATGAAATGAATATTCGCGCGGCGCGGTGAGCGATAATCGTGAGCAGACAACACCAAATAGACATTGCCGTCAGGAATCTTGGGCGTGTGAGCGGTGATCTCATTTAACTCATCTGTCAGCGTCATCTTTGTTCTCCCTAAGGACTTTGGTTTAAAATTGAGTTTGTCTAGAATTAGCGGTTACCGATTATGGCTGCGGTGCCCGAGGTGGGCTTTTTTTGGGCCAGGTTTCGCGGGAAAAATGCCGCTGCATAATTGGCCATTGTGTTGATCGATTTGTGGAGTTGGTGTTAATGGCTAGCGGATATTTCCCCCACCAACTACCTGCGGCCCAATAAGTCCAACCTTTCCACTCTGGACCGTTCATCAGATTTAAAAAGCGTTCGAGCACGAGTAAACATTCCTCACTTTGCGGCACACCAAATTCACCTAAAAAAAGTTGTTGGTGATTGACTCTCGCCCAATTGGAAATTTTTTGAAACAAGGAATCGAATTCAGCCGCATCGCGGCACTTTGTGCCTGTGCCGGAAAAATCTTTATCAGCGTATTGATGAACTTCAAGCACGGTACGATTGAGCGGGTCTTTAAGGTCAGCAAAAAGATTTGCATTTGATAAGCCTGCCTCAGGGGCAAACCAATCGTGTAATCCACTCCAGTGACCACCTGCAATCATGACCAAATTAGTTGAGCCTGCTTTGCGCAATTCAAACAGAGTGCGTTTGGCGAGGCTGGCCCATTCTTCGCGTGGCAAATAGCTAGGTTCGTTCATTAATCCAAATGCGGTTTGCTTGGAATCTTTAAATGCATTGGCCAATCGCAGCCATAAATTTATAAATGCGTTTTGTAATGCGGCATCACCGTTGAGTGTTTGTCCGTAAAATTTAGCGTAATTATGTACATCTAAAATAACGCACACACCTTTGGAGTTAGCAAAACTTACTACGGCTTGTAAATGTTTTAATTCAGACTCTGCCAAATCGCCCATGGCGGTAGGTTGAATGCGCTCCCAACGAAAAGGCAAGCGAATAACATTTGCTCCTTGTGCTGCTACAAAGCTTATTTCGTCATCTTTCGGAAATGTGTAGTCTCTGGAAATAACGCCGGGAAGTTTGGATGAGTTAAATTCTGCGCCGCTGATATTTACGCCGGTTAAGCGTTCTTGATCTATGCAGTTCGCTGCTGCCAACATGGGAGTTGCACAGGTGAACAATATAAATATCAGCAATCTATTCATGATTGCAGTTCTCGTTGTCTATCGCGAGCGAGATCTTCGTAAATTTCCAAGTACCTATCGGCTACTTGTGGCCAGGCGTAATTTTTTGCGAAGCTCATAGCGGTTGCGCGTCGCACCATGTAGGCAGCTTCGCCTTGGTCGTGCAATTGCAATATTTTTTCAACAACGTCTTGCGTTGTAGCCTGGTGGCCGATGTTGAAACCAAGGTTTGAGTTTTCCACCAAGCGTTTAAAGGGGGGGATATCGCTTAGAATTGGCGTTAAGCCTGCACTCATCCCTTCAATGGGTGCAATCCCAAATCCTTCGTGATGAGAGAGACACAAAAAATAACTGGCTTGTTGAATGAGATCGCGAATTTCTTCGTCACTTGGATTCGCAGCTAAGGTTAGGTGACCATTGAGCTGTAATGCATCGGCGTGTGCGCGCAACTCGTTCAAGCTGTGATCGTATTCTCGACCTGCAATAATAAGGTGCCAACGATCATCGCGTTCTCGTAATTGCGAAAATAAATGTAAGGCTTCTAATAAACCTTTGTTGGCAGACCAACGACCAAAATAAATAAGTGTTGGTTGCAACTCCAGTGCGGCTTGATTGAAATATTTTTTCGTGTCTACGCCATTTTCAATCACACGTAATTTGGGCTTGTCCATAATTTGACTGAACATTTGGCCATCGTTGGCACTAGTCGCAACCACACTGTTGTATGCAGATGATGATAATCTGGTGATGGTTTTGAAATAGGTTTGTTTTGCGCGTGAGGCAAAACTCGTGTGGAAAAATCCACCATGAGTAGACAAGATTAAGGGGCGTTTATGGAGCCATTTTGTTGCCGCGAGAAAGTCGTAAAAGAAATCTACGCCATGCACGTGAATCACATCGGCATCTCCTAATGCGTTCAAAATTGCGGGGCAGAGTGGGTAGCGACTTGAACCGTAGTAGGGCAAGCGAATAACTTCTATGCCATCAATCTCTTCGCGCTCCGGCAATTCTGTTTGCGTGTTACGGAATAGGCGATTGAGCGTGATAATGCGCGTTTGTTGTGAGCTGTTATGTAATTGGTGTAGCGCTATATTGCGCACAACTTCTTCCATACCGCCAACGGATGGCAAATATTGGCGAACAATATGAGTAACTTTAATAGACATGTGTTCTTCTCCTGATTTGATTCCCTACATCGAGTAGAACAGGTTCAAGTGCAAATTCTGCGTGCGAGTTGGTTGTTGTTTTTGCGGACGGCGCTGGATTTTTCATGCAGCAGCCCATTAGGAACCACAGTACTCCAGACGTTTTAAGGGCGTAGAGCGAGTAGCCGCTCACACATAAAATCAACACCATGTAGATGGCTACAAAAGCGCGAAAACGTTGGCCTTGTTCATCAGGCATGGGCATTAGCCAAATACTGAACCAGAGCAGAAGCGTTACGGGTGCGCCAAAGGATGAAATCAGATGGGCGTAACCCATATCAGCGTAAGGGTTTGAGGCTTTCATGGCGAAGACCATGGAGACATCAAATTCATGCAGCGCGTTGCCCGACAGTTTTAGTCTGCCCAAAAAGTTGTCTTCAACGAATTTTCCGCCTTCCTCGCCCAATGCAATTAAAACGGCTAGTGCTGCAAAGGGGGCGAGTATGGGTAAGTAGAGCGCTTTATCGCGCAGCACCACGCGCAGAATAATCATTAAACTTACGCTGGTTAATGCGAAGCGCGAATCTGAAATGACAATCATGAACACCGCCATCACCACAAAAAATAACGTTTTGCGCAATTCATTTTTGTGTAAGCTCAGCCCCCAGGCCGCACAAATGGTTGCGAAATTGCCAAGCGATACGGGCTCTAAAAAAACTGATGACACTCGGTGGCTTCCCAGCAATGCCGGCAGGAGTGTGCGGCCTATGCCTTCAGGTCGGGTGCCGTTCAATTGCAGTTTGCTGTTGGTGAAAGAGGGCGTTGGTTCAAGGCTACCGGTGTTAACGTAGTAGTTAAAAATATTGAAAAAGTTGGTGTATTCATCAACGAACACAAGTTCAAACATCCCCATAAACAACACTATCCAAATAGCAGCTATGAGTGCGCGGCTGGCGAGATCTATGCGGCCAATATTGCAACCAACCCAGAGGTAGCACAGTGGAATAGCAAGATCGCGGAAGGTTTTGATATTGAGTTGCCCACTCACGAGTGTTTGCAAACAAAACATCGCTCCTGAAATCGCAATAATGGTGATGACGCCCGGCAGTAACCGACGCGCGATAAACGGCAAACACGCAGTGAGAATAATGGCTTCAGAAAGCCCAAGCAGTGCGCGCGACGCAGTAAAGCCATAGGTGTTGAGCAGGCAGAGTACGGCTTGATAAGTAACAGTGGCGATCACTATGCCAATGATCACGCGGTCGTCAAATGTGTTGCCCGATTCCTGAAGCCCTGAAGGCGCATTCCGTGCGCCCGGGTGTGAATATTTCATCCTGACCTCAATGGTTTTACTGACGTAAGGCTGTACCTAAAAGGCGAACACCTACAGCGCGCAAACTGTTGCACAGTGTTTCCAATGCTTGCATACGTGAAATATTTTCTTGCACGACCAATAAAGCGGCGCCCGAGTGCGCTGCAATAATTTGGGCATCGGCAAGGCGATCTAGCGGCGGGGTGTTGATGATAATGACTTCAAAATGCGCGGCTAAATCTTGTAACCGCTCCGCATAGTGCTTACTGGCGAGCAGCTCCTGCGGATTGGGTGCTTCTGTGCCCGAGGCGACTACCCAAAGCGAACCTAAATCCGGAATCGCAATTGGCTCTACTAAGGTTCGTGCAGCGACTAGATCTGATAAACCGGGATTGCGTTCATTATGGCCAAACAATTTGTGCAATTGCGGTGAGCGCAGGTTGGCATCGATCAGCAGGGTGCGCATGCCGAGTTGGGCAAAGGTAATGGCGAGATTGGCGGCGGTAAGTGCAATAGCTTCTGCATCTTCTGCGCCGACTAGCGCAAGGCTCAAATGATTGCCTCGGTTGAAATAACGCAGTAGAAGTTCGCTGCGAAGGCTGCGCATAGCTTCAGCCTGCTTGCTGTCTGGCTGGAAGGCAGCGGTTAATCTGTAGTCGAGCTTGGTGCTGCGATCGGGCGGGCAGGTGTAGGCAAATTGCTCTGCCAGCACAGCATCAATATCGGCTTTTTCAACTAGCCCAAGCTGCAGGGCTGCATCGCCGAAACGCACATTTTTTTCGTTTTGAACCGCAATGATGGATTTGAATTCCTCGCGCGTAATTTTTCCGCGGCTTTCCAGCATTCGGCCAATCTTGTTAGCGACATCCAGATTAGCGTTTTCCGAATACTCACTTGTATTGAGAACCGCTTGAGCTAATTCGTTCATTGTCATCCCTCTCTATGGGAAGCTTTGCAGCGTTGGGCAATCATCTGTTACAGAAAGGTTGGAATGGCTTTACGAGCACTGCCGCCTGAAACAGCCAGTGCTGGTATGTAGGAGAGCACTGGTAACCCCAAGCTCTGTTCTATGTCGTATTGGTTGCGTATTCGCCGATCCATCCATTCGCGACAGAGCGCAATCCCTATGCCGAAGAGCGTGCCGGTTAACGCACCCAACAGCAGATTCATGGCTGCACGTGGTGTGGTGGGGCGAATAGGGGGGAGTGCCGTGTTTAGGATGGAAATGTCGGTTAAAGCCACTTGGCTTTCGAGCTTGGTTTGCGTTGCGCGAGCTAAGGCAGCATCGTAGGCAGCCTGTGAGTTATCAACTTCCTGTTTTAAGAGTGTAAATTCATTGCGGCTGCGGCTGAACTGAAGAACACGCTCTTTCTGCGCAGCCAATTCACTTTTCAGCTGTTCTTCTCTACTTTGCGAGAGCTCAACCGAAGAGCGAACACTGCCGTTAATGAGGCGTAAAGCTTGCTCTAATTGCTGGTTGAGTGAGTCAACGTCGCCCTGTGCTTGGCGATATTGAGGATGGTTTTCGCCTACGCGGGTGAGTAAATCATTCAACTTAGCTTGCGCTTGCGCCAACTCGGTAGAAAGCCGTTGAACCTGGGGGTTATCCAGTGCTTGCGCCGGTATGGCACCGTGGCTGCCAGAAATTTGGTTGTTGCGCGTGGTGTTGTTGAGGCGTTCGTTTTGCACAGCAATCAACATGGACGAGAGCTCGGCTAGTTTCGCCGATTCCAAATCTAAACGATCATTGTTGACGAGTATGTCGTGCTTTTCCTGATATGCAGACAGAGCGTTTTGTCGCTCTACTAAAGCCGTACGCAAGGATGCCAGTTGTTGGTCGTACCAGCGCGCAGTTTGTTTCGCCGGTTCAATACGCAATTCAAGATTGGTTTGGATATAGGCTTGCGCAAATGCATCGGCAATTTGCGCGGCGAGAAGTGGATTCTTGGCTTTAAAACTTATGTTGAGTACATTGCTTTCGCGTTCTGTATCGACCACCAAGCCCGTGTCTAAATAGGTCAGCAAGGCTTTGCGGCCTTCGCTTTGGTTGTCGGGTAAGCTTAATTCGTGAATTAACTCTTCGTTAGCTGTGAGCTTCAATTCGTCGATAACTTTGCTGGCAACATTGCGGCTGCGGATTATTTCCGCTTGTGTTGCGAGGTAGCCTGCCATGATTCTTGCTGGCATGGATTGGCCGCTAATTGGATCTTGACCTTTGCCATCAACAATCAAGTCAGTAGTGGCCATGTAGCGTTTGGGGGTTGCCACCGTAATGATTAGCGTCAGCGCTATAACGGCCAAGGCAACACCGCCAATTAATAAGCGGCGCGCAATTAAAATGCGAATTAGGGTATCGAGGTTGATCATATCGAAGTCCTTAGGCAGCGATTTTCCGGTTTAGAACAAACTTTCCTGAACAACCATAACGTCACCATCCAATACCTTGTCATCGGGCTTGGCTTTGAACTCTTTGACTGAGCCATCGGCTTGCTTGCGGTAAAGTTTGGCGGAACGGTCGCTGGCGCGATTAGTAGGCCCGCCCGCCACGCCTATGGCCTGCATTACATTAAGGGGGCGATCAAGTGCGTACATCCCCGGCGTGCGTACTTCGCCACTGACGTAAAAGCGGTCAGCGTGCGGAACATAGAGGGTGTCGCCATCTTGCAGCCACACCACTGCTGTTGAATCCGCCTCGCGCCCCATGAGTTTTTGCAAATCGTATTCATGTCTCTCCTGGCGGCCACTGGCGTCAGTGCGAACCAGAATGAGGTGTTCGCTGCCTGTATCCGCAATGCCGCCTGCCCACGCAATGGCTTGGGTGAGTGACGTGGAGCCTTCTAAGACCATGCGTCCGGGGCGGCTGACTTTGCCCAGAATGGAAACCACTTGGCTGCGATAGTGAGTTACCAGCAGGTTAACT
>JAGKXD010000126.1 GCA_021151525.1 Cellvibrionaceae bacterium | reverse complement strand
TCTGCATGCTGTTGTGGTAGTATTGCGGCCTTTATTTTGGCATGGAAATAGAGCCGGTAAATGCTCTGTTTTTGGCCGCTGATTTGTTGCTAACCGTCATCATAACAAAGACTTAATAACCAAAGCCTTATTAAAAGGAAAGCTGTATTCCCATGGTCGAATTCGCAAAAGAAATTTCACCGGTAAGTATTGAAGACGAAATGAAACAGTCCTACCTCGACTACGCCATGAGCGTAATTGTAGGGCGAGCGTTACCTGATGTGCGCGATGGCTTGAAGCCCGTACATCGCCGTGTTTTGTTCGCTATGAGCGAGCTAAACAATGATTGGAATAAGCCGTACAAAAAATCTGCCCGTGTGGTGGGTGACGTAATCGGTAAATATCACCCACACGGTGATACTGCGGTATACGACACCATCGTGCGTATGGCGCAACCATTCTCCCTGCGTTATATGCTGGTAGATGGTCAAGGTAACTTCGGTTCGGTAGATGGCGACCGCGCAGCGGCTATGCGTTATACCGAAATCCGTATGGCGAAAATCGCCCACGATTTACTCGCAGATCTCGACAAAGAGACTGTAGATTTTGTGCCTAACTATGATGGCACTGAACAAATTCCGGCAGTAATGCCAACTCGAATTCCTAACCTTTTGGTGAACGGTTCTTCGGGTATCGCCGTAGGTATGGCGACCAATATTCCGCCACACAATTTGGCCGAAGTTGTGCGTGGTTGTTTGGCGGTGATCGACAACGCCGACATCACAATTGATGAGTTGATGGAATTCATTCCAGGCCCGGATTTCCCAACAGGTGCAATTATCAATGGTCGTGCGGGGATCGTTCAGGCTTACCGCACTGGCCGTGGCAGTATTATTGTTCGCGCTAAAACCGAAATTGAGCGCGACGAAAAAACTGGCCGCGAAACCATTTTGGTTCACGAAATTCCTTACCAACTGAATAAAGCGCGTTTGATTGAGCGTATTGCTGAGCTGGTAAAAGAAAAGAAAATTGAAGGCATTAGCGAGCTGCGCGATGAGTCTGACAAAGACGGTATGCGCATCGTTATTGAAGTGAAGAAAAGCGAATCAGCCGAAGTATTGCTGAACAATCTTTTCTCGCAAACGCAATTGCAAACCACTTTCGGTGTAAACATTGTTGCCTTGGATGATGGCCAGCCAAAAATTCTTAACTTAAAAGAATTGTTGGAAGCCTTCGTAAAATTCCGTCGCGAAGTAGTTACACGTCGTACCGTTTATTTGTTGCGTAAAGCGCGTGAGCGCGGTCATATTTTGGAAGGTTTGGCAGTTGCCATTTCCAATATTGATGAAGTGATTACGCTGATTAAAAACTCCGCATCGCCAGCCGATGCAAAAGACAGTTTGATGGCGCGTGGTTGGGATGCAGCCGACATGGCTCCTTACTTGGAGCGCGCAGGCGAAGATGCTTGCCGCCCCGAAGATTTGGGTGCTGAGTTTGGCTTGCGTGATGGCCGCTACTATTTATCAGCTGCACAGGCACAAGCAATCCTTGAATTGCGCTTGCATCGTTTAACTGGCATGGAGCATGACAAGCTGCTCGCCGAATACAACGAAAAATTGCAACAAATCGCTGAGTTCCTTGAAATTCTCGGCAATGCAGTTCGTTTAATGGAAGTTATCCGCGAAGAAATGGAGCAAGTGATTGCAGATTACGGTGATAAGCGCCGTACAGAAATTGTTGCTTCTACCTTGGATTTAACCACCGAAGATTTAATCAATGTTGAAGATCGTGTAGTAACAATTTCTCACGGTGGTTACGCGAAGAGCCAGCCGTTGGATGATTATCAAGCACAGCGTCGCGGCGGTATGGGTAAATCAGCGACTGCTGTTAAAGACGAAGACTATGTGCAGCATTTATTAATCGCCAGCACACACGATACGATTTTGTTGTTTACCAACGCCGGTAAAGTTTACTGGTTGAAGGTGTACATGATTCCGGTTGCGGGTCGTCAATCGCGCGGTCGTCCGGTGGTGAATTTATTGCCGCTGGAAGAGGGCGAACAAATCACCTCGATCTTGCCGGTGAAATCTTACGACGAAGACAAATTTATTTTCATGGCCACCGCCAACGGTACTGTGAAGAAAACTGCGCTTACACAATTTGCTCGTCAACGCAGCGTAGGCTTGCGTGCAATTGAATTAGATGAAGGTGATACATTAGTAGGCACCGCAATTACCAACGGCGCTTGCGATGTAATTCTTTTCTCAAGTTCAGGTAAGGCAGCGCGCTTCCGTGAATCGCAAGTGCGTGCAATGGGTCGTACATCACGCGGTGTGCGTGGTATTCGTTTAGCGGAAGGCCAACGTGTTATCGGCATGGTTATCCCCATGGAAAATGGCCAAGTTCTCACCGTGAGTGAAAACGGCTACGGCAAGCGTACAGAAGTAGGCGATTTCCCCGCGAAAGGTCGTGGCTCGCAAGGTGTAATCGGCATGCAAACCACCGAACGCAACGGCCAATTGGTTGGCGCAGTACAAGTATTTGATGGCGAAGAAATCATGTTGATTTCTGATCAAGGCACCATGGTGCGCACGCGCGTTGATGAAGTGTCAGTATTGAGCCGTAATACTCAAGGTGTACGCTTGATTAAGCTGAAAGACGGCGAGCGTATGCAAGGCCTTGAGCGCATCGAAGAAAGCGCTGATGAAAATGCCAAACGCGAGTTGGCTCATGCAGAAGCACCGGAGGGCGAAGAAGCACTTGAAGATGGTGTGGTAGATGATGCAGCTGATGATATTGTTGATGAAGCTGCAGATGGTGCGGTTGATGCTGCAGACGCAAGCGACGAGTAATTAAATGACGCAAGAAAATCCAGCACAAACCGAAGCAGAAAAGCTACTTGCACTGCGCAATAGAATCGACGCAATTGATGAAGAAATCGGTCGCTTGATTTCAGCGCGTGCAACTTGCGCGCAAGAAGTTGCCGAAGTGAAAAAAGCCAGCTTGCCTGATGATGCAAAAATTTTGTTTTATCGTCCTGAGCGTGAAGCGCAGGTGCTGCGCAAGGCCATGGAGCAAAACAAAGGCCCATTAAGTAACGAAGAAATGGCGCGCTTGTTCCGTGAAATTATGTCTGCTTGTTTGGCGTTGGAAAATCCTGTCAAGGTTGCGTTCTTAGGGCCTGAGGGGACTTTCACGCAACAAGCGGCTTTGAAGCATTTTGGACAGTCTGCAGTTGTCTTGCCATTCTCTGCCATTGATGAAGTTTTCCGTGAGGTAGAGGCGGGTGCAGTCAATTACGGTGTGGTGCCCGTCGAGAATTCTACTGAGGGTGTGGTAAATCATACGCTCGATAATTTTATGGCTTCGAATCTAAAAATTTGTGGTGAAGTTGAATTGCGCATTCACCATAATTTATTGGTTTCCGATGTCACCAGCACTAAAGATATCAGCCGTATTTACTCGCACTCACAATCACTCGCTCAATGCCGTAAGTGGTTGGATGCGCATTATCCTAAAGCTGAACGCATAGCTGTTAGCAGTAATGCTGAAGCGGCCAAACGTTTGAAAGGTGAATGGAATGCGGCTGCCATCGCCGGCAGTATGGCCGCTGAATTGTATGGCTTGAAAATGTTGGCTGAAAAAATTGAAGATCAGCCAGATAACTCTACGCGCTTTTTAATTATTGGTTCGCAAACTGTGCCGCCAAGTGGTGTTGATAAAACATCTATCGTAGTTGCTATGCGCAATGAGCCGGGTGCGTTACATAATTTGCTTGAACCATTCCATCGCCACAACATAGATTTAACGCGTGTTGAAACGCGTCCGTCGCGCACTGGTGTTTGGAATTACGTATTCTTTATTGATTTCGCTGGTCACGCAAACGATCCGTTGATCAGTGAAGTGCTGCAAGAAGTTGCTACTCGCTGCGCAGATTTAAAACTGCTTGGCTCTTATCCCAAGGCTGTGCTTTAACTCAATGTCATCAACACCAATGATTAATAAGTTTGTCGTTATCGGCATCGGTCTTATCGGTGGTAGCCTTGCGACAGGTTTAAAAAAGCGTGGCGCGTGCCGCGAGGTTATTGGTATTGCGCGCAATCAACAGACTTGTGTTGATGCAGTAAATTTGAACGTTGTAGATCGTGCGTATACGTCACTCCAATCAATAGCTAGTGAGTTGACTGCTGGCGATGTTATTTTTATTTCGGTGCCGACTTTATCAGTTAAAGCGGTTCTGGCAGATATCAAAGCGCATGTGTCGGCAGATGTAACCATCACCGATGGCGCCAGCGTGAAAGGCAATATACAAGCTGCTGCGCAAGAAGTTTACGGCGAAGTGCCTGCGCAGTTTGTGTTGGGGCATCCCATTGCGGGTTCTGAAAAAAGCGGTGTGACAGCGGCAAATCCGGATTTGTATGAAAACCATCGCTGCATATTAACGCCGCTAGCTACAACAGGAACAAGCCATCTCGATCTAGTTACACGCATGTGGCAAGCCGTAGGTGCAGAAGTGCTTACTATGACGGTGGAAGATCACGACGAAGTTTTAGGGGCGACCAGTCATTTGCCGCATGTGATTGCTTATTCTTTGGTCGATACCCTTGCACATGATATAGACAATCCCAATATCCTCCGTTATGCCGCGGGTGGTTTTCGCGATTTCACGCGTATTGCATCGAGCGACCCGATTATGTGGCACGACATTATGCGTGCCAATAAAACCGGCGTCTTGCATGCACTGGATTTGTTTATCGCGAATTTAACGCGTTTGCGTACCAGTATTGAAACTGAAGATTCGCAATACATGCTGGATGTTTTTACCCGCGCAAAAAATGTGCGCGACGAATTTACTGCAAATTTAGCCAAGGCTAAAAAAGATTAACTGTTTCTTTTCACATCGGTAACTTTTGTAATGTCCGACTATAAACTCACGCACTTGAAACAACTCGAAGCAGAAAGTATTCACATCATTCGTGAAGTAGCTGCCGAGTTTGATAATCCCGTAATGCTTTATTCTGTGGGTAAAGATTCTGCGGTGATGATGCATCTCACCATGAAAGCTTTTTATCCAGGCAAGCCTCCGTTTCCTTTGATGCACGTGGATACCACGTGGAAGTTCAAAGAGATGATTGAGTTTCGCGATCAGCGCATCAAAGATTTGGGTTGGGATTTAATTGTTCATATCAACCAAGAAGGTGTTGATATGGGGATTAGTCCTTTCGTGCATGGCAGTGCGAAACACACTGACATTATGAAAACCCAAGGCTTGAAACAAGCGCTGAATAAATACGGTTTTGATGCTGCTTTTGGTGGCGCGCGTCGCGATGAAGAAAAATCGCGAGCAAAAGAGCGTGTCTATTCATTTCGCGATAAAAACCATCGCTGGGACCCAAAAAATCAACGCCCTGAGTTGTGGAATATATATAACGGCCGCGTTGATAAAGGTGAGAGCATTCGCGTGTTCCCATTATCAAACTGGACTGAATTGGATATTTGGCAATACATCCATTTGGAGAATATACCAATCGTCCCCTTGTACTTCGCCGCTAAGCGTCCTGTTGTCGAGCGCGATGGTACTTTGATTATGGTAGATGACGACCGTATGCCGATTGGTCCTGACGATAAGGTCGAAGAGAAAATGGTTCGCTTCCGTACACTCGGTTGCTATCCATTAACGGGCGCTGTTGAATCGCAAGCGACTACGTTGCCGGAAATTATTCAAGAAATGTTGCTTACCACAACCTCAGAGCGCCAAGGTCGTGTTATTGATCACGATAGCTCCGGTTCGATGGAGAAGAAAAAGCAAGAGGGTTACTTTTAATGAGTCATCAATCAGATTTAATCGCGCAGGATATCAATGCGTATCTTGCTCAACATGAACAAAAAGAACTGCTGCGATTTTTAACCTGCGGCAGTGTGGATGATGGCAAGAGTACCTTGATAGGTCGCTTGCTTTACGATTCAAAAATGATTTACGAAGATCAATTGGCAGCAGTACAAGCTGACAGTACCAAGCATGGCACTACCGGCGAAGCAGTTGATTTGGCGTTGTTGGTAGATGGTTTACAAGCTGAGCGCGAGCAGGGCATTACCATTGATGTTGCCTACCGTTATTTTTCTACCACTAAGCGAAAATTTATTATTGCGGATACTCCCGGTCACGAGCAGTACACGCGCAATATGGCGACTGGTGCATCTACCTGTGATCTCGCTATTATTTTGATTGATGCACGTTATGGTGTTGTAACGCAAACTCGTCGTCATAGCTATATTGCGTCTCTGCTAGGCATTAAGCACATTGTAGTTGCAGTCAACAAAATGGATTTGTTGAATTTCGATGAGTCTGTATTTGAAAAAATCAAAGCCGATTATTTGGAGTTCTCTAAAAAATTGGGGATGGAAAATGTTTTCTTTGTTCCTATTTCTGCGCTGAATGGTGACAACGTAGTAAATCGTTCTGAAAGTTCTCCGTGGTATAAGGGTGAAACCTTGATGGAGATTTTAGAAAACGTACCTGTCGCTGCCGATAAAAATTTCTCAGATTTCCGTTTGCCCGTTCAATACGTCAATCGCCCCAATTTAAATTTCCGCGGTTTCTGCGGCAATATCGCATCTGGTGTTGTGAAAGTTGGTGATGCAGTGAAAGCTTTGCCGTCAGGCAAAACCAGCAAGGTAAAATCCATCGTAACTTTCGATGGTGATTTGCAAGAAGCTTTCGCTGGTCAAGCGGTAACTCTCACGTTAGATACTGAAATTGATATCAGTCGCGGTGATGTCATTGTGTTGGATAAAGATGCGGTGCCATTGTCCAACCACTTAAAAGCACACGTAGTGTGGATGACAGAAAAAGCCTTGCAGCCAAACTCAGAATATTTATTCAAGTTTGCCAGCAAAACTGTAAGCGGTCAGGTTGAAGCCATTGATTATCGTATTGATGTAAACACGCAAGAGCACACGCACGTTTCTCAATTGCAGCTAAATGATATTGCTGTTGTTGATGTTGTTTTGACTCAATCCGTGGTTGCCGACACTTACAAGGCTAACCGCGCAACGGGTGCGTTTATTGTGATTGATCGCTTAACCAATATTACTGTTGGTGCTGGCATGGTTAATCAGCGTTTAGATGACAAAGCCATTTCAGCACAAACCAATTTCAGTGAGTTTGAAATTGAATTGAATGCATTGGTGCGCAAGCATTTCCCACACTGGGGCGCAGTTGACTTAACGCAGCTTTTGAAAAAGTAATCGTTTTTTCTTTTGCGTTTTAAAGGCCTCTGTCCGAAAAGATAGGGGCTTTTTTCTTTTTCCATTCTATTACTGGCGTGTAGGATATCTCTCACAACAATTTCCGACTTTGGCTAGTAGCCAGAAAAATTTGAATTGATTAATCTACTCCCACTCGCAGAAGGAAGTCGCGAGCTAATCAAATCTAACTTAATACACGGAGTGTTTTTTATGAAATCTATTTTGTCTGCTGTTGCTTGTGCTCTTCTCGCTTTCTCATCTGTTACTTTCGCTGCTGATGCTCCTGCTAAACCTGCTACCGTTCCTACTTCTGCAGCAAAACCCGCAGCAGTTGCGCAGCAGGAAGTTGCAGTGAATATCAATACTGCAGACGCTCAAACCTTAACCAAATTGAAAGGCATTGGGCCTAAAAAAGCTGAAGCTATTGTTGCATTCCGTAAGGCCAATGGTGCTTTTAAATCCGTTGATCAACTGGCCGACGTAAAAGGTATTGGTGCGAAAACAGTCGATGCAAATCGCAAAAATATTCGCATTTAAGATGGGTGAGTAGGTTAATTCGAGTACAAGTTGCATTGCTTTGAATGTTTTTTAATCGCCAGACTCGCACATGTACTAGAATTAGTTATCGAAAAGGAACACTAATTTCACCTGACTCGTTCTGCAGGGCATTAAGGTGCTGCGAATTTGCGTGAAGTTTGTTTTAATGGGAGCCTGGATTTAAAGATCCGGGCTTTTTCATTTCAAGCGAGGTACCCCATGATAGATATTCAAGGCCCACGTATTATTGTGGCGATGGATTTTGATAACGCAGACGATTGTTTTTACATGGCAAAGCGTTTGTCCCCGCAATATTGTCGCTTGAAGGTCGGTAAAGAGCTATTTACTGCCTGTGGTCCGCGCGTAGTCGAGTATCTTATGCGCTTGGGCTTTGATGTTTTCCTTGACCTGAAGTTTCACGATATCCCCAATACGGTCGCCAAAGCCGTTAAAGCCGCCGCCCAACTTGGGGTTTGGATGGTTAACGTACATGCTTCTGGTGGACAGCGAATGATGGTGGCTGCGCGCGATATCCTTGAGCAGCATGCCCATCATCACAACGGTCATAAACCCTTGTTAATCGGGGTAACAGTGCTCACTAGCTTGGAAGCTCACGATTTACATGCCGTTGGCATCGCCGAGGAGCCTGAGGCACATGTTCTTCGCCTCACCAAATTGGCGCAACATTGTGGTCTAGACGGTGTAGTGTGCTCCGCTCGTGAGGCAACTTTATTGCGTAGTCACTTTGGCTCAGATCTGTGTTTGGTTACGCCGGGTATCCGTTTGGATACCAGTCCTGCTGATGACCAAAAGCGTACATTGACACCCCATGCCGCTATAGCAGCCGGCAGTAGCTATTTGGTTATCGGTCGTCCGATTACCAACGCTCATGATCCGGTAGCTACATGTAAAGCTATTATTCAATCTATTTCCTAAGGTTTTATTCTTGAATACAAAATCAGTTGTAGTTATCACCATTGATGGTCCAAGCGGAGCTGGAAAGGGGACGCTTAGTCAATTAGTTGCGAAACGGTTGGGTTATCATTTGCTAGATAGCGGAGCCTTATATCGCCTTGTTGCTTTGTCGGCACACAATTTGAATGTTAATTTTCAGGATGAGCAAGCAATCGCGGATGTTGCAAGTAAATTGCACGTAAAATTTGATACGACAGGCGACGCGACACGCATTCTTTTGGTCGGTGAAGATGTGACCGACGCAATCCGTCAGGAAAGTGTGAGTATGAATGCTTCGGTTGTTGCAGCTTATCCAAAAGTACGCGAGGCGTTATTACAGCGCCAAAAAGACTTTGCGCAATTACCGGGTCTAGTGGCTGATGGCCGAGATATGGGCACAACAGTTTTTCCAAATGCGCAAGTGAAAATATTTTTAACTGCCAGCGCCGAGGCTAGAGCGCAGCGCCGTTTTAAGCAGCTGCAAGAAAAAGGTGTTGCGGTAAATATGGATGAGCTCGTGAGTGATATAAAGGCGCGCGATGATCGTGATACTCAAAGAGCGACGTCGCCACTAAAACCTGCCGATGATGCATTAATATTGGATAGTACATCATTGACAATCGAACAGGTATTAAGTGCAATTTTGGCTCACGTGCGTTAAGTAATGCACGCAGTCTTGTCATCCAAATAGTATATAAATAAAAACTCGAAAGCAGCGCGCTGACACTTAACTGATGTTTTAGATTTGGGACGATTTAAATGAATTTAACTTGTTTTAAGGCTTACGATATTCGCGGAAAGCTCGGTGATGAGCTGAATGAAGATATCGTATATCGTATTGGTCGCGCCTACGCGATTTTTTTGAAGCCAAAATCGGTAGTAGTGGGGGGCGATGTTCGGTTAACTAGCGGCGAACTGAAAACCGCTTTCGCTAATGGATTGCGTGATCAAGGTGTGGATGTAATTGACATTGGTATGTGCGGCACCGAAGAAATTTATTTTGCAACTACCTATTTAAAAACCGATGGTGGTTGTGTGGTAACTGCAAGTCATAACCCTATTGATTACAATGGCCTGAAAATGGTGCGTGCTGGCTCCCAGCCTATCAGTGGCGATACTGGTTTAAATGAAATTAAACGTTTAGCTGAAGAAAATAATTTTGCACCGGTAGATGTTGGTGCACGCGGTTCTTATCGGGAGCAAAGTACGCTTGACGCTTATATTCAGCATTTGTTGACTTATGTTGATGTAAGTAAATTAACTCCCCTTAAATTAGTGGTGAATGCAGGTAATGGTGCGGCAGGTCATGTGATCGATGCAATTGAAAAATATCTGCCGTTTGAATTTATTAAAATCCATCATGAGCCTGATGGCACTTTCCCAAATGGAATTCCTAATCCTCTCCTGCATGAAAATCAGCCTGTTACCAGTCAAGCAGTTTTGGCTCATGGTGCGGATATGGGGATTGCATGGGATGGCGATTTTGATCGTTGTTTCTTGTTTGATGAATTAGGGCAATTCACGGAAGGTTATTATATTGTCGGGCTTTTGGCTGAATCCTTTTTAATTAAAAACCCGGGTTCAAATATCATTCACGATCCGCGTCTGACGTGGAATACACAAGATATAGTTGCGCACAATAAAGGTAATGCTATTCAATCCAAAACCGGCCATGCTTTTATAAAAGAGCGTATGCGTTTGGAAGATGCGGTTTATGGTGGAGAGATGAGCGCGCATCACTATTTTCGAGATTTTGCCTATTGCGATAGCGGCATGATTCCCTGGTTGTTAGTGGCAGAATTGTTATGCCGTAAAAAGCAAACACTCTCATCGATGCTGGAAGATCGTATTGCAAAATTTCCATCTCCGGGTGAAATTAATCGTCACGTTGTCGATGCAAAGGCGGCAATTGATAAGGTGTTTGCGCTTTATAGTCCAGAAGCGCTAGGTATAGATAAAACCGATGGTATTAGTCTTGAGTTCGATACTTGGCGTTTTAACTTGCGCATGTCAAACACTGAGCCTGTAGTGCGTTTAAATGTAGAAAGCCGAGGCGATAAAAAATTAGTTGATGAAAAAACCAACGAAATTTTAGCCTTATTAAAGTAAGTCAACTTCTACATAATTATTGAGTTGTTGATTATG
>JAGKXD010000125.1 GCA_021151525.1 Cellvibrionaceae bacterium | reverse complement strand
AGCTGGTGGGTAACGGTTTCCGGGGCGGAGGTGACGTGACTATTCAAAGCAGGTATAGATCTCTTTCAGCTTCAGTTAAGGTAAGACTAAACCATTAAACTCCTAGGATAAAGTATAAATTTCAGGGACTTAGCGATAAATGGTTGCAAAAGTTATTGTTGTATATGAGGTATGTTGTTTAAGTTGCTGTATTTACAGCAGTTTCAGTATCCGGAGTCCGGGGCATTAAATACCCCCGATCCCCTGGGCTATTCCGATAAAAAGTCTCGATAACAGTATTCTTGGAAGCCAGCAACTCGGTTTTTATCGCAGCAGTAATAAAGACGTCTTCGGCATATTGCGAGAAACTACGACGGTTTCTGGTGGCTGCTTGAGCTTCTATAGTCGCTGGATTTGACATAACGTTGATATTGTTTTTCACCGAATATCTTCTCTCGATATCCAAAACAATATTTTCTGCAAGCTCTTTCGCAATATCTGTGTTTACTTTGTTACCCAATGTAGAGATGTTCTTATCCGCATCGATATTTATATCAAGTGTGTCGAGATGCTTATTGAGCGCCAACACTGTTTCCAGTTTGCTTTCAATCCAGCCATCTTTTTTGCGTTGCGGATTTTTGTAAAGTGGCTAAAAATTAATAACATACTGCAAATTATTTTTTGTGATTCTAAGTAGAAAAATAATTTTTCTTAAAATTTTTAAAAAATTAATAGACGTATTCAACCTCGAATTGCATAACCGATTAAATAGCTAGAGTCATCCTATGACAGGAGATTGTTTTCTGTTGATGGTTTTTAAAACTTGATTGACATCACATTTTTTTGTTTCATTTTTTTATTCAGAAACTGTTCATTTTGTTTAAAAATGTACAATTGTTATTTTTGGCGACGTATTGTTTTTATTTAAATTAGTGATAGAGATCGCTAACTGATTGATTTGTTCTGCTTTATCCTTCGTGAGTGGTGCTAGAATGGGTTGGCGCGCCGCTGGTAAACATGAGGGTATGGTCGTGGCTGAAGTACTATTGGTTGACGATGACAAGATTTTTTTAGACGCTACAGCAGAATTGTTGAAGCTAATGGGGCATAACGTAAAGACGGTAGATTCTGTTGCACGCGCACGTGATTTGATTGGCGAACATCATTTCACGCATATGATATTAGATTTGATCTTGCCTGACGGTAGTGGTTTGCATTTGTTAGACGCCTTGCCCGAACGAAATAATACCAAAATTATTCTTGTAACCGGCCATCCCTCTATTAAGTCAATTGTTAGAAACCTATACGGATCAAATGTTAATTACCTGATTAAACCTATCGATTTATCTCAATTGCAGTCAATTTTTATTGAGAGAAAATCGTTGGTTGTCAATCAGCAGCAAAGTGCTTTTTTGCATTTCAATTATTTGGTGGGTGAATCAGAACCCATGAAAAATCTTTATCAAATGATCGAGCGTGTGGCCGCAACCAAGGCAAATGTAATGCTGATGGGTGAGAGTGGTGTGGGTAAAGAAATGGTAGCCGCTGCTATTCACTATGCCAGTAATGTCGAAGGAGAATTCGTTGCTACCAATTGCGGTGCGTTTTCACGTGAATTAATTAATAGCGAACTTTTTGGGCATGAAAAGGGCGCATTCACCGGTGCTTCCCATCGCAAGATCGGCGTGTTTGAGCAAGCTGATAAAGGAACATTATTTCTGGATGAAATCACCGAAATGCCGCTGGATCTTCAGCCCAACTTATTACGTGTTCTGGAGACTCAAAAATTAATTAGGGTGGGCTCCGTTGCCTCTGTTGACGTTGAAACAAGAGTGGTCTCTGCCACTAATCGTACAGAGCTGGAAATAGCGGAGCAACAGTGTTTGCGTCAGGATTTATATTTTCGGCTGGCGGTCTTTCCAATTTATATCCCGCCGTTGCGTGCACGAAAAAGTGATATTCCACTACTGGTAAAGCATTTCCTTGAAATATTCAATCAGCAATACGGCAGTGATGTCGGTATTAGTGAGCAATCATTGCATCGACTAATGGATTATGACTGGCCAGGGAATGTTCGCGAACTGCGCCACGCTATTCATCGTGCTTATATCATGTCAGACCCACAAAAAATGCAAGTGGTTCTCCCCCATGACCTTACGTCACCTTTTTCCAAAGTGAGTCCGCAGCCCGCGTCCGGGATTGCAGTGGGTAAAACCGTCGAGGAGGTAGAGCGTGAATTAATAGAAGTTACGCTGCAACATTTTGATGGTGATAAAAAGCAAACAGCAGATATGTTAGGGATTAGTTTGAAAACGCTTTATAACCGTTTAAACAGTTATGTAGATGCTTAGTATCGGAGGAGCAATGGATAGCAAAGATAATAGCAATAGATTAATACATAATGTGCGCAATCCATTGAATAATATTTCACTCAATGCTGAGTTAGGAAAACTTACATTGGAGCGCACTGGCGACATAGGTCGCGCCATTCATATTTTTGAAGTGATTTTGCTCGAATGCCGCACTTGTAGCCTTAGATTGGATGCATTCAAAAACGCCAACGATTCCGATGGGGCTAAACAGTGATTCAGATGTCTTCTGTGCATGACTCAGGGTTTGGGGGGATGCCGAATTATGTCTGGCATTTGGTATTGGCTTCTGTAATCAGTTTTTTTTTAATTAGTACGGCACTTTCCTATCGCTCAGTTAATGTTATCGCAGAGAACAACCGCAGTATTAATAATAACCTTCAAACTATTAGTCTTATCAAAGATCTGAAAACAGAGATATATACCGCAGAAAGTAGCCAGCGCGGCTATTTATTAACATCCAATGAGAAGTATCTTGATCCCTACCATAATACGTTGGTCATTATTGATGGCCTCTTGAATAAATTGCGAGATGCATCCAGTAATGTTCCCTTGCAGGCGCAGCGCTATGACCAACTATATTCAAAAGTTCTCGACAAGATTAATGAAATGCAGTTGATTGTCAGCTTGACTGACGATGATCGGTTTCGGGATGCTGTTAATAAAATCAGAACGGATGAGGGCATTCAAATGATGGCGGAGATTACTGCGTTAATCAGTGAAATGGAGGAGGATGAAACCTTACGCTTAAAACAAAACAAAAATCATGCGGTCAATAACCGCCAATTCATTGTGGCTTCGTTGTTGTTGACAAATTCTATAGGGTTGGGGTTATCCTTGGGGATTTTTTTTATTTTGTATCGAAACTCCGCAAAAATAGAAAATTTATATCGTGAGTTGGAACGGGTAAATAGTGAACTTGAAGCCAAGGTTGATATGCGCACTCAGGCGCTAATGCAGTATTCGGAGGAGCTGCATCGTAGTAATAAGGACTTGGAAGCATTTGCATTTGTCGCATCACATGATTTGCAAGAGCCATTGCGAAAAATACGGGCGTTCGGTGATAGATTGCAACAAAAATTTATGCAAGAACTGGGTGAGCGTGGCGCTCACTATGTGATGAGGATGCAGGCTGCATCTGAGCGTATGTCGGCTTTGATTAATGATCTATTAAGTTTCTCTCGTGTGACTACCAAGCAAAAGCCATTTGCGCAGGTCGACTTAAATCAGGTGGTATCCAGAGTATTGGATGATCTGGATTATGCGATCGAAGAATCTGGTACCAGATTGTATATCGAATCTTTACCTACTATCGATGCGGATGCTTCACAGATAGGGCAGGTATTTATGAATCTAATGACTAATAGCATGAAATTTCATAAACCTGATATCGCGCCAGAGATTCGAATCACATGTGAAGTACAACTTCCCTCACTGTTGGTGGAGGACATGAGGGACTGGTGTTGTATTCAGTTTACTGATCAGGGAATAGGTTTCGATCAACAATATTCTGAGCGTGTGTTTAATCTATTTCAGCGCTTACATGGGCGCGATGAATATTCAGGGACTGGTATTGGCCTGGCGTTGTGTCGAAAAATTGTCGAGCGCCATGGTGGTAGCATTGATGCTGAAAGCGAACAGGGAAAGGGGGCTACATTTATTATTCGTTTGCCAATGACTCAACCGGTGATAGAGCCGTTAGACCTTTAACTTTGTGTGCCGTCAACGATATGTTGTGCTAATGAGTAGTGGCAAATCATGAATATTTCAAAAAAAACGCTGATAATCCTGATGGCGGAAGATGACAATGATGACCGCCTTCTTGCCCAGGAAGCGATGTTGGAAAGTCGGGTTTTAAATGAGCTGTATTTTGTTGAAGATGGTGTGCAGTTATTGAATTATCTACATGGAAAGGGAAGCTATTCTGACCGCACTCATTATCCCATGCCGGGATTAATTTTATTGGATTTAAATATGCCGAAAATGGATGGGCGAGAAGCGTTAGCAAAAATTAAAGCTGACAAAAATTTACGCCGAATTCCCGTGGTGATTTTGACTACGTCTAAGGCGGAAGAGGATATGGTAAAGGGATATGATTTGGGCGCTGCCTCCTATATTGCCAAGCCGGTTACGTTTGATGCATTGGTCGAATTGATGAGGGTGTTGGGCAGATACTGGGTGGAGTTTGTGGAGTTGCCATAGATTTTGTCTGGAGGCGGGATTATGCAAGCGGTAAAACTACTAATCGTGGACGATGATGAAGACGATTTTTTGCTAACAAAGGAGTTGTTGGGGGAAATTGATCAGGATTATCAGTTGGATTGGGCTGCTTCATTTAATGAAGGCCTAACCCAGCTGAGTCAAAGCAGTCATGATTTGTGTTTAATGGACTATAAATTAGGTGCTCAGGATGGTATTGCATTGTTGCGGCAGGCTCAGAATGCCGGCTTTACGGGGCCAATTATTTTATTAACTGGCGTTCATCGGGAAGATGTTGATATTCAGGCCCTGGAAGCTGGTGCTGTGGATTATCTGGTCAAGGCAGATTTGAGTGCAGAGCAACTTGCTCGCTCGATTCGTTATGCGTTGGCGCGCAGTGAAGTGGAACGCGAGCGCGTCGTGCGATTGAAAGCGGAAGCTGAAAACCGTTCAAAAAGTGAGTTTCTTGCCCACCTCAGTCACGAGTTGCGAACTCCTTTATCTGCCATTCTCGGTTTTACTGAATTGTTGATTAATAGAATTATCGATACAGAGAGTCTTGCGCATTTACAGATTGTGCATAGAAACGGGAAGCATTTGTTAGGCTTACTGAATGATGTGCTGGATTTATCCAAGATTGAAGCGGGCAAACTTGAACTTGAACAACAAACCATTTGTTTGTCGTCATTTCTGTGCGATATCTACTTTTTAATGCGCGGCGCTGCTATTGATAAAAATTTAGAGCTGCGCATAGAAGCTCCCCAGCCGTTGCCAATAGATATTGTGACTGACCCAATGCGGTTGCGACAGATTTTGTTGAACCTGATCGGCAATGCCATCAAGTTTACTGAGGAAGGATGGATCGTTTTACGTATAGAGCGTATCAGAGTGGGGGGAAAAGAAAAAATTTCCTTTACAGTGAGGGATTCAGGAATTGGCATTGCGCAAGACGTAATGGAATTAATTTTTGAGCCGTTTGTACAATCCAAAGATACCTATGCACATCCTCGCGCGGGAACAGGGTTGGGTTTGACTATTAGTAAAATGCTGGTCGCGCGATTGGGAGGGGATATTTGTGTTCGGAGCGAAGTGGGCAAAGGCAGCGAATTTAGTTTTTCGATAGATCCCGGTGATATTTCCCACATAGATTCCGTATTGCTGACACTGAATTTCGATATAGTTGGAGAAAAAGCGACGATAGTTCCGCAATTTCGTGGGCGTGTACTTGTCGTAGATGATCTGCGCGATATTCGTTTGCTAATTGGTCATTTCGTTGCGTTGACTGGTCTGGAAGTGATGTATGCCGTTAATGGTGAGGATGCAATAAGGTTGATTAATGCTGAGGCTTCTCAGAATCGTTACTTTGACCTGGTGTTAATGGATATCCACATGCCGGTGATGGGAGGGCACGAAGCGGCTACTAAATTGCGGCAAACCTGCTTTGAGAAACCATTAATTGCATTGACTGCCGCGCATATGAAAGGCGATATGGATAAGTGCTTTGAATCGGGATTTTCATTTTACCTTGGCAAACCCGTTGATCAGTCTCGCTTGTACGAGTGCCTTACACGTTATTTCCCCATCATCTCATCAGATACCAACAGTGGTTCAATCGAAGCGCGAGTGATACTGGTAGTGGAGGACGATCCAGATGCGCTGCAGGCGATGTCAGCGTTGCTTGGGCTGTTGGGGTGGCAGGCAGTCCCTGCTACAAACGCCGCAATGGCTCTGCTAAAAGTGAAAGACTATGCTCCAGAGATTATTTTGGTTGATATTAATCTGCCTGACATGAGCGGCTACGCGTTTGCAGCACAAATTCGTCCGCTGTTGCCTGATACGCAAATCATTATAGTGAGTGGCGAGGAAATTGATAAACAGCGTGCAGAGGATGCTGGTATCAGTGGCTCTTTGCTAAAGCCGGTTTCTTTGGATCGGTTGGAAAAATTTTTACAATAAAGAAGCCTGCAGTAATCGTGCAGGCTTTTCGAGTTGTAGTGCACTGATAACTTTTGGCGAATTAAAGCTTAACCCAGTCGCTATCCAATTCTGAACCTAGCAGAGTACCGCGCAACGAATTCGGCAAAGCCTCCTCAATCAACACATCTGCAAACTTGCCAATTAATTTTGCATTGTCACAGCGGAAATTCACCACACGATTATTCTCGGTGCGACCGCACAATTGGCCCGGGTCTTTTTTGGAGTAGCCCGATACGAGAATGCGCTCGGTGTTGCCGACCATACGACGGCTAATTGCCATGGCCTGTTGGATGATGCGGTCTTGCAAAATTGCCAAGCGCTGTTTCTTCAATTCCTCGGGTGTTTCATCGGGCAGGTCTGCCGCAGGTGTACCAGGGCGCGGGCTGTAGACGAAGCTGAAGGAGGTATCAAATTCCATATCGTGGATCAGCTTCATGGTCGCTTCAAAATCGGCCTCGGTTTCACCGGGGAAGCCGATAATAAAATCAGACGAGAAGCTGATGTTGGGCCGAATCTTTTTGATGCGACGCAGTTTGGATTTGTATTCCAAAACGGTGTGGCCGCGCTTCATCGCCATCAAAATGCGATCGGAGCCACTTTGTACGGGCAGGTGCAAGTGACTCACCAGTTCGGGAACCTGGTTGTAAACATCGATCAAGGAGTCGGTGAATTCCACCGGGTGCGAGGTGGTGAAGCGAATGCGGTCAATACCGTCTACTGCCGCCACATAAGTAATTAACTCAGCGAGATCGACAATAGTGCCGTCGGTGGCTTCGCCGCGATAGGCATTGACGTTTTGACCGAGCAGGTTAACTTCGCGCACGCCTTGTTTGGCGAGGTGGATAATTTCGGCCATCACATCGGCGACCGGGCGGCTGACTTCCTCGCCACGGGTGTAGGGAACTACGCAGAACGTACAGTACTTGGAGCAGCCTTCCATAATGGAGACGAATGCGCTAACGCCATCGGCGTCGGGCTGGGGCAGTTTGTCGAACTTTTCAATCTCGGGAAAACTGACATCCACTACCACGACGCCGTTGTTCTTTTTGGTTTCCATCATTTCTGGCAGGCGATGCAGGGTTTGCGGGCCAAAGATCAGATCCACAAAGGGCGCGCGCTCGGCAATGGCTGCCCCTTCCTGGCTGGCGACACAACCGCCAACGCCAATGACCAGTTCCGGGTTCTTTTTCTTGAGGTGTTTCCAGCGGCCCAATTCGTGGAAGAGTTTTTCCTGGGCTTTTTCGCGGATAGAGCAGGTGTTGATGAGGATCACATCTGCCTCTTCGGGGTTTTCGGTCGCCACCATGTTGTGGGATTCGCCCAATAAATCACGCATGCGCGATGAGTCGTATTCGTTCATCTGGCAGCCGTGGGTTTTGATATAGAGCTTTTTGGTCGGGGTTTCTGTGGCGGACATCGGTAACACCTGCGTAAACGCTGACTTGATTAAAAATCATGCAAAAATAGAGGCGCGCATTATAGGCGGTTAGGGCCGCAGAATCACCATTTGTTTGCAGCCGAAAAGGGTTCATTGCGGTAAGATGCGCACCCGGATTTACCCCTTATTACTATCGAGCGATCATGAAAAAGACATTCAAACTCAATATCGAAGGCAAGCACCCCGAGCGTTTGTTCGAAGCCATCAAGCACGAGGTACGCAAATACGTAAAGCGCGAGCGCAACAAAGCCTTGCCGGCGGGCAGTAATTATTGGGCGTTTGACTGTCGGTTCGGCGCAACGGAAGCGGAAGCAGAAGACATACGTCTGGCGGATATTATTGGCTCGATGGATACGATCAAAGCGGCTGGCGGTGAAGGCTTTTATGTGGAGATCCTCTCCCGCGCTGCAACCCGCAAACCACGCGCGTACGATGATGATCTGGATAACGACGAGGATTTGGGCGATTGATCTTCACTTAGGGATTATAAAAAAGGCCGTCTGTTGATAAAGCAGACGGCCTTTTTACTTTGGCAATTTGTTAGCGCTTTTTGGGGGCTGCAGGTTTTGCACTGCGCGTAGTTTTGGCACTGGTGCGGGAAGGTTTACCGGCCGCTGGGCGAGCGCCAGTTGCTTTGCCCTTTGCCGGTTTGGCAAAGGCGGATTTTTTTGGATTGCCCGCTTTGGATTTGTTAGCGGGTTTGCTGGCCAGTTTCAGTAAACCACTTTTGGGTTTGGTGACTACCTTGACGACTTGCTCAGTCACTTCAAAGCCTTTGATTTTCTCACGTTTTATTTTGGTACCGATGACATCCTCAATCAGCGAAATTTTATGTTCTTCGGCGGGAGTTACCAGTGAGATCGCGGTACCTTTTTTGCCCGCGCGACCGGTACGGCCTACACGGTGTACATAGTCTTCGGTGAAGAAGGGTAGATCCAGATTCACTACGAAATCCAGCCCCTGAATATCCAATCCCCGTGCGGCGACTTCGGTCGCAACCAACACTTGCAGTTTGCCTTCTTTAAATTCCTGTAGTGCGCGGCGACGTGAACCCTGGGTCTTCTCGCTGTGAATGACAGCCGCATCCACCTTGTCGTTTTTCAACGCCTGGATTAATTGCTCCGCAGCTTCGCGCGTACTGCTGAAAACCATCACCTGATACCAGTTCTGGCTGTGCAGCAAATGGATAAACAGCTCGTACTTGCGCGTGCTGTCCACCGGGTAAAGCACATGGTCAACTGTTTCGGCCACTGAGTTACGCTTGGAAACAGTGATCAGGGTAGGGCGATTCATCGCCTGCTTGGACAGATTGGTGACCAGCGGTGAGCCGGTTGCTGAGAAAAACAGGGTTTGGTGCTTGCGGGCGATGCTGGTGAGGATCGCATGCATGTCCACGACAAACCCCATGTCCAGCATACGATCGGCTTCGTCGAGCACGGCAAATTCCACCTTTGCCAGATTCACGTTTTGCAGCTCGATATGTTCCTTCAGGCGGCCAGGTGTCGCGACCAGGATATCCACACCGGCGCGCAGCTTGGCGCCTTGGCTGGTGACTTTTACTCCGCCATAGACCGCGGTGATTTTAAACGGCGTGAATTGCGCAAACTCTTGTAGGGCTTTGGCGATTTGCTCCACCAGCTCGCGTGTGGGAGCAAGGATCAGCGCACGCACAAACCCTGCTTCGGTGCCTTTGGGTTTTTCCAGCATTTGTTGCAATACTGGCAAACAGTAGGCGGCAGTTTTGCCGGTTCCGGTTTGTGCAGTAGCGAGCAGATCCAGGCCGCGCCTCGCAGCCGGAATGGCTTGTTCCTGTACTGGTGTGAGGGTTTTAAAGCCAATCACTTTAAGGGCGCGCAGTAATTCGGGCGCAAGTCCAAGGGAGGTAAAGTTCATGGGCGTATCACCAGTCCAGCTGAAAAAGGGCGCGCAGTATAACGGCTAAAACCATTTTTGGGGTTAGCGCTGGCGATCTTTTGAGCACTTTATAACCCAAAAACGATTTTCATGTCGCCCTAAGGTCAAACCCATCTTTGGAAAAATAGTAAGCTATGTATATTATATATTTAACTTGTTATGAGGATGGTTTATGAGTTCCTACGACCTTGATGATATTGGCCCACTGGTTCCTGAAAGCGAAAGCCTGGGTTTTTTGCTGGCCGATAATGTGCGCCTGACTCGTCGTATCGCTTCCCATTATTTCGAGCAATACCAACTTACCTTGTCCCAGGCGAAGGCACTGTTGGGTGTTCGTCGCTGGCAGGGTATTCGGCAGGTGGACCTGGCGGATTATATGGATATCCAACCCATCAGCCTGGCGCGCTTGTTGGATCAATTGGCCGAAAACGGTTGGATTGAACGTCGCCCTGATCCTAAAGACCGTCGCGCCTTCCAGCTTTTTTTAACGCCTGCGGCTGCACCTATTCTGAAGATGATTACGGCGGCGTCCGCCGAGTTCCAGCAACAGGCACTTGCCGGTTTAACGCCGGAGCAACAACAGGCCTTGTTTGCCGGGTTGAATCGGGTGCGTGAAAACCTGACGGCATTGAGCAAAAACATTTCTGAATCCAAAGTGGTATCTGAGGTAAGTGAAAAATGACTGAAACATTGAAGTCGCGCCGCTTTTTGTTGCTGGTTGTTATACCGGCGTTGCTGGGTATTGTCGGACTGGTGATTTATCTTTCTGGTGGTCGCTATGCGACTACAGAAAATGCCTATACCAAGGCTGATGTCATCAATATTCGCCCACGTGTTGCCGGTGCGGTAGAGCAGCGTTTGGTAGCGGAAAACGACCATGTGAAAGCAGGTCAATTGCTGCTGGTATTAGATCGCAAACCCTATGAAGTTGCTTTAGCAAAGGCAAGCGCAAAGCTGGGTGAAGTGCGCACTACTCTGGCAGCGCTA
>JAGKXD010000038.1 GCA_021151525.1 Cellvibrionaceae bacterium | reverse complement strand
TATCTATAGAATTCATCACACTAAAAGCAAGCCTATCTAGCGCCTGCTCACGTAAGAGTTGCACATCCACGCCTGCCACCGCCTCGGCGCCACACCATTCCAACAACTTGCTGCACGCCTCTGGTAAATCAAATAATCCATGCAAATAAGTTCCTAAGATTTGTCCATCCAAACTGACTGCACCATCTGCAATAGGTTCTTGATCACCACCATGAAAATAGACGGCGGGATTTAACAGCGCCTCACCAGAACTGATACCGCAATGAATTTCGTAGCCGCTTACGGGAGTTGTTGAATCCCATAAATAACCTTGCTGCTGACGCAATATTTTTTCACGGGTGAGCTGCGTACTTAAGTGCAAATAACCTAAACCAGCCACCTCACCTGCCTCACCTTCAACACCGAAAGGGTCTGCGATTGATTCACCCAGCATTTGCATGCCGCCGCAAATACCAATAACGTTGCCACCATAACGCAAATGTTTGGCAAGGCTCCTATCCCAGCCTTGTTCTCGCAAAAAGCCCAAATCTGCGCGCACGTTTTTACTGCCGGGTAAAATAATTAAATCGACGGGAGGGATTTTTTGCTCAGGGCCAACCCAAAAAAATTCGACATCGGGATGCAAACGCAATACATCAAAATCATTGTGGTTGGATATACGTGGAAAAACCAAAACAGCAACACGGATTTTTGTATTTCTTTTAACGGCTACATTGCGCTCAAGCGCATCTTCAGCATCCAAGGTTAATCCATGCAGATAGGGAATCACACCCAATACTGGCTTGCCGGTTTTTTGCTCCAACCAATCCAACCCCGATTGCAACAAACTCAAATCACCGCGAAAGCGGTTAATAACAAACCCCACAACACGTTTTTGTTCGGACTCACTCAATAATTCTAGGGTGCCCACGAGATGTGCAAAGACTCCACCGCGATCTATATCAGCAATAATAATTACCGGACAATCTACTGCTTCGGCAAACCCCATATTGGCAATATCGCGGTCACGCAAATTTATTTCTGCAGGGCTGCCTGCACCTTCAACCACAATAAGGTCATATTGATTTTGTAAACGCTTATAGGATTCTAAGACTGCATCCATCGCACGTGTTTTATATTCATGATAAACCGAAGCATCCATATCACTAATGGCTTTACCGTGAATAATAATTTGCGCTTTGGTATCACTGGTGGGTTTAATCAAAATAGGGTTCATATCCGTATGGGGTTGCAAACCAGCAGCTTGTGCTTGCAAAGCCTGTGCTCGGCCAATTTCGCCACCATCAATAGTCACCGCAGAATTCAAAGCCATATTTTGCGGCTTAAAGGGTACTACCGATACGCCCCGATTTTTAAAAATACGACAGAGTGCAGCAACCAATGTCGTTTTACCGGCATCTGAAGTTGTACCCTGAATCATGATAGAATTAGACATATTTTTTAAACGACTCAAACACACACCGACCTTATTAATTGGCTTTATACATTGGCGCTTACAAAAAGCGCGCTGGAAAAATTATGAATACTGTCTGGAATATAGAACCCTTAAACACCACCAGAGCATCCGCAATCGCTGACATTATCAATCAAAAAACTAAACCTTTGGGTGCGCTGGGTGAACTAGAAAAAGTCGCCACACAAATCGCGCTAATTCAGCAGACAGATGCTCTTAGTATTAATCCAGCGATGATTGTGTTTGCAGCAGATCACGGCATTGCCGACGAAGGCGTCAGCATAGCACCAAGTATTGTCACGCAACAAATGGTACAAAATTTTTTACAGGGAGGCGCAGCAATTAATTGTTTTTGTCGCACACAAAATTTACCGTTATTTGTTGTCGATGCTGGAATCAAATATCCCTTAGAACCGCAACCGGTTGGATTAATTAATCAGCGGATTGCTGCCGGCACAAAAAATTTCTCACAAGAAGCAGCCATGAGTATTGCCGAGGCAGAAAAAGCCATTAATGCAGGTGCATCGCTTGCAAAAGAAACTATCAGTCGCGGGTTTAATCTCTTGGCATTTGGTGAAATGGGAATTGCTAATACTAGCTCCGCAGCAGCTTTACTGGCTGCGATCACACAAGCGCCTGTAGCGTACTGCGTTGGTAGAGGAACCGGCATTAATGATGAGCAACTTTCTAAAAAAATACACCTCATTGAAAAAGCATTATCGCGCATAAGCGGGAAAAATCCGCTAATGCTATTAAATGAGCTGGGCGGTTTTGAAATTGCACAAATAACTGGTGCTATGCTCGCAACTGCGGAATCAGGTTGTATTATTTTAGTCGACGGATTTATTGTTTCTGTTGCAGCATTACTTGCGGTGGAAATTAATCCAACAGCAAGAGACTATATGATTTTCGCTCACCAATCCCACGAGCAAGGGCACCAGCTTTTATTGCAGCGATTAAACGCCAAACCCTTGCTGGATTTGGGTTTGCGTTTGGGCGAAGGCACAGGTGCTGCACTCGCACTTCCACTCTTAAAAGCCGCTGAAAGTTTTTACAACGATATGGCAACCTTTGCCAGCACTGGAATCGACGTATGATCTTAGACGCGGCAAGGCATGAAATTAATTTATTCTTGTTAGCCTTGGGCTATTTCAGCCGTATCCCCATGCCCAAATGGGTTAGCTATTCACCAGAAAAACTCAACCACGCCAGCCGTTACTTTACGCTTGTGGGCTGGCTATTAGGGCTTGGCGTTGCGTGTATTTATTTTCTCAGCCATCAGTTTCTTTCGGTGAATATCAGTATTTGGTTATCTATTCTATTTAGCCTTTTGTTAACCGGTGCATTTCATGAAGATGGTTTAGCTGACACCGCCGATGGTTTAGGTGGCGGATTCACACGCGAAAAAAAATTAACTATCATGAAAGACAGCCGCATTGGTACGTACGGTGCTTGTGCATTGGTCATGGCACTGCTAGGAAAATTTGTTTTACTACAAGAAACCCACAATACTATTTTATGCATAGCTATTGCATATGCCTTATCACGCATGCTGGCAGTAAGCTTGCTATTTGATGTGGATATTGCAAGCGATCCTGACACTGAAAAAGTAAAGCCCATGGCAAAAGCCCAATCGCTTACCGATAAAATTATTTTGTTAGCTAGCGCGCTGCCACTAATATTTTTAGTTGATTGGAAAACGCTGCTATTGTTGACAATTATGTTGATGGTCATTCGTCAAATTGCCAAAGCATATTTTAATCATCATTTACAAGGCGTTACTGGTGATTGCTTGGGCGCAACACAACAAGTCAGTGAACTTTGTATTTACCTCGCACTTATCGCACAAGGTTTTTAATCCCATGAGCCTAACATTAGTGATTGGTGGTGCCCGCTCTGGCAAATCAAAATATGCTGAGGAACTTGCATCAACCCATAATTTACCTGTCTCTTATGTTGCTACCGCCACTGCATTTGACGACGAAATGGCTGCGCGCATTGAACATCATCGAGCCCGTCGCCCAGAGCAATGGTTGTTGCATGAGTGTCCACTTGAACTCAGCGAGCTACTAAAAACAGAAGCCAAAAAGCAACAGGTTGTGTTGGTAGATTGTTTGACGCTATGGCTGAACAATCAACTTCACAACAACGCCCAACAAAATTTTTCCCTGCTATTTTCAGAGCTAATCAATAACCTACAAGGCACAGCGGCAGAGGTTATTCTTGTGACCAACGAAGTCGGATTGGGAATCATTCCCTTAGGCGAAGTCACCCGGCAATTTGTTGATGAAGCGGGACGCTTAAACCAGCAATTAGCACAGCAAGCTAATCAAGTTATATTTATGGTTGCAGGTTTGGCAATGCCATTAAAATCTAGGTGATTACGCAATATAAATTGCACTTAAGAAGGCTCTTATGAAAACCCGGCATTTCAGCTTTGTTCGTCACGGTAAAGTCAACGGCCCGGCAGCACTCTATGGAAAAACAGATGTTGCCCCAAGTATTCGTGGGCAGCAGGAATTGCTTTCAGGATTATCACGCCTGCATCAAGAAATGCCTATAGATTATATTTTTACATCACCACTACAGCGCTGCATGCAAACGGCAAAAGAATTTGCAACTCACCACCTATTACCTGTTTCAATTATGAATGAATTACAGGAATGTAATTTTGGCGATTGGGATGGCGTAGATTTTAATTCTCTAAATGATCAATGGCCGCAACTGGAGTTGTTTTGGCAATCTCCATTAGCATCAACGCCCCCCAAGGGGGAAAGCTTACAAGTTTTTTCTAACAGAATTAATACCGCGTGGAAAGATATTCACACTCAACAATATTGTGAGCACACACTTATATTGAGTCACGGCGGCAGCATTCGCATGATAATTGCCGCCATATTAAATATTCCGTTGAACGCCCCACTCTTTCAACAACTGCACATTGAGTACTGCTCGCACACTCGCATTGATATTGATGATCATCCAGAGGCAAAACCCGTTCTTCGCTGGATTGGTGCGCCGCTTTAAAATATTTTTCTACCTATTATTATTGAGTGCGTAGCCAGGAAAATTTCTATTCAAAAAGGAATCGTCATCCTCGCGCAGCGGGACTAAACACAGAGTGTTTGAACAACCGCAGGTTGACCCGAAGGGCGAGAAAAACGAGTAATCCGGTTTTTGATTGTGGATTACAAACTGCTGGATCCCCGCTGCGCGAGGATGAAGACTCCCTATTTAAATAAATCCTTCGACTGCTTCGCGCTCAGGATGAGCGGTTACCACTCAATTCCTTTTTGCGCTTTCACTCCACTATCAAACGCATGCTTGATCGCTTTTACTTCACTAAAGGTATCTGCCAAATCTTCAAGATATTTTTTAGCACCGCGCCCAGTAATAATAACGTTTTGATTGAGGGGTCGATTTTGAATTGCAGCGACCACTTTATCTTTATCAAGATATTTGTAGTTGAGCATATAGGTTAATTCATCCAACAACACCAAATGAATTTCAGGATCATTAAATACGTGCTCGCACTCCGCCCAGACTTGCTCTGCTGCAGCTTTATCTTGCTCGGCGTTTTGTGTCTCCCAAGTAAAGCCTGTGCCCATGACAAAATATTCAAGTTTGGGATTTTCACCACGAAAAAGACTTTCGGTTAAAAAGTTCTTCTCTCCACACTCCCAAGTGCCTTTAATAAATTGCACTATGGCAACTTTATAACCATGACCTAAACAGCGCAGCGCAGTACCAAAACCAGAACTACTTTTACCTTTTCCATCACCCGTTAAGACTATAACAACCCCGCGATCTTCCGTTGCACGAGCAATTTTCGCATCTACAATTTCTTTGCGCTGCTGCATACGTTCCTGATGACGCTCTTGTTTGGATTGGGCTTTATCGTCGGTCATGAAATGGCTCCTGAAAATCGCAATAATTAGAATTCAAAAAAGGCGCGATAAACGCGCCCTTAGTTCACCGTTTCTATATTTTAGAAGCGGTACGTCACGTGCGCACTATAGGCTTGCTTTGGTTGTGGGTATAAATAAGTACCCTTCCAACCTGTTCCTTCATAATCAGAATATTTTTCACCGGTCAGGTTTTTAACACGCATACCTAACTCAAGTGCGTTAATGTCCCACAAAATATTCAAATTAAATAAAGTCACCGGATCTACTTGGGGTTGGGTGTTGGCATTGTCACCAACTAGATAACGGCTGCCCACATAATTTGCATCTATGCTGACATTAATGTTTTTAATAAACGTAAATACTACGCCCAAGTTCGCTGTATTTTTAGCAACATATGGAACAGATTTATTTTTAAAACTACCAGAGGTCAATTTTGCATCGGTATAGGTATAGTTACCACGCAACGCAATTTGTTCACTCAGTTGAACTTCGCCATCAAACAGTAAACCTTGGCGCTCAGACTCGGGCAAATTGATATTGGCACCGTAAGTTCCTGCAAGCGGGTCGTACATAATTTCGTTATCAACCACCATGTGGAACAAACTGTATTTTACACTCGCCGCGTCTGCAGACCACGCTAAACCTAACTCCTGAGATTTGCTGGTTTGTACTTCAAGGAAATCAACACCTGGAGCCACATAACCATTTTCATCGGCATTCGCAAAACGGAAGCCATCTGCAAAACGGCCGAATGCACGCCAGTTGGAATCGATTTGATAGTTAATACCGAATTCGCCAATATTGACAGAATCATTGTGTTTATTCGATAAGGCATGATTTTTATCGTCAACACTTGCATGACGCACACCTGCGTTCAAGGTAATAACCTTAGTCACAGGATAAATCACTTGCCCATAAACATCTTGCTGCGTTTGCGAAATATTAGTGTAGCCATCGCCTGTTGCGTAATCGGCATCCACTTGATCATAACCCAAAGTGATTACCGCATTGCCATTTGCAGTGGGTAGTGAACCTACAACGCGTGGAGTAATATTTTTTACGTGCATTTCATAAGTGTTGCCGTAAGGATAATATCCATCTGCTTTGTTGTAGTCATCGTAAAGATATTTACCAGTTTCATCACGATCTGCATATTCAGCAAGCAATGACCAATTTTCTAAAAATTTAATTTGGCCGCCTGCGCGCTGCAAATCTGTATCTTGATTTGAATAATCGCGTGGCGTATTGCTGTGACGCGGGTCTTTATCGGCCTCGCTTTGCAAGAGGTTGCCAGGCAAGCCCAAGTCATCGTCAATTTTTTGCTTTTCAATAAAGACGCTGCCAACATCAAAGTCATAAGCAATTTTACCGAGCACATTAGTTATTTCTGAGTGGTTGTTTTGACGATAGTTATCTGTCTCACGCTTTTGTGCACTCACGTTATAACTTAAACCGTTCGCGAAACCTTGGCTTAGACTTGCGGTGTAATTTTTCAAATCGTAATTGCCTGCTTCTGCACTAACAACAGCATTCAATTCGCCCGCTTTAGCTTTGTGCGTAACAATATTAATTACACCACCTACAGCTTGATCACCGTAAAGCACACCAGCACTGCCTTGAACAATCTCAATACGCTCGACATCTTTAATCGCTACTGTATTTAATGCGGGGCCTGCAAGGCTCGGGTTATTTAATTTACGTCCATCAACCAATACTAATGTATTGCTGGATGCGTTCGCAGAAAAACCGCGCATAGCGACAGTTACATTACGGCCACCACTACCATCCAAATCCTGAATTTGAATGCCCGCTTGTGCACGCAGAACTTCAGTAATCGTTGTTGCACCGCTCAAGCGGATTTGTTCTGCATCAATCACTTTAATTTGCGTAGCAACAGGCATAGCCGGGCCTTCACTGCGCGTAGCGCTGATTAAAACGGTTTCGACTTTTTCATCGGCAGCAAAAGCGGAAGGCACAAACGCGATTGATAATAACGCTGCATTAATAGGCGTTAATGCGAAAGATTTGAAAGACATAATTTCCTCAATCCAAAAATGGGATGAGGGAGGGGAAGCGGGAATAATGCGCGAAGCCGTTCATAAAACAGCTCCGTAAAACACAGAATTTCCACCGATGTTGCCCTCCGCGACATCGTGAATATAGGGTTTTGAGGCTGGTATCGGACTTATATGCTGCAAACGCAGACCTATTTACCGTTGCGGGGGCAGTGTTGGCTTTGCTAAAAAGCTAGCGCACCAAACTTCCCATTTACTTTGACCCTTGCGCAGGCTGAAAAATCAGCAATTTGGCACGTCAAACACCTCGGCGCGCAGGGTAAAAGTTTGAAGGGGGCGAGTCAAGCAATAATATTATTTAGAAGGTTTTCGTTTTATATAAACCGTTCGATGAACTCGCGCAACCAATTGGTGCTCGGCATTGAAAACATCGACCACAAACTCGGGTAGATATTTTTCGCCACTTGTTGTTGCTGCACGTATCTCTGCAATTTTTTCTTCCGAGAGAATAAATTTGGCGGTGACGTGGGTTCTCCCCGGTGAAATAAAATCAATGTTCGCCTTTTTATCCCACACATAGTAATCGCGGCCCAGATTTTCCATGAGCATCAACATATACCATGGATCTGTCATAGCAAATAAATTGCCGCCAAATTGCGTGCGCACATTATTGCGGTTGTACCAACGCAATTTTAAGGTCACATCTATTTCGCGAAAATTATCGGCAATGCGCGTTACCTTAATGGCGTTAAAAAATAACGGCGGCCATAGGTTAATAATGTGTCGTAATATTTTGGCTTTCATCATTGGGCTACACGTTTAGTAGGAATAATAACGACGCCATCGTCTCGACAATCTACATGCGCACTTACACCGTAAACTTTGGCGAGATTTTCCGGTGTGAGCACCTTTACCGGCTCGCCCTCTGCAACTAATTTTCCGTGATGCATTAAAATTAGTCGTGAACAGAATCGTGCAGCCAAGCTTAAATCGTGCAACGCAGCAATCACCGCACCGCCCTGCCACGCGTGGGATTGCAGTAATTCCATAATATGTAACTGGTGATATACATCGAGCGCCGCAATAGGTTCATCTGCTAAAATAAGTTTGGGGTTACCCGCAAAAACACGCGCCAGCAATGCGCGCTGTAATTCACCGCCAGATAATTCTGTCACAGGGCGCTCGGCCAAGGTAATTACATCTGTCATGACCAACGCATGCTGAATAGCCGCATCATCTTCCGCGTTTGTACTCACCGTTGAATTCCAAGGCGAGCGGCCTAGCGCAACCAAACTTCTAACGCTTAACGGCCACGCAGGTGTTTCATGCTGCGCGAGATATGCCATAAAACGTGCACGAACTTGCGCGGAAATTTTTTCTGTTAAGGTTGGAGTATTTTGCGGCGAGAGGCTAATACTGCCTGTGTTAGGTTTTACTAAAGCAGCCAGCATGCGCAAGAGCGAACTTTTGCCTGCGCCATTGGGTCCAATCAAACCAATAAACTCTCCCGCCTCAACATGCATTGTCATATGCTCAACAACTGTTTTGTTGCCGAGACTCAACGATAGATTACTTGCCGATAGATAATTCATGTTAAATCCAACGCGAACGCGTTTTTAAAATTAACATTAAAAAGAATGGCCCACCCAATAATGAAGTAACCACACCTAATTTTAATTCGCGTGCAACATCTAATTGCCGCACCAAAATATCTGCGCCTAAAACCAAGAGCGCTCCGCCCAAAGCACTGGCAACTAATAAGCGCCCCGGCTTATGGCCTACCAAGGGACGCAATAAATGCGGCACCACCAATCCAACAAAACCAATGCTGCCACTAACAGCAACCGATGCTCCTACGCACAAGGCTAAACCTAACAATAATAAATTGCGTTCACGCTGTGGATGAAAGCCCAAGGTCATTGCGGTTTCTTCACCAAGGCTTAATGCATTTAAAAAACGATAACGGCTTAACAACAAAATCCATCCCACCACAATAAATGGTGCTGCTATATAGACATGGTGAATATTGCGATTCGCGAGTGACCCCATCAACCAAAACACAATTTCCTGCATGGCAAACAAACTGGGCGCAAAATTTAAAGCGACACCAATTAATGCACCGGCGATAGCATTAATTGCCACACCCGCCAATATTAGTGACAGCACGCTGCTACGAAAGCCCGCCAACAAATACACCAAAATTAACGCAACCAACGCCCCCCCAATAGCCGCTAGGGGCAGCAAATACCAAACGCCAGTTGCTAAACCAAAATAAAGCACTAATACAGCACCAAAGGCTGCACCACTTGAAACACCTAAAATTCCAGGCTCTGCCAATGGGTTGCGCAAAAAGCCTTGCATAGCTGCGCCAGCCATACCCAAAGTTGCGCCCACTAAAACTGCAAGAAGCACTCGGGGTAAACGAATTTCCCATACAACGGTTTGATGCAAAGACGGTGTGTGGCTCAATAAATCTTTTACTGCCTGAATGACAGATATAGATACATTGCCCATAGTAAGTGAACAAATAAATGTCAGCACAACACCCATTACCAACAATGAAATTAAAACGGGGAATGATTTTGTTTGCACGAAAATTCCTTGAACTAATAAGGCAAGCTTTTACGCTGCTGCATAAGGCTTTCAATTGCATCTGCCGCAACAGGTGCAACACAGGATAAGGTTGATGGCAAGCGAATAATCTTTACGTGGTTGCTACGCAATGCGGGGTGTTCTACATATTCTTGCGCGAGTGAAAATGCTTGCACATCAGAGGCTTCAATAATAATAACTTTAGGTTGAGCAAGAATCAGTTCTTCTAAATCGAGTTGTTTAAAACCAACTATATTTTTATCAAGTGCGAGGTTATGAAAACCTGCACGCGTCATTAATTCGTTTTCTACAGTATCACTACCAATCACTACACCATTTGATGAGTACCAAAACCCGGGGATAGGTTTAATACCCTTTCGCGCTTCATCTAGCTGCACTAATTTTTGTTCAAACCTATCCGCCATCATATTCGCTTCTACTGGCCGGCTTACCAACTCCCCAAAGCGACGAATATGAGCAGATATATCATCTAAATTTTGCGGCAAATCTAAAACTTCTACGCGAAATTTTAATTGCTTCAATAGAGCTTTTAGATCAGCAGAAGTATAAGTTCCGGCCAACACCAAATCAGGATTGCGTGGAACTATGTCTTCAGCGAGGCCACGATTTAAATTGTATTTTTTTGCTTGCTCGGCAACTGCCGAGAATTGTGGATTCGCCGACAAATAATAAAGTGAGTCAACACGCGTGGGCTCTACCAATTTAATGAGTAACGCGTCCAAACATAGATTAATTGAGACAATGCGTTGAGCGGGAGCCGGTTGTTGCGCAAATGCAGGATGAACACACAAAAGGAAACTCAGCGCAAATGCTAGGGGGAGATGTAAGTTGCGCATAAGAGGAAATCACAAAGCAAGTCAGCAATTGGTTCAAGGCAAGATTAGACCTGCCCTGAACCCATGAGCGCCGGATTATAGCGGATTAAGCCACGCCGCGCCGCGCACCCCACTCGAATCACCGTGAACAGCTTGCACGATTGGAGTATCGCACTCAAAACCAAACACATATTTGCTCAGCAATTGCGGCACTGACGTGTAGATCTCGGCAATGTTGGAAGCGCCGCCACCCAACACAATGATATCCGGGTCCATAATATTGATAACCGCCGCCAAACCACGGGCGAGCTGATCAAAATAGGCATCCAACACGTGGCGTGCATGAATTTCGTCTTTGGCTGCACGCTCGGCAATTTCATGGCCTTTCAGTTTTAGGCCGGTTACTACCTCGTAGGATTTACACAAACCGGTTCCAGACAAAAAGGTTTCCTGACAGCCTGATTTGCCACAATAACAGGGGCGCGCTTCTAATTCAGCTTCCGTAGTCCATGGCAGAGAATTATGTCCCCACTCCCCCGCTACACCATTGGGGCCAACAATAGGCTGACCTTTAAACGCAACACCCGCGCCGCAACCTGTACCTAATATGCCGGCGAAAACCAAATCGTGACCGCGACCTGCACCGTCTGTCGCTTCAGAAACAGCAAGGCAATTGGCATCGTTCGTAATTTTTACATCACGGCTCAACTGAGCAGAGAGATCTTTTTGAAATGGTTTTCCGTTGAGCCAAGTAGCATTGGCATTTTTTACAAAGCCAGTTTTGCGCGATACTGTGCCAGGAATGCCTATACCTACGGGAATATTGGTTTGACCGGCAGCTGCTTCGGCTTGAGCGACCAAACTCGCTACATCGCGTAGTGTGGCTGAATAGTCATCGCGCACGGTGGGAATGCGGGTACGGAATAACTCTTGGCTACTGCCGTTCAGTAAAATCACCTCAGTTTTTGTACCGCCAAGGTCTATTCCAATTCGAAAATCTGTCATTTTTATGAAACCCGTTACATTAAAAAGGCGCGATTATAGAGTTGCAGCATTGGGCAAGGCAAATCACAACGAATACCAGCGTCTCCTGCCTACTCGAATGGCCATTTAAGGTACTTGAGCTACACTCAAGTGTACAACCCATGAGAGTAGTGTAGACGCCTATGACCGAAGATCGCCGCCGCTTTAGCCGAATTGATTTTGATGCCCGTGTAGAAATTGCACAAGGGGATAAAAACTGGCAAGCGCAATTATTAGATATCTCCCTAAAAGGGCTTTTGCTAGCCAAACTCGGCCCCTATCAATTGCAACCTACCACACCCTTGTTGGTAAAAATTATTTTGTCGGATCAAACCAGCATTGCCATGTCCGCCCAAGTGGTTCACCAAACACTTGATCAATTACATTTAGCTTGCGTCACTATCGATATAGACAGTATCAGCCATCTGCGCCGGCTAATTGAATTAAACATAGGCGATTCAAATGCCGCTGAACGCGAGCTTACAGAATTAATTGCCGGCGCCAGTTAAGTCTCACTCGGTAAATTTCTGGATTGATTGAGGTTGTCAACGCATGAACAATAACGAAAGAAGAACCAGCCCACGCTATCCCTTACGTGCCTTTGCCGAACTTGGTAGCTCCGATAAAGAATGGGCCGCTCACGTGTTGGATATTTCATTTTATGGCGCGCGTATAGCGCTGCTGGATGAATACAATTTGTGCGCGGGGGATCCCATTCGTTTGCGTTTGGAAATCCCTGAAATGGAAGTGCCGGAAGGCATGCTGCCGTACTTACACTTACAGGGAACTTTAGTGCATCAACAGGAACACATGCTTGGAATTCAATATGAACCCGCGAGCGAATTGGATGCAGAGTTGCTGAAAAAAATCCTTGTTAGTCTCAACAGCAAAGCCACATAAATTTTCACAAACCTGCATTATTTCGAATATTTTTTCGCGAGCATACTTATCGTAAGTGCCACAATAATTAACGAAGCTGCAAGCATAAACGTTATTCGCATTCCAGCTGTTAGCGCTGCAAGATTTGCATCAGCCGCGTTCATTCCCAGCCCTGCTATAAATACAGCACCCATTACTGATGCACCGGTAATAAGCCCTAGATTGCGCGAAAGATTTAACATCCCAGATACAAGCCCACGCGTTTCTGAAGTAGCTACAGACATGACTGAGGTGTTATTCGCAACCTGAAATATGGCGTAGCCACTGGTCATTATTACCAAAGGAATCACATACCCAAGCAACCCGAGATTACTGGACGCTATTGATAAAAAAATAGCGCCAATCAGCATACCCAACAAACCCAAAATCGCCATGCAGTGAGAACCAAGTTTATCGACAAGCGTGCCAGCAGGAATTCCCGCTAACGCAGAAACCACAGGACCGGCAGACATGACCAAGCCAAGGCCGACAGCATCTAACCCAAATGCACCCGCCAAATAAAATGGCCCCACCACCAGCGTTGTCATGATCACTGTCGCAACCAAACTGCTGGACGCAAAACCTGCGCTTAGAGCCGAGTTACTAAACAAGTTCATCCGCACTAAAGGCGATGCAACTTTGGTTTCTACCAACACAAATAAGCCAATGCCGAGACCAGCAAGGCACACCAAGGCAAGATTGATTAAGCCAAAATTGCCGCGCCCTAGGGTCATAGCAAGTGCGTAACTCACTAAAGTGATGGCGAGCACGAGGGTTCCTGCTGGATCAAATCGAGTGCGATATAGCTTTTCTGGATCATGTGGCAAATAGCGATAAGCCAGAAACAGAGCCACGATGCCCAAGGGCAAATTGACTAGAAAAATCGCCCGCCAACCCAAACCTGCAATCAACAAACCACCCAGCGAAGGCCCCAAGGCAGTGCCCACTGCAGACATGGTACCCAACAACCCCATGGCACTACCGGTTTTCGCTTTGGGCACTATATCGCCCACAAACGCCATGGTGAGCGCCATCATGGCGGCGGCACCAAGCCCTTGCAATACGCGAGCAAGAATCAATAGCCAAAGGCTTTCTGCCAATCCACAGAATGTTGATGCAACCATAAATATCAGCAATCCAGTCAATAATAAGCGGCGGCGGCCAAGAACATCCCCCAGCCGCCCCATGCTTACAATCGCAACGGTAATCGCCAACAAATAGGCGATAACCACCCACTGCACCACTTGGAACGAACTATTGAAAACAGCGGTTAAGGTCGGCAAGCCGACATTAGCAATGCTGGTACCGAGTGAAGACATAAGCATAACCAGCGCTAGGCATGCCAATGCCCAAGCTACTGCGGAAGCCTTAATTGCGCTTGATGTTGCGATATGAGCGTTCATCAGAATGTTCCCGATCAATAAAGATATACACAGGAATATCCTAGACTTGCGATTGAGGCAGCGGAAGACGCAGCATTTGCAGTTAATTAGTGCACACAACACCACACCAAAAGAAAGCGTGCTAAAGTCAGCCTATGACAAATCCTGATTTCAACTTACTCATCACACTCGATGCAGTACTCTCCGAAGGCAGCGTGGCCAAGGCCGCCCAACGGTTGAGGCTAAGCCCATCAGCCATGAGCCGTGCATTGGCGCGCTTGCGCGAGGCTACGGGCGACCCACTGCTGGTTCGAGCCGGGCGCGGTTTAGTTGCCACCCCCAGAGCGCTGGAACTGCGCGAACAAGTCAGCCAATTGGTACAAGATACTCAGGCCGTATTGCGCCCCGCCGAAACACCGGATTTAAGCCAGCTAGTAAGAAGTTTTACACTGCGTACCAGCGAAGGCTTTGTTGAAAATTTTGGCGCGGAATTGCTTGCGCGTGTTAATCGTGAAGCGCCGAACATACGCATCTGCTTTTTGCAAAAGCCCAACAAAGAAAGCACATCGCTGCGCAATGGAACTGTGGATTTGGAAACCGGAGTTGTCGATGAAACTACTGGCCCGGAGCTGCGCACGCGAGCACTTTTTCGCGATCGATTTATTGGTGTTGTGCAATCGGAGCATTCGTTGTGTTTGCAGGAAATAACACCCGAGACTTACACCGCAGGGCGGCATATTCAAATATCGCGACGAGGATTAGCGCGAGGTCAAATTGATGATGCACTCGAGCTGTTAGGACTCAAACGCAATATAGCGACAATTGTGGGGGGATTTTCTACGGCTGTGGCATTGGCAAAGGCATCTGATTTAATTGCCAGTGTTCCCGAGCGTCACACCGGAAATTTGCGTAGCAGTATGCACAGCTTTCCGCTGCCTTTTGCAACGCAAGAGTTTACGGTTTCGATGATTTGGCATCCGCGAATGGATGCCGACCCAGTTCATCGCTGGTTGCGAGGCTTGCTATTGGAAATTTGCGCAACTGATTAAAAAATTTTACAAAGCGTTAAGTGATTCTTGTAAATTTTTTACCGCAATCACTTCAATACCTACATTCTTTTCACGCGGTGCATTGCCAATAGGCACAATGGCTTTTTTGAACCCATGTTTAGCCGCTTCGCGCAAACGTTCTTGGCCGCTTGGCACTGGGCGAATTTCACCCGACAGGCCTACTTCGCCAAACACCATTAAATCTTGCGGCAAAATTTTATCGCGAAAGCTGGAAACAATCGCCAATAAGACTGCAAGATCCGCACTGGTTTCTGCGACGCGCACGCCGCCTACTACGTTTACGAATACATCCTGATCGCCCACCATAATTCCACCATGGCGATGCAAAACGGCGAGCAACATAGATAAACGATTTTGATCCATTCCCACGGCAACACGACGTGGATTCCCTAAGTGACTGTCATCTACCAGCGCCTGAATTTCAATTAGCAACGGACGCGTGCCTTCCCACATCACCATCACCACTGAACCGGGCGCTGGGTCTTCAGCGCGCTGCAAAAATATGGCGGAAGGATTATTCACTTCGCGCATGCCCTGCTCGGTCATGGCGAATACACCCAATTCATTTACCGCACCAAAACGATTTTTATTGCCGCGCAAAGTACGAAAGCGTGAGTCGTTATCGCCCTCCAATAAAATTGAGCAATCAATCATGTGCTCCAATACTTTTGGCCCTGCGAGCGAACCATCTTTTGTTACATGACCCACCAAAATAACCACAGTGCCGGTTTGCTTTGCAAAACGAGTTAAGTAGGCGGCACTTTCACGCACTTGTGATACTGAACCCGGTGCAGATGAAATATCTTCCATGTGCACCACTTGAATAGAATCCACCACCATCACTTTGGGAGCGACTTGCTGCGCAGTTGCACAAATAGTTTCTACGTTGGTTTCGCTCAGCATTTGTAACTTATCAGTCGGTAAACCTAAACGCTGCGCGCGCATGGCAACTTGCTGCAGTGATTCTTCACCCGTGACATAAAGTGAAGACATATTGCGTGCGAGAAAACACAACGTTTGTAGCAGCAATGTACTTTTACCTGCACCGGGATTCCCACCAATCAATACAACAGAACCCGGTACAAAACCGCCACCGAGTACACGGTCAAATTCGCTGGTGCCGCTGGAAAAACGTGGGACATCGCCCAGTGCAATTTCAGCCAAGGTTTGCACGTTGTTGCCCGTTGCACCACCCGCGTAACCTTCAAATTTTGCTGAGCGATTAGTAGGGGTTGGCCCAAGGCGAACTTCAACAATGGAATTCCACGCTCCACACTCAGGACACTGGCCTTGCCACTTTTTAAAATCCGCTCCGCAATCGTTGCAGACAAATGCGCTTTTTTGTTTTGTGCTCACAGGCTTCTCTTTCTATTTAATATGCAGCATGAACCTAAACAAAAAAGGCCTGATTCTTCATCAAGCCTTTTTCAGTCAAATATTGTTGCGATTATTTTTTATCAGTCAACTTCAAGTAAACACCCAAACCAACCAACATGGCAACAGCAGCAAACAACATTAACACAGCATCGAACAGATGATCAGTGCCACCCAGCAACGATTTAAACATTAACAAGAGCGATTCAATCGATACCGCGATAACAATGGCCGCCATAAAACGGCTGATGGTACGGCGAATAGAGCCTTCGTGGTGAATATCTTTGTGCAATAGAACTTCTTCTTCGAGTATGGTTTTACCCAAATCAAAAATCGCGAGCCCCAAAGTAACTAGAATGACAGTTCCGAATATTTGTATAGGTGCATTAATGTGATCATGCACTACGTAATACATTTCCTTGCCGCCGTAATAAAGCAACAAACCAGAAATGGCCACCAACATTAAACCTATCACCGCGTACACCAATTGAAAAACTGGATGCACTTTGCGACGCAACTCGTCACCGTTCAAAAAGGTAATTAGTTTTTCCAAATTAAAATTGATTACCAGAAAGCCAATTTTATTTTCTGAGGTGGTGTAACGCTGCACCGCTGAAATAGCAAGCTGATGAGTCGCGTTAGATAGATAAGGCGAGGTTACGGTAGAAATTTTTTCGCTCTTTACTGCCTTGGTGTAGTAAGCGCGGTTGCTGCGATCTGAACGCATACCGGGTTCGCTGCGCTTGGAATCGTCGATGTCTGGCGCGGCAGCGGATACTGTAGTCTGCATGCCGTGTTCATCGAGGCAATAAAGCAACTCTACAAATGGATAGGATTTATGCAAGCGCTCGACAGTTTGGTGTAATTGCGATTCATCTGACTCAAGCTTGCGCGGCATTAGGGCCGTAACGATGGAATCGAGCAAGCGCTCAATTTGTGGTTGATAGTCTTCGTACTTACGGAGCATGTATAAATAATTGCGAGGTGTCATAACACGGTCTCAATTTGGAATTTGTTTGAGTATAACGAGATTCAGTGGTCGCAATAATACACAAGCTAGCTTTCCGTGACTGCAAAATTGCCAAAAAACTTATCGAGAAATATGCGTGTCAGTTTTTGTTGCTCAAAAAAAAGCCCGCCAATTTCAAGGCGGGCTTTTTTTGGTGCACTTAAAGCGTTAACTTATTTGGCGACATCCACATATTGAGGCGCGCCGGCCCCTACCGCAACCTTGCCGGCATTGAGCACAAAGCTAACCGCTTGGGTTTGCATTTCAGTTGTCACTAAAGGCGCTGCCGTAGTGGGTCGCAAGAGTGAACCATGATCACCAGCATTCAACTTAACAAATCCCAAACCGAGTTGGGTTTCGCCAAAGCCCAATTGCGTAGTACCTAACAATCTTGCAAAGGCTGCAGTACCTGTAAGCGGAGCGCTATCTGCACTATTAGGAATCACTTGGTCATCTTTAACTTGTTGCAACAGCACGGGAACCTTTAAGGTCGCAAGTATCTGTGCAAAGTTTACCGGGTCACCAGAATCGACTGCACTTTGGGCAGCATACATAAACTTCTCATAGTTACTGGTGCCAACATTTACGCCTGCTTTACTCAAACCAGCATTGATAACGGGAGCAAATGTGGCCGAATTAACCAGGATCTGCGCTACCTGAGTAGCCGCTACTGAAGCCACCAAACTGCGAACAGGGTTAAGATTGGATGCAAGCCCCAGTTTGGCATCGTTGGAAATGGCAATCTGATTCACGGTAGTAAACACAGACCCCAAAATGCCACCCAGCGAGTGTCCGATAACGTTGACGTTGCCGAGGTTCAACTTGGCACCCTGTGCCTGCACGAAATCGGCATCAAGACCTTTCAAACTCGCATTTAGGTTGAGCAAATCCATCACTGCCTCGCGGTTGTTGTCGCGGGTATTCAACAAATAGCCGAGGTTGGTGAAATGCGCACCTGAGCCATCATTCGCAGTTGGCGCAGCAAAGTTCATAGGCGCAGGAGAACCGCCTGGACCTGCTACGTTGAAGTGACGCTCATGGGGAGCGTCGGCGCCGTAGATAGCCGCGAACGGAATCATCTGGCTCTTCTCAACATTGAGCACATTCACAAACGGATTATTAGCCGCCACTCCGTGCACGGGTAAATCAATGGCGACTGTCGCTAAACAACGACTAGCCAAGGTATGCGCCAAGGCCAAACCTGAAGTGCGATCACTGGTAATGCCGTGTACGTAGATAACGACAGGATAGCCACTGGCAGCGTAGATTTGTCCGCAAGAGAGAGAGCCTGCATAGCCAGGAACCCAATTTTTCTCGGGTAACGTCACCTGCAGCGGGATAGATTCATCGGTCGTTTTTGCCGCAAATGGGTAGCGATAGGTCACGTTGTAAGACTTATCCACATCAGCAGGAACAGTTGCCTTGATTGCTGCTGCAAGCGTTAAATCAGGCGTCCAGTTGCGTGTCAGGTAAGCGCCGAAAGGCAATGTTCCCGGGGCGGTTTGGTAATAAGGAATCTTGATGAAGCCGGTATAGAGCTTGCCCACGTTGCCAGCCAAGGCGCCGTTGCTCAGCACGCCCATATCAACACCCGTCAGTGCGGATACTTTCAGCGGGCGTTGCTTAGGCGTTGATAACAAACCCGCTGCGTCCAATTGAGAAACTCCCGCTATGGCTGTGGCAGCAGGTACACCCGCCGCAATTTGGCTTGCCGCCAAAGCTGCACGTGGCGATGCCATGGCAATCAGCGGAGTTTGTGGGTCTGTAGTGGTGAAAGTGTAAGTCAGGACTAACTTATCAACAGCGGCAGCCGGCGCAGCACCCGTAGTTGCTACAAGGAAGCCAGAAGCCAAGGTTTCCCAGCCGGTAATGGCATTACGCACAGGAACCAAGCTATCCAAAATTGAATAGGTTGTGTCGTGCAGTGCGTTGTAAGTCCATGAGCGGGTTAAGGCTTTGCCCCCAGAGTCTTTAATATCGTTGGTGAGAAACACCAAATATTTGGCTTTGGATTTCAAGGGTAAGGTTGGGCGAATACGAATCACGTTGTTAGTGCCACCATCCAGCGATACAACTCGCGTATCAAAAGTCGCCGCACCCGCAATACCTACAATATTGGCGGGATTAAGAGCATCTTTACCGCCGGTATTTAACTCCAGTAAGAACACTGTTTTCATCGGCAACACAGTGGCGGCATCAACACTACCTTCCACCATCACATCAAAAAAGGCTGTGGTTGAAAAACCATCTAGACCGTTGAGAGTCGCGCGAACAGTATCCGATGGTGTCCCAACGTCCGCAGTGCCATCAGTCGCAGCTGCCTTCGCAAACACCAAATCGGTGTTAAAAGGGAGATCTGAAATCACAGGGTCAAAGCGTGGATGAGTTCCCGCAACGAAAGCTTCTGCTCCCGTTGGCTCTGGCGCTTTTTGTTTACTGCTTCCGCCGCAGCCGGTTAATACCGAGAGCGAAAGCGCTAGTGTGGCCGTAAGCAAGATATTGATTTTATTCTTCATAGTCATTTTCCTGAATGGTGGAAAGTCTCACCGAAAGAGTATAGCCAAGAATTGAGAAAGCAATTTAGCAGTCCAGTTTTAATTGTATTTATTCCAGAGATTACAGATTTTATAAACCTCTTTATAGAGGAAGTGCCGCACCTGATTCCTAATTTAAGTGGCGGCTTTTTCCTCCACCCGCATTTGAGTAGATGTTTCACAAATTACTCACATCAACCGCAGCCTGTGAATTATTTACTCACCCACTTTAGTTCTAACAGAAGTTAGGAGTTTGAGTTTACGTATTGGACAACTACGAACTTGAGGATAACGCCTGAAAACGTATGTTGAGGACGCGAGATCTTTATCTCCACCTTGGGCTAAACACGAGCAAGAAAGAATCAAGCAACAAAAAATTTCACAATTCTTTTTCTGTTCTCAACAATAAAGGTAAAAAATGAAATTATTAAACAGCAATCTCCTTAAAGGGATACTGGGGGTCGGTGCATTGATTGCTTTTAGCAATCTTGCGCACGCCCAAAGTTGCCCTGCTTCACACCCCTACACATGCGGAGGCGCGTGCTATACAGACGCCACCCAAGCTGCGGCAGGTGGATGCAAAACTGGCGGCAGTACAACGAGTACAGCCACTAGCACGGCGACATCAAGTGCTGCATCAAGCGCGCAAACCTGCGCCAGCGCGACCAATCCGTCACACGTGATTTCTGGTCGCCGCACGGAGTTCACGCAAAGCTGGTGCGATACCGTTTGCGTAACTTACGTTGGCAACGGCACCGCATGCTTGAATAAAAACGGCACCTTGGTAAGTAACGGCAACGTCTGTAGCGACCCAGCCAATGCGAAAGAAGCCATCCTAGATATTGAATACAATTTGCACATTAAAATTGATGATCAATTTAAAGCGCAAATGGGCTATCAAGGTACGCCACCGTCTACCAATCCAAGAATTTCTTATGCAGATGCAAAAACCTATTTCGTTGCCCTGCTCGGTCAAGAAAAAGGTACTTTGGTAACCAACCAATTAAACACCAATGGTGATGCATGGATTGATCGCAATGAAGCTACTGCTGCGAAAGGTGCAGACCCACGCCAATTGCTCGGCACTGGTTTTGGTTGCGGCCTTTCAACCGATGACATCATGTCTTACATCGGTTTGTACATGGGAGACGGCGCAATTGATAAATACGGCGGCGATTTGGACCCAGTGGTAAAAGCCAACATGCTGAAATTTACTCGCAGTTGGCAGCCAGGCGTGCATGCGCAAGGTTGTGAATATCGCGGCGGTTGTAGTGGTGTAAGTAGCAGCAGTGCGAGTTCTAAACCAGCTAGCTCTTCTTCCAAAGCAGCAACAAGCTCGTCGAAAGCGGCAAGCAGTACACCAAACTCTTGCCCTGCTAACTACCCGTACTTTTCAACAAGCTGCCAACGCTGCTTTGTTGATAAAGCACAAGCAACCTCTGGCGGCTGTAATTAATCGCTAGAAAAAAAGAGAGGGCAATATTGCCTTCTCTTTTTATTTTAAGACTAACATTTATAAAAATAATATTCTGTAAAGGCACGCTAGGCGCACACATGAAAACTTATCGCATACTGACATTAGCGACTGGTTTATTAGGCATTAGTTATTTCGTTTACTTCACTCAAAAAAATACAGTTGTAGATAATCAAACTGTCGTTATTAGTACACATCAAAAAAACATTACCTCTGTTCTACCACTTACCAATCCCCAATCAGATAACAAGAAAAACAACGCATCTATTAGCGAACGACCAGCAACCCCCAAAGATGTAACAGAAGACAAGCTCGCGCTTTTTAATTTAAAAAACAACAACATTCACCACGATGAATACGGCAACAATTCTGTGGATATATCCACTAGCGGATTTAATTCACAAGAAATTATTATTTCAGATGCACAAATTTATTACCCCACCGAGGAGCAATTAAATAATGGCGTTAGTGGATGCGCTATGGGAGGCTACTACGTAGAACTTAATAGCAAACTGAACCTGGTGATTAAAACAGAAAAAGATACCAATGTATTTTCCTATGTGTGCGCACACAACGCAGGCGACAACAGCTACAGATTATTACAAACAACCAGCAACCCAACCCTTGAACAAAGCATGGCTGCAGTTACTAATAAAGCCTATAACTGATGTTTACATTGACACATGGCTCTTCAGGTAAGGAATAAGCTGGCTTGAGATAGGGATAAATACGCGATCATAAATATCTTCCCCATCCAACAAATAAAACTTCTTATTCACTTCGTATCTTGCAGCCCCCTGCAAATAAAATAAATGCAACATTTTGATGTCGATGACATCGGCTATGTTAGATGTCGTATTAGGGCAATCCAACACGCCCTCTGACACTTTCCTGTCGTTAAGCATTTTAGCGATGGCTTTATTATCTTTGCGCAAGTTATCCAAAATTTGCAACATAAGCATATCGTACAAATCGCCCTTACCCATGCTCCAATTTGTATTGGGTGTTTCTTTACTGAATAAAGTTGCAAGTGAAAAGCCTTCTTGGGTATCCAACCCCAGTGCATTTAACAACGAATCCAGATCACTATTCTCAATAGCCAGCTTCTTATTAATTTTTTGAAACGCGGAGGTTTGTTTTGCATCCAAAAATGCATTGCCTTTTTTAAGATAATAAGCGAGCAACAGCTCTTCTCTTAAGGATTTATATTTTTCAGGTTTAATTTGCGTTAAACGCACATAGCTAGCGCGCGCCGTTGCGCTGCCCATAGCAATATTCGATAGTAATAATTCTGCACCGAAAGCATGGTTTGCAATTTTTCGTTTGCCACCACGATGCAAAGGCTCATCACTCCATACCAAAAAATCAAAGCGCGGCGAATTCCCCTTCCCCGCAATAATTTCATTCATGCGCTCCATATGACGACTATCCAAAGCTTCACCTTGAGGGCCCGGCGCAATGTTATCGCCAAAGACGCCATTCCATTCCAATACAGTTCCCCAAACCGGTCTTGAGTTTCTATTGCCGTGGCACTCGTTACAGGTAGGATCATGACGAATTAACCTTGGCTGCTCACCGCTAAAATCAAACACTGAAAACTCCCACTTACCCGTATCTTCATGCATTTCAGCCACATCGAGTAAATTGTATTTGGGATCATCTGCCTTACTGCCAACATTCAATAAAAAATGTCCGTCTGAACCAAATAAGACAATACGCGGAAAAGCCAAATTCGATTGCCCAGTCGCACGTGTTTTTTCAACAAGCGAAAAATTATTACGGTAATGATCAGGAAAATGCGCCAGCAATTGATCAATACTGGTGATGTTGTGTTGTTGAATAAATGTATTCACACCCTCAACCGTCATCAGCGGTTGGTCAGCTCTATTTACAGAGCGAACAGAATCAATCGGCACTATGGTATCCATTGCCGAGCTTGGGCAAACACCCAATTTCGTAGCAACGCCACCACTGTGACTAAGCTTCGTATTTATTTGTTCAAGCTTATGATTTTCAGTAGCGCTGGCGCTCATTGAAGCTATTGATAAGTACACGCAGCTAAGCAAGGAAAACTTTTGCAAACGAGGAAAAAAGGATTTCATATATGATGTGCATTATTATTAGAAACAGATCCATACCTTTAGAAAGCCAGCCACTGACCATTATCGATGCATCCAAACATCAGATGTTAACGATACCAGATGTTGGCCGTTTCATCCAGAAAGCTAACCGCACCAGATATGAATCGCCTTAATTACCGTGACGGTGTGTTATTCCTACTCATATGAACTCACTGCTCAATTATTAAAAATCAGGTTTTGTAAAATACTGTCTGTTTAATTGACTAGCTTTAATGAGTTGCTAGGCTTAAAAATTTACAACTATAAGCGAGGTTAGCATGTCTATTTCACGTCGATTGTTTCTACGCAATACCGCTCTTGCAGGCGCACTTCTAAGCATTAAAAGCAATGCAATGGCCAAGGCAACGGAGCGCACAGGTATTAAAGAGGCGTTTAAAAATGATTTCCGCATTGGCACTGCAATCAGCACCTCAACACTTATGAAAAATGACACCCGCATGCAGGCATTAATTGCACGAGAGTTTAACGCAATCACGCCAGAAAACTGCATGAAGTGGGAACCACTGCGAGCTCATGATAAAGACTGGAACTGGACCGCTGCCGATAAATTCGTTGAGTTTGGCGAGCAACACAAAATGTATATTGTTGGTCACAATCTGGTGTGGCACAGCCAGGTGCCTGAAGAAGTTTTTAAAAATGAATCTGGCGGCACTATTAGTAAAGAAGCGCTTACCGCAAAAATGCAAGACCACATAACAACTTTAGCAGGCCGCTACAAAGGCAGAATTCAAGCATGGGACGTAGTGAACGAAGCAGTAGACGATGACGGCTCATGGCGCAAAAGCCCATGGCACAACATTATGGGAGAAGACTTTATTGCCAAAGCGTTCAACATGGCGCACGAGGTAGATCCCAAAGCCCATTTAATTTACAACGATTACAACAGCGAATCCCCCATCAAACGCAACTTTATTGTCGGCATGATTAAAAACTTCAAGAAACAAGGTGTGCCCATTCACGGCGTAGGCATGCAGGAACATTTAAGCATTGATGGCCCCGGTGTCGATGAAATTGAAAAAACCTTAATCGCGCTAGCTGAGGCTGGCGTTCGTGCACACATTACCGAATTGGATATTGATGTACTGCCATCTGTATGGAATTTGCCAACAGCAGAAGTCTCAACGCGCTTTGATTACAAACCAGAACGAGATCCTTACATCAAAGGCTTGCCAAAAGATATCGAAGAAAAACTTGCGAAACGTTATGAAGATATTTTTAAAATCTATTTAAAACATCGCGATAAAATTGAGCGGGTCACTTTCTGGGGCAGCGCCGACAACGAAACTTGGCTCAATGATTTCCCTATTAAAGGTCGCACTAACTACCCGCTATTATTTGACCGCAATCTTGAGCCCAAACCCGCTTATTTCCGCGTTTTGGATTTGAAAAAATAAACTAAATCTTAAATCCCCAGCCCCTTTTTCAAGAGGCTGGGGATTGAATAACAAGTACATTAATCCCCACGCAAAACATCACTCGCAGGCTTGCCAATAATTTTCCTTACGGATAACAAGGAAGTTACCGCTGTTAGCAATAACATTAATGCAGGAGGCAATAACCATCCGAAACTATTGGTCTGCAAACTGTAGTTGGTTTTTTGTATCCACATCCATATAGCAAGCAAGCACACTGCAGCAAACAAGAGCCCTACAAGAACGGGCGTTAAATTATCTTTAAAAATTTGTACGGCAATGGTTTGCGGTCGAGCGCCAATAGCCATGCGAATGCCTAACTCAGATCTGCGTAGCTGTACGCTATAACTCAACACGCCATAAATACCTATTGCAGCGAGACTCAACGCAATTAATGTTAAAGCAGCCGTTAAACTTGCAGACACAATATCTTGCGCAATCCAAATACGGTGAGCACCCGCGAGACTAAGCATTTCCGCCACTTTGTAATGGCTATCCACTCTCGCCATTATTTCATTGAGCTCTTGCTTGGAAATAGTTTGCTGTGGCTTTAATTTCAATAGCAATTCTGTGTCATTGTAAGAGGCAATATAGGGCAAGAACATACGCGCGAGCTCTTGCTCTCTCGGCAAAGTTAAGTCACGCACTATGCCAATAACCTCTTGCCCTTTACCATTGCCCGAGTTCTGCCAATAAAACCGTTTATTTAAAACCTTTCCGTCAGATTGTAATTTACGTGCAAGGGTTTCATTAATAATAATTGCTTGTACACCTTGATTAAATTCCTCTCGAGTAAAGTTACGCCCCGCAATCAATTCAAACCCAAGTAAACTTAGATAATCTTGATCGACGAATGTGGATAGAGTCTGCTTTCTATTTTGATAATCTGGCGTGAGCGATAAATAATCCCAAAGTTTATTAGCATCCAATGGCATATCGCTGGCTAAACTGATGCTAGCAATTTTTGGATATGCAAGAAGCTCCTGCCGAATTGCCAGTAAATTATTTTTTTGTTGCTGACTAATAGGAAGTTGGGCTTGAGAGCTTATATTCAGTGAAACGCGATAAATATTCGCCTCAGAAAAACCAAGCGGTTGGTTCATATGCTTCAGCGACTGCACTAGAATTTGTATGCTTGCCACCAATAAAATAGCAGTAAAGGTAACCTGGCTAAACACCAGCATAGCCCGCACCCTAGCTGATATTTGTACGCCAGCGCCCTTGCCACTTGACTGTAAGAGCTTATTCAATGCGCAGTAATTAACTTGACGACTTACGGCAAAAGCAAAACTCAGTGCAAGCAACAGTCCACTAGCAAGCACAAACACTAGGCTTTGCCAATTGAGATGTAACTCTGCCACACGCGGCAATTCAGCTTTCGCAAAAAACTTTAATGCCTCAATACCGGCCAGAGATACAAAAAAGGCCAGCCCAAGTGCTCCAACAATTAACAACAATATTTCTGCCAATAAACCATTAAACAAATGCGATTTATGAGCACCAATAGCAGCACGAATCGCCATATTCTTTTGTTGATTACTCACTCGAGCCAGCATTAGGTTAGCAATATTAACCACAGCAATGAGAAGCAATACCAATGCACAAGCAAACAGCAGGAGTACTCGCTGCCGAGAATCACCCAAGATCGCATCTCGATAATTTTCTAAGCTAAATTTTAGGCTTATACCATTCGTAAATGCATCTGCGGGTAACTCTGCCAACAATTTCTCGTTGAGTGATTTTGTCAGAGCTTGCTCCACAACAAGAGGATGCTCATCTTTTTTTAATTTTCCAACAATGTGCTGCCCGCTTCTAAAGCTCCCCCAAGCCTCGCGTGATTCCTGACCAACGGAACCGTAATCCCAAGGTAACCAAAGCGCACTAACATTACCTACACCATTAAATTGTGGTTCCACAAACTTCTCTGATGTGACACCAATAATTTTATAAGTAACCTCACCTACCTGTAAGGTCTTGGTTAAGATATCTGGATCATGCCTAAATATTTCACTCCAAGTAGAAAAACTTAGCACGGCCACAGGTACGTTTTTATATAACCCTTCATCTGCATTAAAGCTACGCCCTAATACCATAGGAACTTGTAATAAAGATAAATATTCTGGAGTAACAAAACTAATATTGATTTGCGGCACATCTGGCAAGCTACGAATAATATCCTGATCTACTTTTATCAAAGCCTTTTGTTCAACCACATCGTCTTTAGCCTTATAAGCCTCAACTAAAGCAGGCTGAGGTATTGACCCAGAAAACTCCAACTGCCCTTTACGGTAAATACTTGGCTTAGCTATATAGAGCCGATCTTGATCTGGATAAGGCAAAGGCTTGGCTAGCAATTGATAATTCAAATTAAACATAGCCACCAATGCACCCAGCGTAATACCCAAGGTGAGCACAATCGTAATTACATAGGCTTTTGCTTTTAGCAGCGAATTGAAAGCGGTTTTAAAATCTTGACGGTTTAACATATCAATCACCCCGCAAAATACTGTTGGCAGGTTTACGAATAATATGCCATACCGATAAAAGCGAAGTGCCCGCTGTAAGCGACAAAATCAACACTGGTGGCAAAAGCCAACCTAAACTTGTTGTGCGAAAATCATATTGTGTTTGCTGTATCCATAACCAAAACCCAATTAAAGCGGCAAGCGCTATTAGTAAACCAATAACAACAGGCATGAGGTTATCTTTGAGTATTTGTAGAAACACTGTTTGGGGCCGTGCACCAATCGCCATACGAATTCCCAACTCAAAACGACGCAGTTGTACGCTATAACTGAGCACACCATAAATTCCAATAGCTGCCAAACTCAGCGCGAGTAGCGTTAGCACTGCAGTTAAACTTGCAGAGACAATATTTTGTACGAGCAACAATTGATGCGAATGAGTCATGGCAGTGATCTCTGCCACTTTATATTGACTGCTAATGGGTATTAATAATTTATTTAATTCCTGCTTAGTAATGATTTGCTGCGACTTTAACTTTATGGCTAATTGCACATTATGATCAGGAATTTGTGGAATAAACATTCGCGGCTCTTCTTTTGCATTAGGCAAGCTAAAGTCACTTAAAATGCCAACCACTTCATAAACATCTCTATCACCACCACCGCTCTGCCAATAGAAATGTTTATTCAGGACTTGACCATCGCGCTGCAATTTATGAGCAAGCGTATTGTTAATAATAATGGATTGAACACCAAACTTAAGATCCTCACTGGTGAAGTTTCGACCAGCAATAAGCTGCATATTGAATATGTTTATATAGTGCTGATCGATAAACGAGAGCAAGACTTTTTCTCGCTGCTGATGATCAGGCGCTAAGGATAAATAATCATACTGACCAACAGAGTTAATGGGATCATCGCTTGATATGCTGATATCAGACACTTTGGGATATGTTTTAAAGGCATCACCAATAGCCAAAATATTGCTTTTACGCTCTTCGTAAGAGCTCGATGCTTGAGCCCCCATATTAAGAGTAATGCGATAAATATCTTCTGTCGCAAAACCTAAGGGCTGGCGAATTTGATATACTGATTGCTGCAAAATTTGCAAGCTAGTCGCTAACAATATTACCGTAAAAATAACTTGACTGAGCACCAACAATCCGCGTACTCGCGCAGAAATCTGTACGCCAGAGCCTTTACCACTCGCCAGCAACAGATTATTGAGTGCACGATAGTTGAGTTGTCGGCTTACCAAAAATGCAAAAGTGAAAGCCAGCAACAAACCACTTGCAACTGCAAAAAAACAACTTTGCCAGCTTAAATGTAACTCAGCTACACGGGGTAATTGTTCATCTGCAAAAACCTTCAATAAATTAACACCTAACAACGAAACCAAAAGCGCTAGTCCGGTTGCTAAAGAAACCACAATTAAAATCTCTGCGAACAAGCGACTAAACAAATGCGATTTCTGCGCACCTAGTGCTGCCTGTATCGCCATATTTCGCTGTTGATTACTTACTCTGGCTAGAATTAAATTAGTAATGTTAACGACTGCTATTAGCAAAAGAACCATAGCACCTGCTAACAATAATAAAACCCGCCCTGAGGTATCACCAAGAATAGCTTTTTTGTAGCTAACGAGACTAAAACCTACAGTCAAATCACGGAAAAATGAATCATTAGAGCGCTCAGATTCAAAACTGCTATTTAATTGAGCTGTTAACGTCTGCTCAACTTTATTAGGTTGCACATCTAGATTTAATTTAGCCACTAAATGCTGCCCGCTTTTGAGGCGAGTCCACGAATGTTCAATCTCATCACTGGATGCGCTGTAATCCCAAGGCAACCAAAGATCGGTTAAGTGCCCAAGACCTTCAAACTGTGGCTCTATAAATGTTTTTGCAGTTACACCAATAACTTTAAATTCAATTGCACCCAACTGCAGTGCTTTATTTAAAATATTGGGATCTTGTTTAAATACCTCCACCCACGTGCGATAACTAATTACCACCACTGGAATATGTGCATTCAACCCTTCAGCACTATTAAATATACGGCCCAATGCCATAGGCGTATTCAACAGATCTAAATACTCTGGAGTTATAAAGCTGGTATTAACTTGTGGGGTATCCGGTAGGTTACGAATAATGTCTTGATCAACACTAACCAATGCCTTGGGTGAAAAATAATTTTCCTTATCTCTATAAGCCTCAACTAAAGCAGGGTAAGAATTCAAATCAGAAAAAGCCAATTTGCCACTCTTATATGCACTCCCTTTGAGAATGTACAACCTATCCTGATCAGGATATGGCAGTGGTGCTGCCAGCAATTGATAATTCAAATTAAACACTGCGACCAATGCACCGAGTGTAATTCCAAGTGTAAGCACAATAGTGACTACATAGAATTTTGCTTTCAATAAAGAATTAAGTGCAGCTTTAAAAGGTTGAATGCTTAACATACTAATCGCCCCGCAATATATTGTTGGCGGGTTTACGAATGATATGCCACACCGACAAAAGTGAAGTACCTACTGTAAGCGACAAGATTAGAACCGGTGGCAACAGCCAACCCAAGCTTGTTGTGTGCAAATCGTAATGTGTTGTTTGTATCCATAACCAAAGACCAATTAACACCACGAAGGCCGCTAGCAAACCAGCAATGACCGGCATGGCGTTATCTTTAAGAATTTGCAAAAAAATAGTTGTTGGGCGAGCGCCAATTGCCATACGTGTTCCCAATTCAAATCTTCGTAGATGTATGCTGTAACTTAAAACACCGTAAATACCAATAGCAGCAAAACTCAACGTTAATAAAGCCAACGCTGCCGCTGCTATCCCAGCAATTTTCTTGGGCGCAAGGTACTCAGCTAAAATTTGTTCTGTGGTTTTCAAATAGAAGGCTTTGATGCGTGGATTTATTTTCGCGCAAATCTGGTTAAGTTCGATAACATCAAGCGTTTGCCCAGCTTTCATTTTTAACAGAATACCTGGCCATTCTGAACGTCTAGACCAAAAATAGCGCGGAACATCTTCTGAACCCGACAGCTGCAAGTCTTTTACAACACCCACAATTTGGCTAGGCTCAGGCTCACCATGACGATAGATTCTCATTCCAACCACACTGCCATTTGTTTGAAACAATTTGGCCAGCGTTTCATTGACAACTAACAAGCTCGCATTTTCACGCACCTCATCGTCGTTATAAATGCGCCCCTCAATTAAAGGCATTTTTACAATATTAAAAAATTGCTTGTCGGCACGAGACATAACAGCCGGAACGGGGTCTTGGTCATCCAATGTATGCATTACAAATCTATATATATTGCCATCAGGAGATATAGGTGGACTATCCATCGCACTGGCAAACTCAACTTTAGGATAATCCCTTAAAGCCTCAATAATGCTATTGGAATATGCTCTTCGCTCAGCATCTGTATTCGTTGAAAACAAAACAGCATTACTCAACTCAACTTGGTATTGATCTTTAGTTTCAAGCCCGGGAGCTCGAATAAGCTCACGCCAACTATCTATTAATATTTGCATGGAAATAACAAGCAACACTCCTGTTATTGCAACTTGACTCAGAATAAGAAGACGGCGAGCTTTTGATGAAATTTGAAATGCCACGCCCTTGCCACTTGAATGCAGAAGTGAATTGAGCTCACGGTGATTAAGTTGTTTACTGACAAAGATGGAAAACGAAATCGCTAAAATAATAGCGACAGTGATAATAAAAAAAAATGAACTATAATTGACATGTAACTCATGAATACGAGGCAATTGCTTAAGCGCCATATTCTTAAGCAGCTCAAGTAAGAGACTAGCAATAACAATAGCTAAACAAACTGCACCGCATAGCAACAATAAAATTTCTGCCAGTACATTATTAAATATATGCTTAGGCTGTGCACCCAACCCAACTTGAATAGCAAAGCTTCGCTGATGGCTAGCCATTCGGGACAATATTAAATTTATGATATTGGCACTAGCAAGAACCAGTAAACCTAAAGCTCCTGCCAACATCAATAAAATAGATTGTGATGCATCTCGCAAAATGAAAGACTTTAGATTTGTCAAATGCAACTCTAATACATTGTCCGCCAATGCTGAAAAAGTCTTAAGCTCTTCTTTAAAACGTGCATTTATAAAAGAACTATCTTCATATTCAGCATCCAAAAAATTCGCTTCAGGCTTAAGCAAACCAATTACAAAACCGGTGCTGATACTGGTGCGCCATTCTTTGCGCAACGTCTTTGGCATATCATCATAATCAAAAGGTAACCATACATCCGCAATCCAACCTGTTTGAAAAATACTTGGCTCAACATAATTTTTTGCTGTAACACCAATAATTTTGAAATCAACCTCCATAATATTGATGGTTTTATTCAATATATCGGGATCACCATGAAATAATTTTTGCCAGGTTTTGTAGCTAATAACAGTAACTGGAATATACGTACCTAGACCTTCCTCATTGGACAAATAACGTCCTAACTCCATTGGCATTTTAAGAATTTCAAAATATTCTGGTGTGGTGGAAATAGTATTGAGAACCGGGCTATCAGGCATGCGGCGCTCAATAGAATCGGTATATTTGATTAACGCCTTTTGCTCAAAGTGCTGATTCTTATGCTGATATAACTCGACTAAAGCTGGGTATGGAGCAAAACGGCTAGCAGCCTGCCGCCCCTTTACATATTGTTGGCTTTTAAATAACACTAACCGATCTGCATTCGGATAAGGTAGCGATGCAACAAGAAGCTGATAGTTCAAGTTGAACATAGCTACCAAAGCGCCCATAGTGACGCCCAATGTAATTACAATAATTACTACATATCCCCTAGCTTTGCCTAAAGAATTAAATGCGATTTTTAAATCATGTAGCTTTAGCATCTTACTCACCCCGCAAAACATAATTAGCGGGCTTGCGAATGATTTCCCACACCGATAAAAGTGAAGCGACCGCAGTAAGTGACAAGATTAAAATTGGTGGTAGCAACCAACCCAAGCTTGTTAAGTGAAGATTGTAATGTGTTTGCTGTACCCACAACCAAAGTCCAACCAATACAATGACTGACACCAGCAAACCCAAAATAACAGGCATGAGATTATCTTTAAACACTTGTAAAAAAACCGTACCGGGGCGAGCGCCAATTGCCATGCGAATACCTAATTCAAATCGCTGTAATTGCACGCTGTAACTTAAAACACCATAAATACCGATAGCGGCTAACCCTAAAGCTAGCAATGCCAAGGTGGCCGTTAAGCCTGCGGTAGTTTTTTGATTTACAGCAAAAAGATCTCGAGCTTGTTCTGTGGTTAATAGACGGAAGATTTTAATTTGCGGATTAACCTTAGCCATTAGGCTATTTAATTCGACATTTATGAATTGCTGACCCGGTTTAACTTTAATTAATAATTGAGGATAGTCCGGCGGGATCACCGCAGAAAATATTCTAGGTAGTTCGACCCTTCCGGGAATATGTATGTCTTTCACGATTCCCACAATTTGCGAAGGGGTAGAGTCTTTACTCCCCGCCCAGAAAATTCGCGCCCCTAATACTTGTCCATCTGGCTGAAGCCGATGTGCAAGAGTTTGATTCACTACAACAACTTTATTGTCTGCACGTATATCTGCATCTTTATAATAATTTCCTTCCACTAGAGGAATATTGAGAATGCCAAGATAAGATCCATCTGCCCACGTAAGCGTTGCAGGAATAACTGTGGTAGAGCCGTATTCAGTTTGTATATTTACAGGAGACAAAATCCCCGTCCAATAAGAGACCGGTGATAAAGACCCTATACCAACAGCAAGTACTTTAGGATTAGCGCGCAACTCGTCCATAATATTTTCTAGATAGCCCACGCGCATCTCTTTAGTCGTAGATGCAAGTAAACTTCCCATATTCAAAGACGCTTGATAGGTATCAGTAGAATTAAAACCCAAGGGCTGTGTTAATTGGTGATGGCTCTCTTGCAGAACTTGCACATTCGCGATTAATAAAATACCTGTCAGCGCCACCTGGCTCAAAATGAGTAAATTGCGAATTCGTTTGGATATTTGTACTCCACTACCCTTGCCGCTACTTTGCAACATACTGTTTAACGCGCGATAATTGATTTGACGGCTAACAATCAATGCAAATACAGCCGCTAAAAAAAATGCACTAACAGCTGCGAATATTAGTGTTGGAAAGTTAAAATGCAGTTCACTCAGGCGTGGCAGTTGTCCTGCAGCAACCACTTTCAGAATTTCTACTATTGATAGCGCTATGGCCACAGCAAAAATTGTTGCGCCTATCATTAATAGTAATATTTCAGAAAATACCGTACGGAAAATATGCCACTGTTGCGCACCTAAGGCGACCTGAATTGCCATAGCACGCTGTTGATTTACCGCGCGCGCCAGAATCAAATTTGTAATATTGGCCGCGGCAATTAACAATAAGGTCATAGCGCCTGCCAACATCAGCAAGCCTTGCTGACTTGCATCACCAGTAATAACTTCCCTATATGAGAAAAGTTTAAATCTCATACCAAGATTATCAAAACCAGCTAAACCTTTAGTTTCTTCTTTAAAGCGAGTTGCAGCCCGGTTACTAAAATAATGTTCAGCTTCTGAAGAATTAGCATTGGGCTTTAGCCGCCCAACAAAATGAGCTTGATTTGAGAGATAACGCCATTCAGTACGATTATCGATGTCATTGAAATCAAACGGCAACCAAATATCCGTTTGCCAACCAGGTTCAAATAATGCGGGTTCAATAAAGTCATGCGCTAAAACACCGATAATTTTAAAATCGACGCCTTTAAAATTAATTGTTTTTCCTAACACATTTGGATCGCGCTGAAATAGTTGTTCCCATGTATGAAAACTTAAAATGGCTACTGGCACCATAGCATTTAAACCTTCGGATGCATTGAAATGCCGTCCCAAAACTAATGAAGCATGTAATGTTGCAAGAAACTCTGGCGTGATTGAGCCAGTATTAATGCTCGGGTTTTCAGGCAAACTGCGCTCCACATCAATACCATATGCGACCAAAGCTTTATCAACAAAAAAATCATCTTTTTGTTGATAAGCCTCAACCAATGCAGGGTAAGGTGCTCGCTTAGCACTTCTTAATTCATTATTTTCCCAACGTTGCCCTTGCAACATAACTAATTCGTCAGGATTCGGATAAGCTAATGGCACCGCAAGCAATTGATAATTTAATGTAAACATTGCAATCAGTGCACCCAAGGTAATACCAAGGGTGATGACTATGGTAAACACATAACCCTTTACCTTAAGCAATGAATAAAATGCGGTTTTAAAATCATGAATACTTAACACACAAAATTCCTCTGTTTTAGTTTTCCTTTGTTTTTACTAAAAGTTATAGGGTTTGTGCGTCAATAATTTTCCCATCCAACAAGTGTAATTTACGGCTCGCCATATCGGCGTAGCGCGGGTCGTGAGTTACCATACACAAGGTAGTGCCATTAGCATTGAGTTGTTGCAGCATTTCCATCACTGCGTCGCCGTTACGTGAATCTAGGTTCCCTGTTGGCTCATCGACAAGCAGCAACGCAGGATTGCCAACCAAAGCGCGCGCTATTGCAATGCGCTGTTGTTGTCCGCCAGAAAGCTGATTTGGTTTGTGTTGGGCGCGATGTGTCATATCAACAATTTGCAGACATTCTGTTACTTTCTTTTCAATGTCTTTCTCACTGACCTTGTTACGTCTATAGCGTAATGGCAGAGCTACGTTATCGAACACCGATAACTCGTCAATCAAATTAAATGATTGAAAGATGAAACCAATTTTTTCATTGCGAATATAAGCGGCTTCGCTCAAGCTAAGATCGCTTACATCTGTTCCACCAATAAAATATTTTCCGCTGGTTGGCATATCCAACAAGCCTAACAATGATAGGAGCGTTGATTTTCCACAACCGGAAGGACCACAAATAGAAACAAAGTCACCTTTATAAATTTCTAGATCAATACCACGCAAAGCATGGGTATCCATATCTTCAGTGCTGTAGACTTTGGTAATTTCCGTCATATTAAGCGTTAGTTCGCGCATGGGTTTTCCTTTAACATTTAATGTATTAATT
>JAGKXD010000037.1 GCA_021151525.1 Cellvibrionaceae bacterium | reverse complement strand
GTATTATTTAAGGCGATTCTGTGTAAACATCTCCCCTGGCAATAATGGTAAAAAAGACCATAAGCCACTATAGCCAAAACCCTTATTAAAAGCGGGCTAACTGTTAATACGGCAAATCAATACTAAGGAGACTAATAACAATGACCACAAACCTTCACAAAACCTATCGCACCCGATTGACCCACGCATTGCTGCTGGGCTTCGCAGCCTTCGGTTGCAGCATGGCAACACCAGCGCTGGCACTCGATGATGCAATGACTCCAATTGCCGCGCCCACACAACCAAATGCTATAGAACTGAGTACTGGCGCCCTACCCGGTGCGACGACTAATGAATCTTGGCACACCCAATACGGCAGTGTGTTTGCACGCAATGTTACTGTAGCGACCCTAACCCCCTTTTTTCCTGCGACAGGTAAGGCCTCGGGTGCCGCAGTAATCGTTGCTCCCGGCGGCGGATTTCGCACACTCTCCATGAGCAATGAAGGCTGGGATGTTGCAAAAGCACTTGCCGACAAAGGTGTAACAGCCTTTGTTCTTAAATACCGTCTGAAACAAACGCCAGCAGACATAGCTGGTTTTGAACGCGCAATGGCAGAACTGTTTTCAAACGCCTCCCGCGCTAATCGCCCAGTGGCCGAACAAGACCCAGCGGTAGAATTTTCAGCTCAAATTGCAGATGCACGCGCAGCTTTCGCGTTGGTTCGCAAACGCGCCAAAGAGTGGCAAATTGACGCTGATCGTGTTGGTATGATTGGTTTCTCTGCAGGTGCAATGCTGACCATCTCAACCACCTTGTATGGCAAAGATGCAAAGCCTGCCTTTATTGGCGATATTTACGGCCCATTAGCAAAAGTAGACGTTCCTACTGATGCACCACCTTTGTTTATTGCGCTGGCTGCAGATGACCCATTCTTCGGCAACTCTGGATACGTTCTCATCGATAACTGGCGCGCAGCAAAACGCCCAGTGGAATTTCATTTGTTTGAACAAGGCGGGCACGGTTTTGGGATGTATCCTAAAACCACTACCAGTACAGGCTGGTTTGATAGTTTTATTCGTTGGCTTGATATGCACGGCTATTTAAAACCTAAAAGCTAATTTAGATTTAAATAAAAAAAGGCGATGCATTTTTGCATCGCCTTTTTTACTTTTGGAACACTTAGATTTAACTTACCAATTCCAATTTAGGCCTAATTTCACGGTACGGGTTGTACCTGTAATGCTGTTATTAGGCTTGCCGAAATTATCAGGTAAATTTTCGCCTGCTCCACCGAACCAATTTTCATAACCGTCGTGGTTAACGGTATTAAATAGGTTCAGCACATCTAAACGAACTGTCACACTACTATCAGGAGCCCAAGCACCCGTTTGAATATTTTTACTAAATGCAATATCAAATGTGTTGTAGGTGAATGTGCCTTTAGGAACAAATGTACTAAATTTACATGCATTCCAACCAGCACGGCAGTCAGTACCATAATAGGTTTGATCAGTTTGCAAATTCAATTTTGCAGAGAAATCTACATCTAACGGCAAGGTAACAATTGAGGTCACAACCAAGCGATGATTTGGAACTTTGTTCGCTGGGTGCATTCCATAATCAGCCAAAGTTGGATAATCCAACGCAAACACTTCACCGGATTCGCGATTAGTTTCAGGATTGGTATAGGTATAAGCAAGTGCAAAGCCCCAATCAGAATCACCTTTCGGCTTTTCTAATTTCACGTAAAGTGAATTCGCTTTGGTTTCGATTCCGTTATCACCAATAATGGTTGCGCCGAAACCTGGAATGCCAAAGCCCCATGGCGCGCCCCAAGTTGCGCCCTTATCAAAGAAGCTCCCATCGTCGCGACGGTTAGCTAAGCGCCACGCAAATCCATCTTTACTCACGATGCGAGATAAACTGAGTTCACCTTTCCAGTCTTCACTAAGATTACCGCGCACACCCAAACTGAATTGATCAGAGTAAGGTGTTTTTAAATTGTTGTTCACCATAAACACTTCACGACCAGCGCCCTTATTGCCCGTTTCCAATTGAGCCAAGCCTGCACGTGTTAAGTATTTTGGATCCCACGTAATACAGTTTGCATCGGTACATAGATGTGATGGATCGGCAGTTACAAATAGTGCCTCGTAACTTGGGAAAGTTGCTTTGGTTGTTTCCAACTGCAAATTATCAAACAAGTTTCTATCGAATGCGCGGCCAAAGCCGCCAAAGAAAGTAACGTCGTGTTCGTCATTTAATTTGTAGCTAAAACCTACGCGCGGTTGCCACGCATTTTTAAATGAATTGCGATTATTACCGGTACTAATGTAATCATTAATATTGATATCGGAATTTTTAATACCTACCCAATTCGCAATACCTGCCACTACATCTTTTGGTGTTTTGTAATTAAGAAAGCTATCTGATTCTTCATAATCCCAACGTACACCAGCATTTACCGTTAAATTATCTGTCGCGACCCACTCATCTTGTAGGTAAATTCCAAGCTGCATATTGTCTGCTTTAGCCGTACCATCACCAATACCAGAAAGTGGAGCACCCCACCTCACTTTAAAAGGTTGCGCCACGGGATAACTTACGTCGTATTCGTATTGCGGGTTATAAGGTTGTTGCTCTTTGGCATGCAAGCTAATCGATTTATATTTCAGACCTGCTTTAATGGTGTGATCTAAAACGGCCATGTAAGTGAAATCTTCTTGTACGCCCCAACCGGATTGTCCTTTATCCTGAAAATCAGGGCCGCCGCCCGCACTTAACACCGATTGCCCACCACCATTGGAATAGATAAAACCATTTCCGATGGAATGAGGATGCGGGCTCCACGTGTTATCTTCATACAATAAATGCGCATCGTTCACCCAATTATCGGTGCGCCAGTTGTGGCTTAAATCGATCCGCGTTTCATCATTCTTTTTATCGGTACCATATGAAACTGTTTTAGTGCCACCGATACTGGTTAATTCAGTTTCTTTGCGGAGCTTCGCGGTTAATTCAAGTTTTTGTTCATCGGAAATTAAATAATCTAACTTACCGAAATACAAATCCTCTTTAAAATCAGCCGAGCGGCCGCCTACTTGCGCCTGAAGATCCGCAGGAAGATCTGCGACACTCACACCACCTTCTGGAATAATATCTTTTGGGTCTGCATTATTTTTTCCTTCATAGGCGAAGAAGAAATGCATTTTGTCTTGAATGATGGGGCCACCCACATTAAAGCCAAATTGTTTTTGTGTGCTCGCCACCTTATCGTTATCGGTTTCCGTTGGGCGCGGCTTGCGCATACCTTCGTCGGTATAATCAACGAAAAGTCCACCGTGAAACTCATTGCTACCCGATTTAGTTACAGCAACAATTGCAGCACTACTTAATTGATCGTATTCAGCAGAATAGTTTTGCGTAATAACTTTATATTCGCCAATTGCAGATTGGGGGAACGGATTACCACGGCTTGAATCTTGACCAGTAATACCGCCCTGCAATACATAGTTTTTTTGACCCACACCATCAATGAAAACGTTGATCGCACTCGGCGTTTGTGCACCACCTTTTATACTGGTACTGCCATCACTGGCTTGATTAAATTGTACGCCCGGCGCCAAATCAGCAAAAGCCAAAAAGTTACGCGTGTTTTGTGGAAGTTTATTAATTTGTTCCAGTGAAACGTTGGTGCCAATTTCACCACCACTGCTTTTTATTTTTAATTGCGAACCAATAATGACAACTTCATCCGCTTTATCTGCATTGGTTAACGGCTTATCAATTTCAAAATCAAGTGCGACTGCTTGGCCAACTTTTAAGGTTACTGATTCTGGCCCTTTGCCCGCAGCGGCTTCTAGAAATATTTGATAATTACCTGGAGCCAAACCTTTAAACGTATAGGTACCATCTTTTTGAGTAAGGGCGCGAAAGGTGTAGCCGTTATCGACATTTTTAGCAATAACTTCAATGCCCGGTTGCGGCTGAAGGTGAGAAGCGATCATCCCCTGAACACTTGCACTACCAATTTGTGCTGCGGCAGTTTGCGCCAACAAAGATAAGCCGAGAGCACCAATGAATGAGGTTAGGATTTTTTTGGAAAATTGAATTTGATGTTTTTTGCTGTTCATAGCTTTTCCTTTTAAATTGTTATCAAATTATTTTGCCGCCTATTCAGCTATAACCATAGCCAGCGTTCCAGATTCTAACGGATTATTTGATAGATAAGAAATTTTTGAAGAGCTGCTTCTTTTAGTAACAGTTGAGATTCTATGTCGTGGCTGCATCAGAAATGCATGGCGCAATAATCATTATTATTTAAAGTTTTGCACGGCAATTAGTTGAATTTACTTGCCTTAATTTTATACAACTTCCGTTGTTTCCAAGGCCACTACAATTTTTTCACCATCCCAAATATATTCATAATGCGTTGTTTGGATTACATCCTTTATTACGCTTGGGGAGAATAAAGCATAGCAAGTTCTATTCTCTAAACGCACTGATGAATAGACAATGCCTGCATCGCCATTTGATTTTATATTTGCTCCGAACAGCTGGCCAGCTGAATAATTATCCTTGCTGTAGCATTCATTATCCTTAAATAGATCGCCACGAATATCGCGCAAGCTTGTTGTGAATTGTGTTTTTAAACAGCGCATGCTTAAGCGATCGAATTTTAAACCCACAACACCTGAAAAATAATTTTGTTGATGGTGGCGCGTTTCCGCGATGGCAGTTTGTACATCTTCTGCTGCGTAGTAAACACCAAAGCTACCATTAGAAAAACGCGAGCCAGCAGGGTTTAAATGAACGAAAGGCCCCAGCGCGTAATTGCAACCGCGAATGCCGTAAGGTCGCTCTTGTGCGGGCACTCGATTTAAATTGCCAAGTTCATTGCGAATGCGTGGATTAGTTAATTCTTGAATGGCAAATAAAATTTCGAATTCGTCGTGATTCGCAACGTCATCGAATAAAGATTTTGGAGGGTATTTACTAGGAATGAGTCTATAAGCGGTTTGATTGAAAAAGCTAGCCTGAGGTATTGCATTGATATCCATTAGCGCATGTTTTCCCACATAAACTTAAAAAGCCAACTCAGGCGAATTGACCATCGCGTATTGCATCTAAATGCCTATGCACTTCATAAAGTGCGCTCATTAAGCCAGAGCTTAAAATCTCCATAGGCGCCTTGCCATTGAAGAAATTATTTTTGTTGGGCATCCGTAAAAAACCATATTGGTTTTCAGGGTTTTCAAACAAGATGCGCAGCACCGCATGAATGTTTAACAAATAGCTGATGCGTTCTAGAAGATCTGGCGACAAACGCGCGCTTGCCGGTGCCGTCTGATATTTGTGCAAAGTAGAACGCCCTATTCCCAACAGCGCCATCTTCTCCTTCTCAGAGCAGTCCCATTTATCCATGATGTTCAATGCCGTGCCTACGGCTGCTTGCGCAGCATTAGCAGGGAGTGTTTGAGCTAAAGCGATCATAGAACCTCCAGACAAAGTAGATTGGCTTCGCTATCACTGAAGAAGCGTCACTCAAAAGAGCAATCCAAAGCACAAATCTATATTAGTACATTTAATACATTTTTGTCTATTTACACACAATCAATTTATTCAACATCCTCTAAATCATGAACTTAGAATCTTGGTTGCGATCTCTGCACCAGGTACTTGGGCAGCAACCAGCATCATAATCATGACAATAAAAGCCAGTGAAACCCCCAGATACCATAGGAGTGAGAACCAAATTCCGTAACTCGTTAACGGGGTCATATCCTCTGAAATGGGTACGGACCAGCCACCAATAATGTCGGCCACACCGATAAAGATGAAAAAGCACAAGAAGTAGAGCCCAAAGTGAAAGGCCGCATACAAGCAAATAGCCGATAGCACCAGTAGAGCCATGAACGCAAGGCGGTTACGGCGCGAAAACACCAAGGCTTTAACAACCTGTCCACCATCGAGAGGATGAACAGGAAAGAGGTTGACCAAGTTAAGCAATGCACTTGTCGCAGCCACCAAACCGCAAAAATGGCTGCCGGTAACAAGGAAAGCCACGTAAAACGCAAAGGTCATGAAGAGGCCGTAAACAGGCCCCATCATAGATATATAGAGCGATTCCCACTGAGTGCGAGCCTTATCGCCTACCGCAATACCGCCAAAAAAGGGAATCAGGTAGAAACCTTTAGTCGGAATACCGAATTTTTTCATGGCGCGCACATGGCCATATTCGTGGAATATGAGTACGGCAACCAAAGCGAACGCAAACTCTACGGTAAACATCACGCTATAAACCGCAACAGACGCAGCTACCAAAGCCACCTTAATGACCTTAAAGCTCTTAAATAGCTTCAGGGCGATGCCCGCTAAAACAAAACCGCTAGCCTCATTGGCTTTATGGGCAGATGCGGCCTGCTCAGTATTACTCAGCGCAATCATAGCCTTAACTTGCTCGGTTAACTCCACCTCACCGCTTACGGGTTCAGAATCCTTATATTGCAACTGATATTTGGCCGCTAGCGCCCCAACGACAAAGCTGAGCTGAAAAGCACCTAACTGCTCGTCCTCACCGGCATGAATATTGGTGGTAGCACCCAAGGGCTTAACAGACATCACAGTGCCATCGACTATCAATCGTTCCAATTGCAGGTCAAAATCCAACACTATCGCGAAATGACGCCCTCTGGCATCAAATGAAAACAACTCCATAAGTATCCACTCTATTTTAATCAGCATTAATCAGGCGCAGGCCTTACAATAGCGCCTATTATGCCCGCTAAACAAAAGGTTAAACATGCTTAACATTGGTCAAATGAATCGCTTGCGAGTGATTAAACAAGTCGATTTCGGTTTATTTCTGGATGGCGATAAATACGGCAATATTTTGCTCCCTAAACGTTACGTTCCCGCAAGCGCAAAAGTTGGCGATGAGCTAGAAGTTTTTATCTATTTGGATTCCGACGACTGCATAATCGCTACCACACTCACACCCAAAGTGATGGTTGGGCAATGCGCACATTTGGAAGTGAAAGAAGTAAACGCCGTAGGCGCATTTTTAGATTGGGGCTTACCCAAAGATTTATTAGTGCCTTACAACGAACAGCTAAAGCCCATGGAAGCGGGTAATAGTTATGTCGTCACTGTTTATTTGGATGCTCACACATCGCGCATTACAGCCTCATCACGCTTAAGCCATCACTTGGAAGAACGCGCCAGCGGATTAAAACTACAACAAGAAGTCGATTTAATTATCTGCGGCCGAACTGATTTAGGTTTTAAAGCGGTTATCAACCACACTCACCTAGGTTTAATATTCCGCGACAACTCACCCCGCACATTACTCTACGGCGAAAAATTAAAAGGCTTTATTAAAGAAATTCGACCAGACCGTAAAATCGGATTAAGCCTGCAACCCGTTAACAGCAAAGTACGCGACGAACTTACCGATGTTATTTTAAATTTCCTAAAAGAAAATGGCGGCGTATCTACCCTCACGGATAAAAGCGAACCAGAAGAAATTTACGCACAATACAAAGTGAGCAAAGGCATATACAAAAATGCGCTGAGTAAACTTTATAAAGAGCGGAAGATTTTGATTACGAAAGAAAAGATTACCTTGGTGTAATTTATCCCCAAAAGCGAAGGCTCAACCCCTTCGCTTTTTTGCTTCATCCCTACCCCCTTCCTCGATCCAAAAAACACTCGTTGAAAAATAAAACTTGCACCTACGAAACCCTTCGTATAAATTGCTACGAAAACCTACGTAGATAAATATTCAAGGAACACTTATGAGCAACCCGACACCCGCTGAGCTGGAAATATTACGCGTCATCTGGAGCCTTGGTGAAGCCAAGGTGCAGGCTGTTAATGATGAACTCTGCAAAACAAAACCCGTGGGCTACACCACCACGCTCAAAACCATGCAGATCATGGAGCAGAAAGGATTACTTGGCCGCAAAAAAGATGGCAAGAGCCATATCTACTTTCCCGCGGCTGAACAACAGGATACCCAAACCACCCTGCTCAACCGCTTGCTCCACTCAGCATTTGGTGGGTCAAAATCAAAACTGGTTATGCAATTGCTTGGCAGTGAAAAAGTATCAAAACAAGAAGTTAAGGACATCAAAGACTTTTTAGCCCAAATGGAAAACGAAAAAACGGAGAATAAAAAATGAATGGATTAGCTAAGCTTGTAAGTTCTGAATTTATTTACGCCATTGGCTGGACTCTTATTCATTCGCTCTGGCAATGCAGCCTAATCGCTCTTTGTGTCGTCATCAGTTATGCGTTCACTAAAAAACAACAAGCAAGCAGGCGCTACTGGATAAATGTTGCAGGTTTAGTGACCTGCATGCTTGTTAGTGGGATTACTTTTTATACAAATCTGCATGACAAAATCAGTATCGCCATAGCTGAAAGCAATCTCTTGAATAACACAGCAATCATTACTCACGAACCCTATAAACAAACACTATCGGGCATCATCAACACACATCTCAATCACATTGTATTTTGTTGGTTTGTTGGCTTTGGCTTATACATCTCTAAATATCTGGCAGATTTTTTCTATTGCCAACGCATTAAGAACCATAAAAACAATCTAGTAAGTAAACAATGGTTAGCAACCTTTAACGAACTCAAAAACAATCTTGGCATTACAAAATCAGTGCAGTTACGCATATCAGATATAGTTAATATCCCTTGTGTTATTGGCCATTTCAAACCCGTCGTACTTTTACCCGCAAGCCTTATGCTCGGTTTATCAAGTAAACAAATAGAAGCAATTTTGCTGCATGAGCTAGGTCACATTCGCAGAAATGATTATCTCATCACCAGCTTACAAACACTTGTTACATCCATTTATTTCTTTAACCCATTTGCTCGCTGGATATCATCAAAAATAGACGAAGAACGTGAAAACGCTTGCGACGATATAGCCATATCCGTTTGCGGCGATCCACTATTTTATGCACATACACTTAAGGAGTTTGCTGAATTGAAAAGTAATTATGCACCCGCAGTGGCCATGACAGGACGCAAGAACTTATTGTTAAACCGAATTAAACGCCTTTTTGTAAACAACCAAAGCTTTACAAAGACCTACGGCAAGACACTTGCGATTATGGCGCTGTTTCTAGTTAGCGCTGGCTTTACAGTATCAGGCTATTCAACGGAAGAAAAATCTACAGCTGCGAGCTTTACGATAAAGCTAGAAAAAGAACCCTTATCGAATTTTTTAAATTGGCTCAAGATTTTTGCCCAAACATGTCGAGGAGCGTTCAATTAAAGCACGGAGAAATACCTATCTCTGCTGAGCTTAAAGACGTGAAATGCGAATGGGTCGAAAATACAATTAAAAGCCTAGACGAAAGCATGAGCGAAAAATTGACCGGAGTTACACTAAAAGAAGAAAAAATAAGCTTAAAGGATCTTGTACAGAAAATAGAAGTTAGTTGTCCAGATTTAAAGGGGAAAATTCAGATAAGTAACCCAGAAAAAGTAGTCACATTTCAATCAGACAATATGTACTGTTCAAATATAGAGCCTGTTTTACAAACGCTCGATAAAAATTCTGATGCCAAAACCATCAGACAAACTGAAATTAAGGACATCAAATTAAGCTCAGGTCAGAATGATGATTATGCGCAAGCTATAACATTCAAATTCCCTAAAGACGCAGTAGAAAAAAACTACTCTGCAGAATGTACAGCAGTTTTCTCTGTAGATACTAAAGGAAAAGCATTCGATATATTACCCATATGCATTAATGGTACGGCAGAAGCACAGGAGTTTTTTGAGAAGTATATGAGAATTGCCATTGAGAACACTCAATTCCCTGTAAAAACAGAAAACGGCAAAAATCTAATCGTAAAAAATAAGGAAGTGAAAGCAAAATGGAGATTTTGGAACCCAGAACATCCAATAATTGAAAGGGAATATCAAAGCAAATAACTTGAAAATGTTGGGCGGCACAAACTTACCCGCAGGGTGTGTGCCATGGATGGCACTAGTGACCAGCGCATCCCAACATTTCAAGAACACATTAACTCTACACCAAACTCTTACTCACCACCTCAAACACATCCTTAGATAAGCCTGGCTCAGCCATAATTCGTTCAAGCTGTGCTTTCATTAGCAATTGACGAGCTGGAGCGTACTTTTTCCATTTAGTCAGCGGCGTTAATAAGCGGGATGCAATTTGTGGATTTTGCGTATTTAACACAATAATTTTATCGGCAAGGAATTTATAACCCTCACCCTCTGCATCGTGGAAATTAATTGCGTTGTTATTGCAGAAGCTGGAAATCAATGCGCGAATTTTATTGGGGTTTTTACTATCGTAAGCATTGTGAACTTCCAATGTTTTAACGCGATCTAATGTTTTTGGCAAACTGCAGGTTGCTTGCACAGTCAACCATTGGTTTACCACCAATGATTCATCCTTCCAACGCTCATAAAAATTAGCCAGGGCATTTCCAGACAGTTCTTGCGCTAACGGAGCCTCTGCATTGACTAACTGCGTTAAGGCAGCCATTACATCAGTCATATTGTTTGCAGTTAAATATTGTTGTTCACATGCACGCACAATAGTGTCATCGCCCAAAAGCATTAAATAATCCAAGGCTACGTTTTTCAAACTACGCGCAGCAATCGCATCTGCTGTTGCTGAGTAAACTTGTTTGTGATCATGGGTTTTGTAAACGCGATCAAATTCAGCGCGCAATTCGCGAGCAATTGTTTTGCGTACAGCAGTGCGACTGTAATGAATAGCTTCAACATCAACTACATCTGCAAGTTCGCTGATATAAGCTTCTGAAGGCAAGCTCAACATGTAGGCTACCATAGCCTGATCAAGACTTTCATCTTGTAGCACGCTTCTGAAGGCTTCAATTAAACGCGCATCTATGCTGATCCGGTTAACATCCTCACCGCGATGATAAGCAGTAATAAGATCATGAATAACCTGCAAGGCTAATTGCTGGCTTGCGTCCCAACGATTAAATCCATCGCTATCTCGGCTCATCAACAACATTAAATCTTCGCGCGAATAATCGTAATGCAATTTCACCGGAGCAGAAAAACCGCGTAACAATGAAGGCACTGGCTTTTCCTGCACGCGAGTAAATACAAAATTTTGTTCTGCTTGCGTTAACTCAATAACTAAATGGGTGTTATCACTGGTTTCAAAATCAGTTTCAGCACCTTTTAAATAAAGCGGTAAATCACCTGCACTACCCAACAAGCCCATAGCAATAGGAATATGGAAAGGTAATTTGTTTTGACATTCCGGCGTAGCTGGGCAGGATTGTTTGATGTGCAATGAATATTCTTGCGTATCCTCATCATACTCATCCGTCACATGCAAGCGCGGAGTACCGGCTTGTGAATACCAGCGTTTGAATTGTGTTAAATCTTTGCCTGATGCATCTGCAAGTGCAGCCACAAAATCGTCCGTGGTAACAGCTTGGCCATCGTGACGACTAAAATACAAATCTGTGCCTTTACGGAAATTTTCTTTGCCGAGCAAATTAGCCAACATGCGCACAATTTCCGCACCCTTTTCATAAATTGTCATGGTGTAGAAATTGGAAATCTCAATATAAGATTCGGGGCGAATCGGGTGAGCCATAGGCCCTGCATCTTCCGCGAATTGCAAAGTGCGCAACAAGCTTACGTCTTCAACACGTTTGACGGTACGCGAACCCATATCCGCAGAAAACTCTGAATCGCGATAAACTGTAAAGCCTTCTTTCAAACTTAATTGAAACCAATCGCGACAGGTAACGCGGTTGCCGCTCCAGTTGTGGAAATACTCATGCGCCACCACACCTTCAACACGTTGGAAGCCAGCATCAGTTGTTGTTTCAGGTTTTGCCAACACACAGGAGGTATTGAAAATATTAAGGCCTTTATTTTCCATAGCGCCCATATTGAAATCATCAACCGCGACAATCATAAAAATATCGAGATCGTACTCACGCCCATAGACCTCTTCATCCCAACGCATGGAATTTTTTAGCGAGGTCATAGCGTGATCGCATTTATCTAAATCTTTTGGCTCCACGTAGATTTTCAACGTGACATCACGCTTGGAAGCAGTAGTAAATTTATCTTCAATATGAGCTAAGTCACCTGCAACCAAGGCAAATAAATAGGCAGGCTTTTTAAAAGGATCATGCCAGGTTGCGAAGTGGCGGTTATTATCCAAATCGCCTTTGCCAATTAAATTACCGTTAGATAGAAGCACTGGGAATTTTTTATCGGCAACGACTGTAGTGGTAAATTCACTCATTACATCTGGGCGATCCAGATAATAGGTGATTTTGCGGAAGCCTTCAGCCTCACACTGAGTGCAATACATAGTGCGCGATTTATACAAACCTTCAAGCGAGGTATTTTTCTCTGGATATATTTTGGTAACACTCGTCAATAGAAATTGTGCGGGCGTATTCTTAATGGTAAGGCTTTCTTCGCCAAATTCATAAGCCTCTACTGCCAAGGCATTACCATTAATCGCCAGCGAAATTAACTCAAGATCACTGCCATGCAATTTCAATTGAGAAACATTTTTCGCCGCAGTATTCACGCGTAAGGACAAATTGGATGTAACAAGGGTATAGCCATCGTAAATATCTACATGCAGCTCTGTTTTGGTAATTAAATAATCAGGAACCGTGTAATCTTTTAAATAAATCGCTTGCGGTGCTTGTTCTATAGCAGTCATAGCTATTCCTTAAATGTCGTGAATTACTCAACCCACTTGATAGGTTTTTCTTGCTCAGAATGATCGTGCTCATAGCCATCTTCGTCGCCACAAAATGTATGTGGTTCAGGTGGTATATAACCTGTGTGTTCTTCGGGTGGCAAATGTTTGTGTTCGTATGCAATTACCGCTTGCATACACAGCTGACGCTGCTCACTGGATAATTTATTGCCATCCGCCCATTTACCAAGCTCTACCGCCGTTTTTAAGTTTTGGTAAATTTCCGGGGTGATGCTATTTAACAGCTGTTGTAAATCCATCGCAAAATCTCTTTTCAATAAAACTTATGACGATGCTTTTTTGACTGTAATTGCCGCATAAGCAGCACCAGCTAAAAGTCCGCCGACGTGAGCAGCATTCGCAACACCACCACCCACAAAGTAATCAATAACGCCCGTCATACAAAGCACAAGCCAAAACAACATAAAACCTAATACCGATGCGGGAACCGCTGTTAATTTATTAGGCGATAATTTGTGGCTGACAATAATAAAGCCAATCAACCCATAGACAACGCCTGACATACCACCAAACATAGTATCTGCAGCCCAACGATACTGGGCGATATTGGATACTGCAGCGGTAAAAATAAAAAACAAAATGTAATTTCGTTTGCCTAACAGTAATTCAAGCCGACGACCTAGATCCCACATCCACAAACTATTAAACAATACGTGTAAAAATCCGAAGTGTAAAAATGCGGGAGTTACTACTCGCCAAATTTGACCCGCATTTAATGATTCGCTAAACGGCAAAAACGTGTATTGGTATATATCCTGAAAACTAAACCAACGCACAAAATTGCGCTCAGGATCTATAGCAACCAGAAGTGCCCCCAAAGCGCTTAACAAAATGAGTAGGCCACTAATCGGTGCCATTTTTAATTGATCTAGCAAGGGCAATGTTGGCGATTCTTGCACGAGCGGCTGAGTTTTTTCTTCTTGGGAAATAATTAATTTTCCCTGCTCAACATCATCTAAAAATTGTGCAATAGGCCCAACCATGCGTGGATCTACCACAGCAAGAACTTGCTCTCCCGCTTCTTCATAAATATGGTGCTGAATAGCACGTTCACGCAAAAAGCCAGTGATATGAGTTAAATCAGTTGAGAGCGGAAATTTTTTAACGACAATCCAATTCACAATAGTCTCACATGGAGGAAATTTTTAATCAGGGGTCAACATATTCCCAAACAAATTTTTTGGGTTGGAGCTGCTGCTCACCATCCATTCTGTAAGCAACCAATCGGCCATATTTTACCGCACTGTAGTCTAAACAAGCGATATTATTTGTGATGGGTTTTGGCTGCCCTTTTAACCAATAATGCCCCACAAATAGAGGGGGCTGATCTAGCCCGTAACGAACCATACTAGCCCTGTGATCTTTAGAAATAGGCAGTGCGGCGATTTCTTCAGGGATAGGGTCTGGCTGGAACAGTAAATCTCCATAAGTTTGTGCTTTCTCAGCCCAGAACTTTGTGCGGAAGGTGCTGCGCGTATGACCTTCACGAGTAACCACCTTCAACCCATCCGGCAAAGGAAATACCACACCCCGAGTAAGCAACTGAACAGCATGTGACTCAGGTGTATGACTCAAAACACTTTGGTGCAAAAAGTTTTCATCAAAATGACCGCTGCCAAAAACTGCTTTGTGCTGCGCTATTACTTGATGATCCCAACAGGCATGCACAACTCTAAAAACATTATTGTGCTGCACGCTTCCCAACTCCATAAAAAGCGGAACTGACCTCAGCCACTTCAGCATTTCCTTCCACTCATCAGGATAGGCCGCATATTGCTCAAGTGTTTCTGCAATTAAATGGTTGTTGGCTGATGTATGCGGCCGCAGATATTCAAATGAATTAGTGAGGAAATTTTTAGCTTTTGTACAGTAAGTCAATGCATTGTGCTCGTGATTACCTAGCACCATGTGGGCACTGCCCTTTTGTACCATGCTATACACTATGAGCATTGCTTCGCGAATGCGTGGCCCACGATCAAGAATATCGCCCAAAAAAATCACGCGACGCTTAGCGTGCTGATAAACGCCTTGAATTTTTTTGTAGCCTAATTTTTGCAGCAGTTTTTCCAAGGTGACTGCACAACCATGAACATCACCAATCAGATCGAAACCTTCAACAGGTGGCAATGATTCATGAGTATACAATCGCGTCATAAATTAGCTGTGTAATTTAACTATCAAGTAAGTGACCGCCCCAACCTAATTTGGTACGGCAGCGTTCATAGAAATTGTATTCGGCAGGATGCAAAAGCTTTAACAAATCCGGCTTTTTGGAGATATGAATTTCATCGCCCATGGTCATTTCAAAATGATTGTGACCATCGCAAGAAATCATGGGAATTGCACGACTGTGTTCGCCCACACGAATCATAATATGGCTATCACCCGCCACCACCATTGGGCGACTACTTAAGGTGTGTGGATTCATTGGCACCAACGCAATGGCATCTAATTTAGGATGCAAGAGTGGCCCACCACCGCTCAACGAATACGCAGTAGAACCCGTGGGTGTTGAAACAATAATGCCGTCAGATGATTGTGTTGTGACAAAATAACCATCCACATAAATTTCATATTGCAGCATGTGTACGAATTGACCGGGGTGCAGCACTACTTCATTTAAGGCTTCGCCAGATGCAATAGTTTCGCCGTTGTGTTTGATCGACATATCTAACAGGAAGCGTTCTTCAAGCGTAAATTTTCCTGATAACACTTCGTCAACTTTTATCTCAATATCTTCAGGCATGATATCGGTTAAAAAACCCAAGCGCCCGCGGTTTACACCGAGTAATGGCACATTGTGTTTTGCAAGCGCTCGCGCCCCGCGCAGCAAACTACCGTCACCACCCACCACAATAACCAAATCGCACAAGCTGCCCATTGCATCCACATCAACAATTTTGTGCGCAGCTTGAAACATGGGGTCATCGACTAATAATCCTGCAGTTTCTTGCTCCAAAACAAAATCCACCTGACGCTTTTGTAGAAAACTAATCAAACGTTTCAGAGAATAAGTTGCACGTTCATTGTGCAGGTGCCCAATAAGGCCAATTACAGAGAAGGAAGCCATCATTTCTCACTGTTAGTTGATTATTAGAATTGCCACTATTGAGAGGCTGAATTTCGATTATTATAGCCCCAAGAGCGGCATTAAACCCAAAAAAACACATTGGAAAAGCCCATGAAAAAATACTTTGGCCTGATTTACGTTTTAATGTGCGTAAGTGCGTGCGGCGACAGAAGCCAGAATCAGGCTCTGGGCACCTTAGAGCGTGACCGCATCACCTTGAAAGCAACTAGTTCCGAAATCATAACCGCCACTCCCGCTCGCGAAGGATCATGGGTCAAGCAAGGTGATTTATTGGTTCAATTGGACGACACGCAGGCCCAAAATAATCTCAAAAAAGCTGAGGCAGCACTCGCAAATGCCTCAGCCACGCAAGCCAAATTACGCCACGGTGCAAGAGCCGAGGACATAGAGGCTAGCCGAGCGCAACTCGATGGCGCCAAAGCACAAGAAATTGAAGCTGTTGCCAACTTTAATCGGGTTAAATTATTGTCTCAACAAAAAATGGTCGGTCAAGCTGATTTGGATAAAGCGCGCAGCTTGCGTGATAGCGCTCAGGCAACCACGAATCGCGCAACACAAAGTTTACTCGCACTCACCAATGGTACACGCCCTGAAGATTTAATCAGTGCCGATGCACAGGTTGCGGAAGCCGAAGCCAACCTACAAATCGCCCGCCACCAATTAGATCAACTCAGTATTAAAGCAACGCGCGATGGATTTTTAGATCGCCTACCAAAATATGTTGGTGAGCGCGCCACACTTAATGATCCGCTTGCATTATTGCTTGCAGGCAAAACACCTTACGCAAGAGTTTATATTTTGGAATCAACGCGCGCCGCATTGCATGTCGGTCAAAAATTAAGTCTGCATGTGGATGGATACGAAAAGCCGTTTGATGGGAAATTGCGTTGGGTCTCCCAAGATCCAGCTTTCACGCCCTACTACGCTTTAAATTCACACGACCGCGCATTGCTGATGTATTTAGCGGAAATCGATTTACCTGAAACCGCCAGCGAAATTCCTAGCGGTTTGCCGGTGCAAGTGGATATTCCTTCATCGCCCGATAATCAACGGGATAAAAAATAATGGAGCCCATTGCAACTAAAAAAAATGCTGCAATTGAAACCGAAGGCTTAACGCATTGCTTTGGAAATTTTAAAGCCGTAGACAATTTAAACCTATCCATTCCCGCTAATACTATTTATGGATTTCTCGGCCCCAATGGCTGCGGAAAATCTACCTGCATGCGTCTGATTACAGGATTGCTCACGCCAACAAGTGGAAAAATTCATGTATTGGGAATGGATATTCCCGCACAAGCAGAAGCCTTGCGCTTACGCATAGGCTACATGACGCAAAAATTTTCACTCTATGACGACTTGAGCATCATTGAAAACTTACGCTTTATTGCACAAATTTATAATTTGGATTTTCACACCAGCAAACAGCGGATTAGCGAACAATTATCTGCCTATGGTTTAAATGAGCGCAGCACACGCCTTGCCGGTAGTTTAAGTGGCGGCCAGCGGCAACGTTTGGCATTAGCGTGCGCAACCTTGCACAAGCCAGAACTCCTGGTGTTGGATGAACCCACTTCAGCAGTGGACCCGGAAAACCGTCGCGACTTTTGGGAAAAACTGTTTGATTTATGCGATCAGGGCACCACGATTTTAGTATCGACCCATTATATGGATGAAGCTGAGCGCTGCCACGGCATTGCGATTTTAGAAGGCGGAATAAAACGCGCCGATGGATCGCCAGCGCAATTGATGAAAGAGTTAGGCGCGCAAGTTGTAGAAATTGGCGGCGATAACTTACGTCAGCTAAAACAAACTTTAATTGCCGACCAAAATATTATTTCTGCTGCACAGCAAGGCACTCATTTACGCGTATTGATTAAAGAAAAAATCGCCAATCCCCAGGAATGGCTACAACAAACATTTACTCAACCCATGCTAGGCCGCGAATTAAATTTAGTGCGACCAAGCCTTGAGGATGTTTTTGTGCATTGCACAGGTGAGGGGCGACAATGAATTCATCATCAAATATTCGTCAATCTCTGCAACGTATTTACGCAATTATCATTAAAGAGTTGCGGCAATTATCACGTGATCGCCCCACTTTCGGCATGATTGTGATGATTCCGCTCATTCAATTATTGTTGTTTGGTTTTGCCATTAACACCAATGTTCGTCATTTACCTGTGGCATTAGTCGATCAAAGCCAAAGCGAATTGGCACGACTATTAAGTGCTGATTTAACTGCAACACAAGTGGTAAATTTTGTGCAGGTCTATACAACGCCTACACTGGCAGCAGATGCGATAACACGCGGCAAGGTGCGCGCAGCTTTAATTATTCCGAAAGATATTGCACAGCGCTTAGGCGATGGACGCCCCATTGCCCAATGGGTTATTGATGGTTCAGACACCATGGTAGGCAACGCACTATTAGCGCTAAAAAATATGCCGCTCACTTCACTCATAAACCGCGTAGAAGCAAATTCAAACATAGGTGCGTCTAGCTTTGAGATGACATTGTTGTACAACCCTGAGCGGCGATCAGCGATTAACATTGTTCCAGGTTTGGTCGGAATTATTTTGACTATGACGATGGTGCTGTTTACATCTGCAGCGCTGGTGCGTGAACGTGAACGGGGAAATTTAGAACTATTAATTACTACTCCCATTAAGCCCATGGAGTTAATGGTTGGAAAAATTGTTCCCTACGTTTTTGTAGGTCTAATACAACTGTTTATTATTCTTGGGCTTGGACACCTTATTTTTAACGTGCCGATTAATGGAAGAATTGATCAACTTTTATTGGCAACGCTCTTGTTTATTAGTGCAAGCTTGACTCTGGGCATGCTCATTTCCACAGTAGCCAAAACGCAATTGCAAGCCATGCAGCTCACCGTATTCTTATTAATCCCTTCAATTTTGTTATCCGGATTTATGTTTCCCTATGAAGGCATGCCAGAATTGGCACAGTGGATTGCGGAGGCACTGCCCGCGACGCACTTTATTCGCTTAATTCGGGGAATTGTTTTACGCGCAGCAAACCTTAGTGATTTATGGCCAGATTTAATATGGCTGGCAGGTTTCACCATTCTAGGCTTGCTTGTGGCCGCAAAACGGTTTAAAAAGCGTTTGGATTAGATCACTCACTTCATCAGGAATATTTACAATGAAAGTCGATAATATTTTACAAACCATTGGCAACACACCTCATGTTCGCATCAATAATTTATTCCGCAACGACATTGAAGTTTGGATGAAAGTCGAACGCTTTAATCCCGGTAGCAGCATTAAAGATCGTATTGCACTCGCTATGATTGAAGATGCAGAAGCCAAAGGCCTTATCAACAAAGACACAGTGATTGTTGAGCCAACATCTGGCAATACCGGGATTGGTTTGGCCTTGGTGTGTGCGGTAAAAGGCTATCGTTTAGTTTTGACCATGCCAGAATCAATGTCGGTTGAGCGCCGTAAAGCCATGAAAGCTTATGGTGCAGAGTTGGTATTAACCGCAAAAGAATTGGGTATGGGTGGTGCTATCGCTAAGGCAACTGAATTAGCTGCCGAACATGCAAACTCGTGGATTCCACAACAATTTAACAACGAAGCCAATGCCGAAGTTCACCGCAATACAACTGCGCAAGAAATTTTGGCAGACTTCCCTGAGGGAATTGATTATTTAATTACTGGTGTAGGTACTGGTGGCCACATTACTGGTTGCAGCGAAGTGTTAAAGCGCCAATTTCCGCAATTAAAAACCTTTGCCGTTGAACCTGCAAAATCACCTGTTATTAGCGGTGGTGAAAAAGGCCCACATAGATTACAAGGCATTGGCGCTGGTTTTATTCCGCAAGTACTTAACCGCTCTACGCTTGATGGTACAGTGCTGGTAAGCGAAGAAGATGCTTTTGAAATGGCGCGCCAATGTGCGCTAAAAGAAGGAATTTTCGTGGGCATTTCTTCTGGCGCAACGCTTGCGGCTGTAGCACAAAAGCAAGGCGAAATTCCTGCAGGTAGTCGTGTTATTATTTTCAGCTACGATACTGGCGACCGTTATTTATCCATCGAAGATTTGTTTTAATTTTTTGACCGTTTGATATTCAGTTCGCGCTTTTTATGGTGAGAATTTTCAAATCCTTTCTCGCTTTTGACAATTAAAAATTCGACTAAAGACTTCAAAATAAAAAGGGGGATTTTTCAATCCCCCTTTTTATTTTCTACACTAGAAACAACTTATTCTACTGCAACAACCACTACAGATTTAGCCGGTAATTTCACATTCAGCTTGCCGTCTTTCGCATCTGCTTTAAATGATTCCGGTTTAATTGCTTCAGGTTTTTCGAAGGTATTGTGCGCATCCATCAATGGAGATGTGAGCACACGACCTTTTGCAGAAGATACTTTTTCGCCTGCAACATTTACCGCAACTTCAACAGCCTCTTTTGGATTGGTATTTACCAAAGCCACATAAAGTTTTCCATCTTTAGCGCGCGCAGCAGAAGCACTCACACCGGGAACACTAATATCGCCGAAGCTATAGGTTGTATTGTGATTTATGCTAGTAGGAAATGACGTTGCATCTTGAAATGGCTTATACAAATCGAACGCATAATAAGTAGGAGTCAATATCATTTTGTCATCTTTAGTTAACACCATTGCCTGCAATACGTTAACCATTTGCGCAATATTGGTCATGTGTACGCGATCTGCATACTTGTGAAAAATATTAAAATTAAGTGCTGCCACCAACGCATCGCGCAAACTATTTTGTTGATATAAGAAGCCTGAATTGGTGCCTGGCTCTACGTCGTACCAAGTGCCCCATTCGTCAACATAGAAACCAATTTTTTTCTCTGGATCGTTTTTATCCAACGTCTTTTTCGCATCTGCAACAAATCCATCCATACGTAAGGTTTGCTTGAACGTTGAAATCCATTCGGCCTCTGGGAAATTGGTGGCAGCGCCCTTCACTTTCCAATCTGCTCTTGGCAAGGTGTAGTAATGGTAGCTGATGGCATCCATACGCAAGCTCCATTCGGGCTTCACGTTAGCGCTCAAGTATTCTGTCCACTCATCATGACCTGGAGTGCCACCGCTGGCGATTAACTTGGGCGTGTTGTGCTTTGGCGTTTTTAGAAATGCTGCGACCTGTTTGTAGAGGTCTGTATAGTGCTGTGCCGACATATTGCCGCCACAACCCCATGCCTCATTGCCAATAGTGAAATAGTCAACTTTAAAAGGCTTTTCACGCCCGTTTTTGCGACGCAACTCAGCAATCGTGGATTTGCTTTCGCCGGTCATGTACTCCAACCACTCAGCCATTTCTTGCGCAGAACCGGTTCCGAGATTGCCGTTAATGTAAGTATCTGCACCCAGCATTTCTGCCAAATCGAAAAACTCGTGAGTACCTACCGCATTACTCTCTTCAACCCCACCCCAGTTGGTATTTACTTTGACTGGGCGCTGATCGCGCGGGCCAATGCCTTCACGCCAGTGATATTCATCGGCAAAACAACCGCCGGGCCAACGTACCACAGGGACTTTTAGATTCTTAAGTGCGCCAACCACATCGTTCCGCCAGCCTCTGGTGTTAGGAATCTTAGAATCTGGGCCAACCCAAAGCCCGCCGTAAATACCAGCACCTAAATGCTCGGCAAATTGGCCGTAAACATTTTTATTGATGATGGCACCCGGCTTTTGGGCATCCACCACAACTTCTACCTTCTCTGTCGCAAACGCACTCGCGGCGACTAACCCCAAGCCAGCGACGGCTAAGCGTAAATTGATTTTTAACATTGGACGTACCTCGTGAAGAGTTCTTGTTATGGATTATTTGATACCGCGACAATCATACCTGTTAAGATATTATTGTCATACAAGTTAACAGAAATTTACGAGCCTCTGTTTGCAGGCAATAAAAAAGGCCAAACCGTTCGCACGATTTGGCCTTTTTTAGATGACTAACTTAGTGTTTATTTAACAAACTTGCCGTTAACATCCAGTGTTGCAGCACTCAAATGAACAGTCACACTGGTCGCTTTTGCATCCATAGCATGTGATGCAAGACTTACCTTGTAATCACCTTCAGCAATTTTCCAAGTTTTAGATGCGGTTTCATACACAGCGACCAAACGTGGATCAACTGTTACTTTCGCGGTGGTGCTTGCGCCCGCCTTCAGGTCAACTTTTTGGAAGCCGCCCAAACGCTTTGGAGACTCCCACTGAGCAGTTACTGGTGATACGTAAACTTGCGCAACCTCTTTACCAGCTACACCACCGGTATTTTTAACACTGAAGCTCGCATTGATCAGGCCATTTTTAACTTCAGCTTTCAAATCGCCCAAAGCAAATTCAGAGTAAGACAAGCCGTAACCGAATGGGAACAAGGGTTTTAAACCTTTCAAATCAAACCACTTGTAACCTACAGCAGCGCCTTCTTTGTAATTCACTTCGATACGCGCATCTTTCACTTCTGGGTAGCCATCCAATACTGGACGTGGCAATTGCGACTCTGAAGCAGGGAATGTTGCTGGCAAGTGACCAGATGGGTTTACTTCACCAAACAATACGCGCGCGATAGCCTCACCACCGTTAGAGCCTGGGTACCAAGCCTCAAGAACTGCGCCTACGTTTGACAGCCATGGCATAAGCACTGGGCCACCGGTTTGCAACACAACAACGGTTTTTGAGTTTGCTTTGGCAACCGCAGCAACCATTTCATCCTGATTGTCAGGCAGAGACAGGTTTGGAACGTCAACAGACTCCGCAGTCCATTGGTTTACGAACACCAACACAATATCGCTCTCTGCGGCCAACTTAGCGGCAGCTTTAGCATCAGTACCGTCGTTGTAAGTAACTTTGGATTCAAGTGCACGTGCTTGCACCGCTTTCATTGGCGATGATGGGTAGTAAAGCATTGGGCCAGGGAATACCGCAGGGCCGCCGCGATAACCAGCAACACCACCGACAGGATAAACCTGAGAAGAGCCGCCACCCGACAACACACCTACGTCAGCATGAGAACCAATAACCGCGATTTTTTTGTAGAACTTAGCCATTGGCAACAAGTTGGCATCGTTCTTCAAGAGCACAATACTTTCTTCTGAGTCTTTTTGAGATACCAAACCATTAGTTTTGAAATCGATAGACTTAACATTTGGCGATACTGGATTATCGACCAAACCAAATTCAAACATTGGGTGCAACACGCGACGCGCCATATCGTTAAAGCGTTCTTCACTTACCCAACCATTTTGGATAGCTTCTTTAAGCGCAGCGCCAAAATATTCTGATGCGTCAAATGGAATACCAGATTGTTGATCCAAACCGTTATTGGCAGCGGGAACTGTACTGTGAGTTGCGCCCCAGTCAGACATTACCCAACCTTTGAAGCCCCAATCTTTTTTGAGCACTTCATTTAAGAGGTAATCATTTTCACAGGCGTAATGACCATTCACACGGTTGTAGGAACACATAACTGAACCGGGATTACCTTGCTCTTTTGCAATTTGCAACGCCAAAAGGTCAGACATTCTTGCTGACTTATCATCAATGTTGGCGTTAAGAGAGAAACGGTTGGTTTCCTGATTATTGAAAGCGTAGTGCTTTAAGGTTGAAACCATATGATTGGATTGAATACCGCGAATTTGCTCACCCACAATCAAACCCGCCAAGAGTGGATCTTCACCGCCGTATTCAAAGTTACGACCGTTGCGTGGCTCGCGCATAATATTTACGCCGCCCGCTAATTGAACGTTAAAACCAAATGCGCGTGATTCAGAACCAATCATCGCACCGCCAGCAAAAGCCGTTTTTAAATCCCAGGTTGCTGCAGTCGCAATACCAGATGGCAATGCAGTTGCGCCACGAACATCGGGGCCACCTTGGCTCGCAACACCTACGCCCGCATCTGCTTCCCATAGGTTAGGAATACCCAAGCGCGGAACACCGTAAACAAAACCAGCAGATTGAGTAATAGATTCAACAGGACGCTTAAAGCCTTTCCAAGGAGCATCAGTACCGAAATAGCCAAATACTAATTTGAGTTTTTCATCCATGGTCATTTCTTTCAAAACTAAATCAGTGCGCTGCTCTGGTGTTAGCTTTTTATTCATCCAAGCCTTAGGGGCTTCGGCACCGGCTTTTTTGGCGTCGGTTTTTGCTTCTTCAGCCGCAAACGAGGATGCGGTAGATGTTAGGGCAATTGCCATTGCCAGTACGCTGATTTTTTTTTGGAATCCCATATTTATTTCCTCAAAGAGTTTGAGTGACTATTAGTAAAAGGGTGAGCTGGAACAACTTAGGACTTCAGGAGAGAAAAAGCCACTAATCACATTGTCTGTAATAATAGCTTGTGAAAAAAATTCGGCTTGGATTTTTAACTAATTTTTACGTGAAAATGCATAATAAATAACCTCCACACGCAGTGGAGGTTATTAAGTAAACGATTTTTACTTCTTCAGAATTGTTTTGATGTTATAGACATTACTAATGTCACGATTAAATGCCGTTAAATCATCCTTATAAAACGCCGTGAAATCTTCCAAAGTTCCGTTCTTCACATTCTCATCGCTCTTGTAAGGCACCCAATAATGCGGATGACCATTACCATCTCCATCCGGTGAATTGCGCCACGTGAGTAAGAAAGCAATTCGGCGCGCATCTTTATCCGCTTTCAAACCGCCAATTAATTTGCGATACCAATGGTTATCAATTTTGCCCGCGCCAATATCAGGAGCTTGAATACCAATTTCAGATATCACTGGAATTTTTCCGCGCGCATCAGCCAAGCGTACAATCATTGCCGTGTTATCAACCACGGTTTTAAACCATGCATCAATTTTTTCATTCAAGAATCCGTAAGTATCGAACCCCATGACATCAACCCAATCATCACCGGGGTAACGCTCTAAATAATCAGACTCTTTTGGATTGTTAAATTCGTTGGGCGAATAGGCGTACAAGAAATTGGTAACGCCCTTTTTATCGCGCAAATATTCAACGGCATAACGATAAAGCTGTTGGTACTCCGCAGGCGTGCACTGCTCATTGCCCCACCAAAACCATGCCCCCGTATTTTCGTGAAATAAACGCATTACCACAGGAATTAAATTGCCCTTGTCATCCTTTAAATTGTGCGCCCAGTCAGCAATTTGATCGAGATAAGTATTCAATACGTTGTTGTAAGCACCGCCGGGCAAAGCATCTTTCACTGCAGGGCGTTTATCCCACGCAGTACCTGTAGGCCAAGAGCCTTTTTCACCATCGGTTTTAGGATTGTTCAAGTGCGCACTAATGGTAATGATGCCACCACGAGCGTAAGCTTTTTTAATTTGCGGAACCACATCGCCCTCTGGTCGCGCACCTACAATTGACAGCGAATCCCAACCATAAACTGCTGCAAAATCACCTACCGCATTAAAGGTATCTGACTCAGTGCCATCGGTTTTTTTAATCGTTAAACCCTGTGTGGTTTCGTGCTGATGACCAAACATAATGGCTTTTTGACGATTGGTTTTTAAAAACGCAAAAAGTGAACGCGTTTCAGGTGTGGCGTTTTTGGTGACTATATTAATTTCAACTGGTGAATTTGCCGGCGCTGCCCATGCAGAACTCACCATTGCAAATGTAAAAACAGCAGCTAGTAACCGAGCACTCGATGCTATAGAGCATCTTAAAAAAGTTGATTTATTCATTGTTTCCTCTCGTTGAAATGAAGGCATTGAGGAACATCCATTTATACTTTTATTTTTCCAGTCGCCTGCTGCTGTACTACTTATGCTTTACACTTTTATGCATAAAACACGCAGTGTAACCGAATACATTGCATTTCCAAAAGGAATCTTAGAAAGCTAAACATAACTTTAAAAATTAAGAACGGTATCTAACTCGAATACCCAAATCGAAAGACAAACGAATTTCATCAGGGCTCAATTCTTTAGGAAAAAAGCAACCCGAAATATGAGCCTGGCAAAAACTGGCCCCCTCGAGATTGGTGTTGCGGAAATCTATGCCGCGCAAGTCAGCGCCGCGAAAATAAGCATCACGTAAATCCAAGCCATCGGCGTCCAGCTCACGCAAATCCAAACCGCGAAAATCACCACCACGCAACTGTCCTTCTGTTGTTTCGCCAGCAGCTTTACGCTTATTAAATTCGGCTACCTGCTCAGCGCGCAACAAGTCATAGGGGGCATTGTGATGCACAATTGGCTTAGTCATAAGGGCTCCTAAATGAGATGCTCAGATCACGTGTTCAAATAACACTCAAGTAATTTCACTTTGACTATAGCTCAGGCCGATAAATTTGCTCAGCGCCGTACTCTATAAATGATATTTACATTCCTTGAATAGCAATTTAATTCGCCAAGCGGTAAACTTGTCTACCAGCTGCAAGATAGCAGTAGCGCCACATTACAACTTACTCCGGTGAGCGCAATCCTCGGTCAAATACCTCAAAAGCACTTTATATTCATCGGCATAATCACCCTTGCGGTGCATCTATGTCAGTGTGAATCATGGCTAGGCTTTCGCTTATGGCCGCACGTTTCTGTGTGGAATCCTGCTGCGTTGAGCAATGCCTTAATAACAAATTCGGGCTAACCTCCCTTGATAAACCCGCTGAGGAATTGTGAGAATGAATTTTATTCATGACGATTTTTTACTCGATACTGAGCAAGCAAAAGAGCTGTACCACAACTACGCCAAGCAAATGCCTATTATCGATTACCACTGCCACCTGCACCCAGAGCACGTGGGCGACAACAAGCAATTCCGCAATTTATATGAAGTGTGGCTAGCTGGTGATCACTACAAATGGCGCGCCATGCGCTCAAACGGTATTGATGAGCGCTACTGCACTGGCGATGCCAGCGACTACGAAAAATTCGAACAATGGTGTGCAACTGTCCCCTACACCTTACGCAATCCGCTCTATCATTGGACACATTTGGAACTGCGCAAACCCTTCGGTATTACCGATCGTTTACTCGATAGCAGCAACGCCAAGCGCACTTGGGATCAATGCAACGAACTGCTTGCCACACCAGAATTTACCGCACGCGGTTTGATGACCCAAGCCAACGTAAAAATGGTGTGCACTACTGACGACCCAATTCACGATTTGGCTCACCACAAAAAAGTCGCGGCCGATACTTCGTTCAAGTCTGCCATGTTGCCAACCTGGCGCCCTGACCGTGCGATGATGGTTGAGAACGCAGACGCCTACAACAAATACCTCGACCGTTTGGCCACCGTTGCCGATATCAACATCAGCACCTTTGATGATTTGATGGCTGCGCTGAACAAGCGCCACGATTACTTCCACGAAAATGGCTGTCGCCTGTCTGACCACGGATTGGAAACTGTTTACGCGGCGGATTACACAGACGCAGAAATAAAAGCCATATTTGCCAAAATTCGCGGCGGCAATGAATTGAATCCTGTTGAGATTGAAAAATTCCAATCGGCCATGATGGTTGAATTCGCATTGCAAGATCACGCCAAAGGTTGGGTGCAACAATTCCACATTGGTGCGATTCGCAATAACAATCCACGCTTGTTCCGCACCTTGGGCCCAGACACTGGTTTCGATTCAATTGGCGACCACAATTACGCAAAACCACTCGCAAAATTTTTAGGCCGTTTGGATAGTGAAAACCGTTTAGCCAAAACGATTATTTACAACTTGAACCCACGCGACAACGAAATGATCGGCACCATGATTGGAAACTTTCAAGACGGTTCTTCTGCGGGCAAAATCCAATTCGGTAGTGGCTGGTGGTTCCTCGATCAAATGGAAGGCATGACCCGCCAAATTGAATCACTTAGTCAATTAGGTTTATTGAGCCGTTTTGTGGGCATGCTGACTGACAGCCGAAGCTTCCTGAGCTATTCACGTCACGAATACTTCCGCCGCATTTTGTGCGGAATTTTTGGGCGCGACATGGCAAAAGGTTTAGTGCCTAACGACACTAAAATGGTTGGCAAAATGATTCAGGATATTAGCTTTAATAATGCGAAGAATTATTTTCCGTTTAAAGTTCCTGAGTAATTCAGTGAAATACTAAGGCCTGTTAAGCCCAGCACTGCTGGGCTTTGCTTTTTTATTAGAAAGAAAATTTCTTACAAAGCCAGACCCCAATAAAATAGGGAGTCGTCATCCTCGCGCAGCGGGGATCCAGCTCTTAATCTTGTATATCGAAAAGCAAAAACTGGATCCCCGCTGCGCGAGGATGACGATTCCCTTTTAAACAAATATTCTCAAAAAACATGATTATCGATTCCCCACTTGCAACCTTCAGCTTCGCCTTCTCAGTAACAGCGCCTATTTTTGTAATGCTGTTGCTGGGCATAGTTTTAAAACGCGTGCGTATGATTAACGATGACTTTATCAAAGTTGCCTCGCAACTGGTTTACAACATCGGCTTGCCCGTTATGTTGTCTACCACTTGCGCTACTGCACACTTTGATAAAATGGCTGATAGAAATGTATTAATTGCCTTTAGTGCAATGACAGCAATTGTATTTGCTGGGAGTTTATTAACAGCGCATTGGCATTGTGAAGACCAACGCGATCATGGGGTTTTTATTCAAGGCGCATTTCGCGGCAACCTTGTAATTTTAGGTTTAGCATTTTGTGCAAATGCATATGGTGAACTCGGTTTAGCAATTGCAGCTTTGCCTGTCGCAATGACAGTCGTTTTTTATAATGTGCTTTCGGTTTACGTGCTTAATCGCAGTTTGCACCCCTCTAACAGCTCACTCAAACCAACACTTATCGGCATTGCCAAAAATCCACTAATCATAGCGATTTTTCTTGGCTTATTTATCAATGCGCTCACCCTGTCCTTACCCAAAGTTTTATTGGACAGCGGAAAATATTTAAGCCAAATGGTATTGCCACTTGCGTTGATTTGCATTGGTGGTGCATTAGATGTTTCGCGCTTGACCACCTTTGATTCTGCAACACTGAGCGCTACTGTATGGAAGTTATTTTTATCACCCATTATCAGTTGCGGAGTCGCGGTTGCATTGGGTGTTCGCGGTGAAAGCCTCGCGATTTTATTTCTATTAGCAGCATCACCCACGGCAACTATTAGTTTTGTCATGGTACAAGCGATGAATGGAAATACCAAATTGGCAGCCAATATTATTGTGCAAACAACTTTAGGCTCAATGCTGACCGTGACGGCGGGGTTGTGGTTTTTACAAGCGGTTGGATTGATGTAGGTATTATTGAATATCTGATTTCAGTTGCATCATTTGAATCAACGATGCTTCAGCGCGCGAAAGGCCACAACGACGCGCGACTTCTTCTGCATCCAATCCCATCTTAAACAATTGCGCTGCTTGCGAATAAGGTTGGAAATCATCGTCGTTGTAATAATCGATTTTTTGATCTGCCTTTTTAGGCTCTTGTAAGCGCTTTTCCATCGCCAACAAGCGCTGCCCCATACCCACCGAACCACTGTTTGACATTGCCAAATCACGTGTGAGCTTTTGAATTAGACGTTCAGTATTTTCGTGCTGGGCGCGTGCGAGTTTTATTGCTTTTAATGCAATACCCAATGCCACAAGACTGAGCAGGAGACTGGCGATAAGCCCGATTTCAAATGGTGTCAAAGCCATGGGAATCTCTACAAAAGTCCGTGTGAGGAAGTGGGGGCTCAATAATAGCAGGCAAGATTACGAATTCGGAAGGAGAATCCTCGCCTACGCGAGGATTCTTTGCAATGATCAAAAAGTCTATACGTCTTCTAACTCACTCCACTCTTCACTGGTCAACAACTTGTTCAGTTCGATCAGAATGAGCAGTTCGTTGTTTTTGTGGCAAACACCTTGGATAAACTTAGCCGATTCTTCGTTACCCACATTAGGTGCCATTTCAATTTCTGACTGGCGCAAATACACCACTTCAGCAACGCTATCCACCAAAATACCAATTACGTGGCGATCAGTTTCGATGATAACTATACGAGTGTTGTCAGTAATATCTCCGCTAGGCAGATTAAAACGATGACGAGTATCAATGACTGTCACCACATTCCCGCGCAAGTTAATGATGCCCAACACATAAGACGGAGCGCCAGGAACAGGAGCAATTTCGGTGTAGCGCAGAACTTCTTGCACCTGCATCACGTTAATGCCGTAGGTTTCACCATCTAAACGAAATGTAACCCACTGGAGGACTGGATCGTCAGTGCTTTTATTTTTTACTACATCATTAGCCATAAAAATTTCCTCGAAAGCGGTACCTGAATACTGGCGCTAAGCCCAAAATGTGGATAATCGCTATAACTATAGCCGAGGCTGCTTGCTCTGCCAGTCCTAGCGCCTACTTTTCACCAAGTGACGTTTTATCAGGCCCGACTTTTCATAAGGTTCTTGTCAGCATCCATTAACATTTGCCCAATCATGGGAATGTCGAGCAAAGCGCACATATGCTCTTTTACAGTCCCCGCCAACCAAGGGCGCTTGCTGCGATCGGTGCGCCATTTCACTTCGTCTGGCATTAGGCTGATGGGCTGATTTACAGAATCTACCGCCAACCCCCAAGGCACTCCGTTAATCGATACAACATATTTTGCGTTTTTCACAAAATTTTCATCGTAGCGTTCAGGCATGACAAATTTTGCCGTGTTTACGGTTCGGATTTTTCCTTGCGGTGTAGGTTGAAAGCCCATAAACCAATCCGCTTGACCAAACAGCGGGGCAAGCTCATCAGTGATCGGCTGGATTTGTCCGAGAGAAACGAGTGGTACAGCAAGCGTCAGACCGGAGACTTTAAACAGCAGTACATCAAAGCGCGATTGCGCCCATTGCGGTAGGCCGTTGGGCATCCACTCCAAACCGGGAATTTTAAAAACCGTAGCTTCAGCTTCAACTATTGCAGGCGTATCTATAACCGGCTGAGCTTCAACAATAGGTGCGGCTGTTTCAATCACCCACTCTTGAATTTCATTGGGGTCAGCCACAAAGGTAGTTTTAGGCTGAACAATAACTTCAACGGGAGCAACTTTCACAATAGGCGCAACCGCAATTTTAGGTTGCGCACTACTTAATAATTTTTGCAGTTTTTCTTTTTTCTCGACATCAGGCTCCGCAAATTCAGGCATGACTTTCGGCGCAGCTTTGCGCGCGCTGGAGCGATGAGCAATAGGCGATTTTGCGGCAGATTTTACCACAATTTCTGGTGCCGCGGCTTGAGAATTTGGCGCGGGCGAGTTTAAACCTGCCATAGACTCAAGATCTTCTGATGGCAATAAATCATCAAAATAATCTTGCAAGCTATCAAATGGATTTTTTATCTCGTTCACAGTCCACCCGCCGCTAAGCGTGCATCTTCTGCAGAGAATTTTTGCATTAAAAATTTAAACAAGGATTTATAGGCTTCTACGCCGCGCGCCTCTTCATCAAACAAATGTGGAGGCACACCCACTCGGCTGGCATCGCGAAATTTGGTATCCACCGGAATATGACCTGGCCACACCTCTGCTGGATAGGTATTTCGAATAGTGCGCAAGCTAGTGACGGAGGCTTGCGTGCGGCGATCATACATCAAAGGCAATATCGTATATTCCAAGGCTTTTTTGCGCGAGCGGCTCATCATTTTGAGCGTATTCACCATACGCTCCAAGCCCTTGAGCGCAAGAAATTCTGTTTGAACGGGAATGACTAAATGCTGGCAAGCGGCCAAGGCATTAATCATTAAAACCCCCAATAGCGGAGGCGTATCTATAAACACAAAATCATAATCGTCATAGATAAACGCAAGCGCGCGGGCAATCACCAGCCCCATACCATCTTGTCCAATTGCTTGGCGCTCAAGGGTTGCGAGCGCAGTGGCAGATGGCAATACATCCAAATTAGGGTATTCAGTGGCACTTATTAACCGTTTTACACCGGCAGCGGTCAGTTCTTTCCGCTCTTGGAACAAGGTGTAGGAACTCAATTCGGTGGTGTCGGGATCTTGACGAAAGTAAGTGCTCAAGGAGCCATGGGGATCTATATCCAGAAGCAAAACCCTATAGCCAAGTGAGGAGGCAATGCCTCCGAGCGCTACGCTCGTAGTGGTTTTACCTACACCACCCTTTTGATTGGCTACCGTAATTACACGCACTTACCTATATCCTCAAAACGTCAAGCAGATGTCAGTTTAGGCCTGCTATAGCGAGAAGCAAGCCGATAATGGCTATTCAGCAAAGTTTATGCCTAAGCGACTATTAGCTCGCTAATTCTTATAAGCCTGTTTGATAAGCTCACCTACCCGCTTCAAAGCTTTTTCTTTACGCGGCGTCCACATACCACCCGACGACAAACGCAAACAGTTTTTGTATTTCTGGGTTGTGGTAAAAATTTTGCCGGGTGTTATGGCAATTTTTTCGTCGAGCAAACGCAAGGTTAATTCGTAGGTATCAAAGGCTTTTGAAATTAGATTTTCTTGCGGCAACTCAACCCAGAGCACAAACCCACCTTGAGGCTGAGTAATGCGCGTATTGCTGGGGAAATAGCGCTCAATCGCCAAAATAAGCTCGTGCATACTTTTCGCGAGCTGAATGCGCATAGCGCGCAAATGTCGGTCATATTTTCCGCTCGCTAAAAGATCGGCAACAGCATATTGAGCAATGGTTGGGCAAGCCATGCTACTCATAAATTTTAATTGACCAATGACCGGCGCTAGTTGTTTGGAAGCAACCCAACCTACCCTCAAACCCGGTGCGAGGGTTTTAGAGAAAGACGAACAATAAATCACTTTTTCATCAAAGCGCATGCACACACTAGGGCGCTGCTGGCCGTAAGCCAAATCGCCGTAAATATCATCTTCGATCAAGGCTACCTTATGTTTACGGCAGAGCATTGCTAGCGCTTTTTTATTGTCATCCGATAGGCTGGCACCTAATGGATTACTGAAGTTGGACACAACGAGGCACGCTTTTATCGACCAGTGTTCCATCGCCAATTGCAAGGCATCGAGCGAAATACCTGTAACCGGATCAGTCGGAATTTCAATTGCCTGTAAGCCCATATGCTCAATAATTTGCATGAGACCGTAATAACTAGGGGATTCGATGGCAATAAAATCACCCGGTACGGTCAACGCCTTAAGCGTTAATAAAAGTGCTTCCTGACAGCCATTAGTAATGACAATATCATCAACACTCAGTTGGCAACCAAGTTGCGCCATACGCTTGGCGATTTGCTGGCGCAACTCCAAATTGCCACGCGCAAAAGATTCATAACAGCAAACATTTAAACGCTCTAAGCGAGCCATTTTTACAATGGATTTTTCCACTGCAACCGACGGCAGGATTTTTACATCTGGTACTGCAGCACCCAAATTTACTGCAGATGCCATTTGTGTTTGATGCAACAACTCCAACACAATTTGCTGCCCAACCACATCGCGCGGAACCATTTTGTGCTGCGTAATTTGTGGCGACTGGAACTCGGCATTAACTACCCCATTCACATAAAAGCCGGAACGCGGGCGCGACTCAATATAGCCACCATTCAACAACTCGTTGTAAGCAGCTACCACAGTGGCAGCGCTCACACCTCGTTGAGTACTGGCCGTACGCACACCGGGCAATTTATCGCCCACTTTATAAATACCCGTTTCAATTTGCGAAATAATTTCCGCGGCGAGCTGGTGATAAAGGTTACCCATGGTGTTGAACTCAATGCGTGAATTGAAGCAGTACAGAACCTTAATGTTTTAACCAGTACAGATTCGTCAGTATAAATCTGTACTGGTGTAATTTAAAAATTGTAAATCTGCCTATATTGAATAAGCAAGGCTATTCTGACCCTGCACCACTAACCGGTGTATTCAGCTGCAAACAGCAGTACAACCTGACAACAGGAGCATGCTATGACAGACAACCAAACCTTGCCCCAGGCTTCACAACCTTATTTTGTGGTCGATGCATTCGCGCACAAACCTTTTAGCGGAAACCCCGCTGCGGTTTGCATTTTGAATGAACCCAAAACAGATGAATGGTTACAACAGGTTGCCGCTGAATTTAATTTATCTGAAACCGCCTTCCTGTGGCATGAACACCATAACCAATGGAAACTCCGTTGGTTTACCCCCACCTGCGAAGTAAAACTCTGCGGCCATGCAACACTTGCATCTGCACATGTGCTTGCACGCGAATTACAAGTGCGGCACGCAGAGTTTTTATTTTCGACCTTGAGCGGAATCCTAATCGCCCAAGTTGACGAACAAACGATTACCCTTAACTTTCCCAAAGTTGAGCCTAAATTATTTAGCCGGATTTATTTACACAACGATGATGTAGGTATTAAAGAACTCAACCTTGATATAGTCGCTGCCTATCAAGCCGGTGAAGATATTATTGTTGAACTTGCCCATGAAGACGAAGTATTAAACTACTCACCGGAAATAGAGAAGCTGGCAAAAATCGAAACACGCGGCCTGATTATCACCAGCCCCGGTAAAGATGCTGATCGCGATTTTGTATCGCGCTTTTTTGCTCCGCGCTATGGAATCAATGAAGATCCTGTAACAGGTTCTGCACATTGCAGCCTCGCAGTTTTGTGGAGCAAAAAATTAGGGAAATCAACTTTGCGCGCAGAGCAATTATCGGTGCGTCGCGGTTTTCTTGAAGTAGGTGTTCATCAAGAGCATGTGAGTTTGATTGGCGAAAGCATGACATTTTCTAAAGGAACTTTAGCGCAGTAAGAAATTACTCAGACTGATTACAACTTCTTTCAGATAACAATTAGGAGTTGTATTAGAAAGGGAGCCGTCATCCTCGCGTAGCGGGGATCCAGTTTTTTGATTTAGAGTTTTAAGAGCTGGATCCCCGCTCGGCAACTGCTCCTGCGTTGCTCTACCTCTTGCATCCATGCAGTCGTACGCGAGGATGACGATTCCCTGCTTTATGATTAGATAGGAAAAAATCACATTGATGTATTTTCACAAACATACAGAATAAATTTCTGTATTCGCAGGAAAATTTGTTTATCATTTGGTCATCACCCTAAGGATGACAATAATGAACAATAAACTTGCTCTTACTGCTTTAGTTGTAGCCTTTATCCCATTCACGGCGATTGCCGAAAAATATCCCTGTGTGCCCTATCAAGATTCAGTGACAGGGAAAACATCCCAAACTATTCCCGGCAGAATTCAAAATGAATTCTACGATATGCTTGCACCCAATTCGCATCAGCAAGCTGAAGGTCATTGTTATCATGATACAGATGCCGACAATAATGGTAGCGGCAAGCTTAACAAACCGGGGAGCTATCTCAGCGAATTTCGCATGCATGAAGCACCAGACACTTCTTACACCAAACTGAAAAATCCCGATGTAGCCGTGGATGATTCAAGCTACAATCTCGTTCAACCAGAAGCAAATTCCCTATATCTCGGTTGGATTAGCCCGGGCGAATGGGTGAACTATACGGTTACGGTAAAACAAACAGGCACTTATAGCATTAGCACTATGTATACCTCAAAATTTGGCGGGCATATTGCTTTTGAGGTAAACGGAAAAGATATTTCTGGCCCACTGGAAATTCCTTCAACTTTTAATGCGAGTGATGCTATTGAATGGCGACAGGCACATCACTGGAATAAAATTTTTGGGCTTGGAAAAATTCATTTGAAGAAAGGGAAGCAGGTTTTGCGGCTGCGATTTCTAGACCAGCCGGTGATGAACTTTGATTATATGGATTTTGTGAAAATAGATTAGAGATTAGCTGGGTTGGTTTTAGGCCTATCCATTTTTCGCTTTGCAACCATAACTGCCACACGGCGGTTTTGTGCCCGCCCTGCTTCTGTGTCATTAGATGCTAAAGGCTGAAACTCACCATAACCCACCGCCGCCAAACGCTCTGGTGCGACACCTTTACTCGCTAGAAACTTTACAATTTCGGTAGCGCGCGCTGATGACAATTCCCAGTTAGTGGGGTAGCGGGTGTTTTTAATAGGGACATTATCAGTAAAACCTTCTACTTGAATCGGGTTCTCATAATTTTTCAAGATATTCGCAATTTCAGTAAAAATTACTTGTGCTTGAGCACTCGTTTCCACACCGCCCGATGCAAACAAAATACTGTCATTCAATTCAATTTGTAACCAGAGTTCGTTGCTGGATACTTTAATCATCT
>JAGKXD010000213.1 GCA_021151525.1 Cellvibrionaceae bacterium | reverse complement strand
CCTGCGTTACCGAGTTCCTCATACAACTGAACCCATCGTAGCCGCTTTCGGATATCGTCGTTCATGACACCATTTTAGTTGAAATGATGTCTGTGAATCACACACATTACACTACGCCCGTAATAACGATTGCACCATACGTCAATGTTGATTCGACACTCATTTTTTTCTTCTCTATTTTTTAATGTTTTTAATTTATTTTGCGAATATTGAACATGCTCGTAGGCATATAACTAGCAAAATTCCAATTGTTAAACCATATTTCACGAACTTCCCAACAAGACCTGGATAATCTTTTTCGTATTCATCAAGGATGGAGAACAAATTTGTTGAGTTGGTATCAGTTTTTGATTTGGAGAGTGGATATTTTCTAAAAAACCACCAGATAAAAAGAGTAAAACTAATCGGTAAAACTAAAAAAATCATTAGTCCTGCAAAAGCGCTACCCATAAAGAACTTTCTATCGAGTTAATAAAATATTTTGCAATTTCTCATTGAGCTATGTTTTTGCCGTTTCCAGGGATTTTGGCGTCAGGTGGGGATTGGGCTTTGATGTAGATCAATGCAGGGTGATTGCAGAGTTTTTTGTAGGGTGATTTTTTAAGCACCAAGTCCCGAGATAGCTTTCGCCCAAAAAACATTCCAACGTCGCCAACTTGCGCGCATCGCCAATGACGTTGCCGTAATACCGGTTATCAGCGCGGCTGTTGGGGTCAATATTCTCCACGCCAGCCCAGGCGTAGAGCAGGGTGGTCATGATGCTGTGGCGTGTATCAGCATCGCTTGCGGCCAAAAAACTGGTCAATAAAGACTGCAACCGCCCAGTCGTATCCCGCGCCATCGCCTGATGCAAACTATGCACATTACCAAACGCCTGCAAATCCGGCAGGGCGGCGATCTCATCGCTCACTGCCACCAAATCCTGATCAATGGTTTGGGTCGTATCCATCGCAAACCAAACATCATCCATCGCCTGAGTCGACCCATCCAGACGGGTGTACTGCCCAGCCTGCAAGTGCTTATTATTCTGCGCATCCAGCACGGTTTGGCTGGTAAAAGACGTACTCAAACTCAGCACACCCGCCGCATCCAACGTCAGCAATTCCCTCTTCCCGACCCAGCCAGTGGTTTCGGCAAAGCCATTGCCGTCGTGGTCGAAGTGGATGCCGGTGGTTTTGTTGAGGGTGTCGACGCCGTTGCCGTCTAGGTCGAGGACGAGGGGGCTGACGGTGGCTTCGGCTGTGGCGAATGAGGCTTCGATGCTAGAGGAAATTTGCACATTATTCATTGCTTGCAAATTAAGTGTCGCACCTATTCCTGTGAGAGTAGCACCTGCTACTGAGATGCCAATAGCAGTCCAACCTAATGGAGAAGTTAACGCAAGTAATCCTCCGACTATGCCCACTACGTTACCAATTGCACTAACCACTTCTCCTAGCGTTACAGGTTCTCCGTTTGTTGTATGTTGTCCTGCTTTCACTAATGTCAGTGTTAGGGCCATTGTGTTAGAAAATATGCTTAGTGCAGGATTCTTTAGAGATAGTGAAGCAACAATATTTACTGCATCTGCAGCGCCAGAAATTGGTCCATTTGTTTTTAATAGCTGTACAAAATTATCTACCGTGCCAACTCCTGCAGCGGAAGTGTCAATTACTAATACAAGTCCTTCTATGGTTATTGCTGACATAAAAAATCCTTTTTAAAGAAAAGCTAGCATTAGCAACGATCCGTAAAAAACAGCAGATAAAATTGACAACCAGAAAAGCCATAACAAAAAAGTTGCCAATACATTACCTTTGCGGGCTAATTTTTTTACATCAGAATATGAAATGTCTTGTTTAAATTTAGCTGACAAGTAAGCACAGCCAATATGAAACAAGGCACCTCCAAATATAGCGAAGATAGAAAAAAACATTTTTATCCAATATGTAATTTTGAATTCATATAAAAAGTGGCGATGTCATTTGGTGTGCGCACATCATCGACCGTACGCCCACTTGTCTGCCAACGTGCTAGCGCAGCATCGTAGCCACCAACGGCGTCATAATAGCCACTATTCACAGTGCCATTCGCAATCGGCAAGCTGTTATAAACCTGCACATCCAAATTATTCCGCAGCGCAAAACTAAGCGCCATCCCACCACCCAAGCTATGCCCAACCGTGGTGATTTGATAATCCGCATAATCTTTTTTCAGCTGCGCCAGTGCTGTCTGCGCTTTTTCGCGAATCTTGGCAAATTCAGATGCCCCTGCATTCATGAGGTCAGAAGCCCAGTTGCTGAGCGCATCGGAACCTTTGAAGGAGATGGTGGCTTGTTTGGTTTGGTCGTTAACAAAGACATAAAAGCTGTTTTCTATCTTGCCTAAAGTATTGCGCTGAATGTTGTAATCAGTGCCGAGTGAACTGAGTAGTGTAGGGGTGCTTGGATCAGACAGCGTATCAATGCCTACCCAGCCCGATTTACCCAGAGTAGCTTTTAAATCTTCTGGCTTAGCATTGCTTCGATCGTATCCGTAGTAAGCCAGCACCATGCCAGTCTGTTGATTGAGTTTGGCTGTGGTATCAATAGGTGTCATAGGCATAGTGTTTTCCTCAATTGTTTACTTTGGCTTATTAGGTTTAACCACCGAAGGGCAGGCATTTTCTGCGGGCAGCTTTAAAAGCAGGACTGGCTTCACAGATATCATCTTTTTGTTTCCAATATTCATGCAAACTACTATCTTTTGGATAACCAAAACCATCTCTAAACTTTGGCCATACTTTTCCTGCTGCTGAAATAGGTGTTAAACATCGTTTTTGCTGTGGCGCAAAAATATACGTGCCGTAATACCAACATTGCTTTTTAGTCGCTTGTTCAATTTGTTTCAATCCATCTTGCCAAACAGGAACATTCAATGCCCATTCTTCTTCGGTGCCACCATAACTACGGCGACGGCTACTACCTTCATAAAATCGTTTGATGCCCACCACGATTTGCGCATCCACTGACCCTTTGGCCGCGGCATCGGCATACATTTGCTTGAGGATTTTTTTATCCTTGATTGGGTTGTCAATCAATCCATCTTCA
>JAGKXD010000036.1 GCA_021151525.1 Cellvibrionaceae bacterium | reverse complement strand
GTATTAGTGCGCCTCATCCCAATTGCTGCCAATTCCCGCCTCAACCAGCAAGGGCACCTTCAATTGCGCGGCGGATGACATGCGCGCAATAACACCTTCACGCACCTCATCAAGCTGATCTTCAGCAACCTCCAGCACCAATTCATCGTGCACCTGCATAATCAATTTGGCATTGAGTTTTGATTCAAGCAGCCAACCATTAACGCTGATCATGGCCTTTTTAATGATATCGGCAGCTGTCCCCTGCATGGGCGCATTGATCGCGGTGCGCTCGGCGGCCATTTGTAGGTTTTTGTTTTTGGCATTGATATCGGGCAAATACAAACGGCGACCAAAAATGGTCTCCACAAAGCCCTGCTCGTGCGCGAGCGCGCGAGTTTCATTCATATAACGCTGCACACCGGGGTAGCGCTCAAAATAGCGGTCAATATATTGCTGTGCGTCATTGCGACCAACATGTAACTGCTTGGCCAAACCAAACGCAGACATGCCATAAATTAAACCAAAATTAATAGCCTTAGCACTGCGGCGCATGTCAGTAGTTACCGAATCAACTGCAACACCAAATACCTCTGCGGCAGTTGCGCGATGCACATCTAAACCTTTTTCAAACGCAGTGAGCAAACCAGCATCGTCAGACAGATGCGCCATAATGCGCAATTCAATTTGTGAATAATCCGCCGCCACCAATTTAAAACCTTTGGGCGCAATAAAGGCTTGGCGAATGCGCCGCCCCTCTTCCGTTTTAATCGGGATATTTTGCAAGTTAGGATCTTGCGAGGACAAACGCCCCGTCGCTGCAACCGCCTGATGATAGCTCGTATGAATTCGACCAGTGCGCTTGTTAATTTCGAGCGGCAATTTATCGGTGTACGTGGATTTTAATTTTGCAAGACCGCGATATTCCATCAAAACTTTTGGCAAGGGATAATCCAGTGCCAATTCTTGTAACACCTCTTCCGCCGTTGATGGCGTACCTGTCGGCGTCTTTTTAATGACGGGTAATTTTTGTTGCTCGAACAAAATCACACCCAATTGTTTGGGCGAACTTAAATTAAATTCCTGCCCAGCAATTTCATAAGCTTTGCGCTCAAGCTGCGTTAAGCGCTCACCTAATTCGATGCTGTGCTTGCCCAATAAATTTGCATCAACTAAAGCACCATTGCGCTCCACATGAGACAGCACCGGAACCAACGGAATTTCAATTTCATTAAACACAGATTTTAATGACGGGATCTGATCGAGCTGCGGCCAAAAAAATTGATGCAAGCGCAAAGTAATATCTGCATCTTCAGCGGCGTAATGACCAGCATCTTCTACTTTTAATTGATTAAAGGTTAATTGCTTAACCCCCTTTCCAGCTAACTCCTCAAAAGTCACCGTTTTATAATCGAGATATTTTTCGGCAAGCACATCCATATTGTGGCGACTACCAATGGAATTCCATACGTAGGATTCCAACATGGTGTCAAATGCGATCCCGCGCAACGTCACGCCGTAATTCAATAAAACACTGCGATCATACTTCAGGTTTTGGCCGATTTTAATTTTGCTTTCATCTTCCAAAAGGGCTTTTAATTCTTGCAACACCCATTCAATAGGAAGTTGTTCTGGCGCTCCCATATAATCGTGGCCGCAGGGAATATAAGCGGCTTTTCCCGCCTCAATCGCAAAACTCACCCCAACAATTTTTGCATCCATAATATTGAGACTTGTGGTTTCAGTATCAAACGAAAATGCTGGCGCCGCTTGCAAACACGCAAGCCAATTGGCAAATAAAGTTTTGTCGGTAATTATGTCGTAGTGAACTTCTGTTGGTGCCGCTGGCGGAACAAATTCTGCGCGCGCCACCTCAAACTCACCCTGAGCTTCAACTTGTGCTGGCGAATCAACCGTTTGATTTTTTGCTGGAACGGATTGCGCATCACCCAATTCTTTTACCCAATTTTTAAATTCAAGATGCTCAAACAACTCGCGCAACTTTTCATTATCGGGCGCAGAAATTTTTATGGTTTCTGGGCCTAGCTCTAACTCAACATCCGTTTTGATGGTAGCAAGACGATAGGAGAGATACGCCATCTCGCGATGCTCAATTAATTTTTCCGGCATATTTTTCGCGCCGCGAAATGAAAGCGTGCGCACTTTTTCTAAGTCCGCATATATTGCATCCAAGCCGCCAATGCCTTGAATTAATCCCTGCGCCGTTTTTTCGCCAACACCGGGCACACCGGGAATGTTATCCACCTTGTCGCCCATAAGCGCGAGGTAATCAATCATCAACTCAGGACCAAAACCATATTTTTCGTTGACACCGGGAATATCCAAAATTGTTTCAGTCATAGTGTTAACAAGCGTGACATGCTCGTTAACTAACTGCGCCATATCTTTATCGCCGGTTGAAATCACCACATCACATTTTTGTTCAGTTGCCTGACGCGCGAGCGTGCCAATTACATCATCAGCCTCAACACCTTCTACCACTAACAGCGGCAACCCCATAGCTTGCACAACATCAAAAATCGGTTGTACTTGCGGGCGCAAATCATCGGGCATGGGTGGGCGATTAGCTTTGTACTCGGCAAACATGTCATCGCGAAAGGTTTTACCTTTTGCATCAAAGACCACCGCAATTTGGCTATTGGGATAATCTTTAATAAGACGGCGCATCATATTGACTACTCCCTTAACTGCACCAGTTGGCTGACCTTTGGAATTCGTCAAAGGAGGTAAGGCATGGTAAGCGCGATAAAGATAAGAAGATCCGTCAACAAGGACGAGCGGTGCAGTTTGAGAGGCCATGGTATTGGGTCTTTAGCGAAGGATACTTGAAGGTTAAGGAATCGCAGAATACACCAAAAGCAGCCTCACAAAGCACCCTTAAGAACCTAAAAGCCCTGTAGAGCCACTGGTAACACATAATTATTACAGGACAAGTGTTACCTTTGTGCACAGCAAACACAACTTTAAGCGACATGAGAAACAACTCACAAAACATTGATATTTCAATAAATTATTTGCTTATACCAAAAAATTTTACAAAAAATACTAGCCAAAAAATCAAAAGGTGTTACCATGTGTAACAAGAGGTAACAAAATTGCCTCGGTAACGAAACACCAACCCTCAAAAAGGAAATCGCAAATGAACGTAAAAATTAAAGAATCATCTTCAGCACTCGTAGCCATACTCTTAGCCGCTCCAGTATTCGCTCCTTGGATTCTGTTGACAGTTGCTCACCAACCTTTCTAAGAGTTGTGATGCACCCCCGAAGCCTCTTTCTGTTAAAGAAAGATGCTGAACCGCGTAAAGCGGAGAGGCCCTGGAAGTAGACGCTAATTAACAGATCTGCCATTTGCAGATATAGATTGATGCAAGCAGTTATCCGAAGCTGATTGACCTGCCAACAGGCAGATCTCACAAAGGTAACTGATGTGTAGAAATCACTCCTGTGATTAGTCATCACTTCCAGAACCTAGCGCCAAGGCGCAAACCTAAATTTAGCCTGCTCGCTGCTATTGGGCGTGCAGAGAAGGATGTAAACGCTTTTTGTAACTGTTTTGTCGTTGTTTTGATTTGTTTTTCTCTCCTCGTGTTTGACCCTGCATAGGCTCTGCGATTCGTTATACTTTTTTGTTATGGCGACGCAGGGCCCTTTTTTTACCAGTGTCACAAAATTTACATCTCGTTATTAATTGGCACATGAAGGAACACATCTGCTCAATGTTTAACCTAGACTCTGAAAGCCTTAGCTAAAGGCGCATTTTTTATCCACCTAAACATGATGTTTAACGTCAAAGGAGCTTCTCAATGGATACGCTAATTTTTTCTCAAACCGCTATTTTTCGACTGCAACAATTAGGTAGCCAGTACTACCACAGTACCGGTGAGCGTCATCGCCTCGCCACAGAAAGCGGGATTCTTGAACTGCTGCAAAGCAGCGCTTTGATTTCAGACCGTAAAGTCCGCGCCGCTTACGACGCATTTGTGATGGAATTGAACAAACGCCAGATTGATGCCCTGGCGACTCGTGGAATCAAGCTGCGCCTGCCGATGCACGCATCTCTAGTTGCGCCCATTCGCCAGGCAGGCTGAGAAAGCAGCCGCCATTTGCTCTAGAAGCTGCGTATAACTGGTCGCACCTTGCGTGCCCAGCGCGTCGAGCGTGCCGACGCGTAGCTGTAATTCTTGAGCCAAATCGCGCGTAGATTGCATATTGTTGTAGGGTTCTAAAAATAAACATTTCCCTTCTTTGGCCAATCTCTCCCGCAGCTGGTGCATATGTTTTGCGCCCGGCTTTTGCTCGGGCGTAAAGGCTACATAATCGAGCTGATGCAGACCGTAGCGGCTAACGAAATGCGCGAAGCCTTCGTGATAAACCGCAAACCCCACTGCCGAAACCGGCTTTAAAGATACCTGCAACTTGATATCCAATTGTTGCATTTTTGCCGCAAAAGCCTGCAGATTAACGCGATATTGCTTTGCATTTGCCACATCTATTTGTATCAAGTGATCTGCAACAGCCTGAGCCACCACAACCGCATTGCGCGGATCCAACCATAGGTGCGGATCTTTGGCTTGATGCCCATGGTCATCTTCCCCCACAAGGCTTGTATTTGCAGGCCACTGGATGCCTGCAAGCTCATAAGCAGTAATGATTTTTGTGCTCGGTAAGTTGGCGATAGGCCTCTGCAGAAAGCTCTCCAGTTCGGGGCCGACCCACAAAAACACATCAGCTTTTTGTAGGCGCGTGTAATCGGAGACTTTCAACGGATAGTCATGATGAGAAGCCGAGGCTGGCAGGAGCGTATCCGCATCCGCATTTACACCTGCAACCTCTTGAGCAATCAAAGTTAAAGGCTTGAGACTGGAAAGCACCAATGGCTTCGCCTGAGCAGTAAAGGCCTCCAGCAACAATACTGTTATTGCTGCCATACGCATAAATTTGAAGCCCATATGCCAAACCCGCCAATCAGTGAAACGCTGTGAGATGTAAGGTTATAGTGTAACATATTGCCACCTATACCAGCGGATTACACCATGTACACCCTCGCCAAAGCCTGCAGCTATCATAACCACGGCCATTGCATTAGCGATGCAATCCAGTCTGCGCGTCAACTATGCGAAGCGCGTGGCGTTCGCCTGACCAGCTTGCGCGAGCAGGTTTTAGAATTGGTTTGGCAGAGCCACAAACCGCTGGGAGCCTATACATTGATGGAAATGCTTGCCCAAGCCTCAACCCGCCGTGTCGCGCCGCCGACGGTTTACCGCGCGCTGGATTTTCTATTGGAAGAGGGCTTGATTCATCGCATCAACAGCTTGAATGCGTTTATTGGCTGCCCGTCGCCCACCCAAAAGCACCAAAGCCATTTCCTGATCTGCCAAGCTTGCAACGTGGCTGTTGAGTTGGACAACGCAAAGCTAAACCAAAGCATTTTGGGTGCGGCCACCAACGCAGGCTTTAGCTTGGCAAGCCACAGCGTAGAAATTAGCGGTCTGTGCCCCAGCTGCCGGAAAAACAAGGATTAACCCCATGACTTTAATTCGTGCACAGGGCGTAGGTGTTGTTCGCAACGGCCGCCACTTGCTCAAGGGGGCTGATTTAACCCTTGAAGCAGGCAAAATTGTTACCTTGATTGGCCCCAACGGAGCCGGTAAAACTACTTTGGTACGCAGCGTTCTTGGCCTAATCAAAATCGATGAAGGCACCATTGAGCGCGCGCCTGATTTGCGTATCGGCTATATGCCGCAAAAACTTCACCTTGATGCCAGCCTGCCACTAAATGTGGATCGATTCTTATTATTGGGCGGCCAAGCGCGCGCCAACCTAGCGGAAATTCAAGAGCTTACTGGCATCCAAAAATTAGGGAAAACGCCCATGCAATTGCTGTCAGGCGGGGAGACCCAACGGGTTTTACTCGCCCGTGCGCTACTGCGCGACCCACAACTGTTGGTATTGGACGAACCCGTACAAGGCGTAGATGTCAGCGGCCAATCTGCACTTTATGCTTTGATTAACGATATTCGCAAAGCGCGCAACTGCGGCGTACTGCTGGTTTCTCACGATTTGCATTTGGTGATGGCGACTACCGATACGGTGATTTGCCTCAACCAACACGTCTGCTGCCACGGCCACCCAGATGCCGTGACTAACGATCCCGCCTACCTTGCGCTTTTTGGCGCAAGCCTCGCGGATACGCCCGGAACAACACCGCAAGTCGCGCTCTACCACCATCACCACGACCACCAACACGACGCCCACGGCAATGTCATTCAAGGCCACGTTGGCTGCACAGATTCTTGCGAGCATCATCACCATGGCTGATTTTTTGTTTTATGCACTTCTCGCGGGAATTGCCGTGGCTTTAGTCGCTGGTCCCTTGGGCTCCTTTGCGGTGTGGCGACGCATGGCCTACTTCGGCGATACGCTAGCGCATTCGGCACTCTTGGGAATTACCTTTGGCCTGCTGCTAGGCGTGAACTTGAACTTAGCCGTCGCGATTGGCTGTTTACTGCTAGCGCTGGTGCTGGTCGGCATGCAGAACAATCGCTTTCTCGCGACCGATACTTTGCTGGGAATTTTGTCTCACTCAACACTCGCACTGGGTTTGGTATGCGTAAGCCTGTTTAGCGGCACTCGCATCGACCTGCTCGCCTATTTGTTTGGCGATATTCTCTCTGTCAACAAACTAGACCTCATCAGCATTTGGCTGATTTCGCTGGCCGTGATAGGTGCGCTTATCTGGCTATGGCGACCACTGCTGGCGATCACAGTCCACGAGGAATTGGCGCAGGTTGAGGGAATTCCAGTCAACAAGGTGCGCACCGCACTTATGTTGTTGATGGCATTGGTTATTGCGATTGCAATGAAAGTTGTGGGCGTACTGCTCATTACCGCGCTCTTGATTATCCCCGCCGCCGCCAGTCGCCGCCTAACTCATACACCGGAAGCCATGGCGATAGTTGCCAGCGTTTTGGGCAGCGTCGCCGTCTGCCTTGGGCTCACCGCATCCTACGTTTGGGATAGCCCAGCAGGCCCCTCAATCGTGCTGGCAGCCACACTGCTGTTCATCTTAACCCTGAGCAAGAAACAGGTTTTGTAAGCCAAAGCTCACAAAATCTGAGGAGAATCTCGCCTATTGATTACGCCTTAAACAGAGGATAATGAGCGCCAGAACCCAAGGACATCTCAGGAGAGAATGATGACGCGGCTTAGCATAGGCGATGTAGAACATAACAGTGAAGATGTAGCGCGCAAGGTAGAAGGCGATATCGCCTTTCTAACCGAACGCTTGAATCTGTTGGAAAAGCAAAAAAAACCAAACGCGGTAATCTTGCAAACCTACAAGGATATGTTGGAAAGCCGTTACGCTGTACTGCACTGGCTGCGCCAAGATTCCAACCAAGCAGACAAGTTAGCCTCAGGCCAGTAATTATTTGTATTGGATGCAATCAATCATCTGATTCTCCATCATCAAAAAATCCGTCATTAAAAATTCATAAAAATGTTGCGTTTCCGTCATGTGCGTTTGTAAAAATTTTTACAAACAACCACATGGAAACGCCCCATGAATGCATCCAGCTCTGTGTTGTCCCGCGCGCTAGCCAGTGAACGCGAATCAACGATCCCACTCCGCTCTGCAACTCCCCTGGTTAATGCACGCACTATTTGGATTTCCGATATTCATCTCGGTTATCGCGACTGCAAAGCAGATTACTTACTCGATTTTCTCAACCACATTCACTGCGACACACTTTATCTTGTTGGTGATATTGTCGATCTTTGGTCGCTCAAGCGCCGCTTTTGCTGGCCGGAAAAACATTATCAAATTATTTTGAAATTGTACGAACTGGCTGCACGCGGCGTTCGCGTTATTTATGTTCCCGGCAATCACGACGAACCTTTGCGCCGTTTTTGCGGCCACTATTTTGGCCCCATTGAAATTCAACACGAACATGAATACATAAGTGCAGATGGAAAACATTTTTTAATTATGCACGGCGATGCCATGGATGCGTACATCAACCACTCGTGGTTGGCTCGCATAGTGGGAGATCACGGTTACGATTTATTATTGTTTATTAACCGTTGGGGCAATCGTTTGCGCAAATGGATGGGGCGCCCCTATTTCTCACTGGCCGGTTTAATTAAAAGCAACATCAAAGGCGCAAAAGCCGCAATTCACACCTACCAGCAAGAATGTTTAAGCGAGGCCAAACGCCGCAACTACGATGGCGTTATTTGCGGCCACATTCACTACCCAGCATTATTTGAACAAGATGGCTTGCGCTACTGCAACACCGGCGACTGGATTGAAAACTGCAGCGCGTTAGTTGAAGATTTTCAGGGCAATATGCGTATATTGCACTACAGCGATAGTTTGCGTTGGAAGGATGAGTTAAAAGCAGAAGGATTAGCTACAGCAACCAACTAACAACAATACATTTAAAAAATTTTGACACTAACAACAAGAAACAATAATGACACAGAGGAATTAACACTTTCCGTGGGCTGATTGTAACAGTGAGCCCCACGGAAATTTACTTCTCGCTTAAAAACTCAAATAGGAAAAGCAGAACGAGTCTCAGATATACTCAAAAAAATTACCCTCAACTAAACTGTGGTAAACACTCAAGTTTAGCTGAGTGCGTAAGTTTCCAACACCCGATTCAAAAACCTCCGCCCCAATTCTGTAGGGCACAAATTTTCTTCGGCAATTTCCACCAAACCTTTTTGCGTTAATTCAACCCACTGCGGTTCGAGTGCACTCAAAGACAAACCTGTACGCTCAGTCAAATATTTAACGGGAGCACCCTCGTGCAGCCGCAATACATTCATTAAAAATTCGAGCGGTAGCGATTCTGGCGAAAGAATATCGCTACCACCACCAAACACATTTTGGTGACCAGCGAGATTGGTGGAAATTTTATTGCTTGCAGCCGCATCTAAATAGTGTTTGGGCAAACGCGTTTTCCACAGACGAATGATGCGAGCCCGTTCCGGTTGGGTAATTTTTCCGTGTGCGCCTGCGCCTATTCCTAAATAATCGCCAAACTCCCAATAATTTATATTGTGACGCGCGCGCTGTTTATTTTTAGCGTAAGCAGAAATTTCATATTGTTCGTACCCCGCTGCTGCAAGCATGGCTTGGCCGTCATCTTGAATATCCGCAAGAATATCTTCTTCGGGCAAAATGGGTGGAGCAGAATAAAACGCGGTATTTTGTTCAATGGTTAATTGATACCAAGAAATATGTTCGGGCGCTAAGGCTATGGCTTGTGCGAGGTCAGCTTTTGCATCATCCACTGATTGCTGTGGCAAACCGTGCATTAAATCTAAATTGATATTATCAAAACCTGCTTTGCGTGCAACATCAACTGCACGCAAGGCTTCATCGCGACCGTGTACACGGCCGAGCAACTTTAATTGCACATCATTAAAACTTTGAATACCAATGGAGAGGCGATTTACACCCGCCGTGCGAAAACCAGAAAATTTTTCCTGCTCAAAGGTTCCGGGATTCGCTTCGAGCGTAATTTCTATATTGGGCTCAAAGCCAATAATGGCTTCGGCATCTTGCAAAATTTGTGCGATCGCATTGGCTGATAAAATACTCGGCGTACCACCGCCAAAGAAAATGCTGGTAAGTTTTCGTCCTTGCGCTAAAACCGCATCTTGCTGTAAATCCAAACGCAGCGCATTCACATAATCTTGCTCGGGAATATCGTTATTGGCTTGATGTGAATTAAAATCGCAATAGGGGCATTTGCGAATGCACCAAGGAATATGAATGTAGAGCGATAGTGGCGGAAGAATTAAAGACATATATGCATACTTTAAGGAGTCGTTATCCTCGCACACGACTGCACGGATGCAGAAGGTAGCGCAACACAGGAGCCGTTGCCGAGCGGGGATCAAACTCTTAGCTGTTAAAAATTAGTGACGGGTACTCTAACGATGTAAAGCAAACCCACATTCAAATAAAAATTACTGGTAAGTAATACCCTTATGCTTAACCCAGCCAGCAATATGGTGGCCACGCGGATCGCGATGCGTCCAGTGCACAACACCACCCTTTTCATTCCATTCATATTCACCGTAAAAACTCACTTTATCGCCTGCTGCTAGCGAGCTGATACGGTGCGCCAAATCAATATTGTGTGCGATTAAAATGGTAAAGCCTTCACGGGTGCGCACAATAAATTTCTGGTGTTTGACGCCTTGAGTATCGTCGAATAAAACTTTTACAACTTCCCCCTCATCGCTCACCTGCACATTACTTTGGTGCTGCATATATGCGTTGACAAGATCTACACCCTCAGCGTCTGATTGCGCGCTTGAGGTTGTATCTGGAATATCCAACACATATTTTTTCTGTGTTGAATTGGCGTTTGCACTGGGTTCAATTGACTCCAGCGCTTTCAGTTGTGCAGCTTTATGCAGCTGTGCATCAACATTAGTTTTAATCTCGGCAGGTAAAAAGCGATAAGCAGCTGTAGTAAGCCCCGCCAAAATAATTACCAGCATCATTTTGTTGTTCATAATCATCCCTAATTAAGTATTAACTCCGTGAAATTTTTTGTAGTAATTCCTGCATTGCCTTGCCGCGGTGACTGATACGGTTTTTTTCTGCCTTATCTAATTCAGCCGATGCACAATTGTGCGTGGGCACAAAAAATAATGGGTCGTAACCGAAACCGCCGTCACCACGCGCTTCGGTCAAAATAACTCCCTCCCACGTGCCGTGGCAGAGAATAGGAGTTGGGTCATCTGCATGGCGCATATAGGCGAGCACGGCGTGATAGCGAGCAGTGCGCAGCTCTGTAGGTACACCCACTAATTCTTGTAGCAATTTTTGATTATTGGATTCATCGGTTGCACCCTCACCGGAATAACGCGCCGAATAAACTCCAGGGCGACCATTGAGCGCATCGACTTCAATACCTGAATCGTCGGCTATGGCGGGCAAGCCGGTTTCCCTACAGGCATGGCGTGCTTTGATAATTGCATTCTCAACAAAGGTGGTGCCTGTTTCATCCGCATTGCTCACATTGAAGCTCGACTGCGGCAACACTTCAAAGCCAACCCCCGCTAACAATTGTTGAAACTCGCGGAGTTTCCCTGCATTGCCACTTGCCAATACAACTTTATGCGACATAACCCACCTATTTTTGCGGCCTTGAACGATTCAACTCATAACTCAAAGCAATTTTACCTAGCCATTTTGGGCGGCAATATACCTTTTTCACCAAGCAATACCAATGTAGAGGCGCATTAAGCATTTCTGGACTATAGTTAAAGGCGATTATTGAACGGTGCAGTGGAGTAACTATCGCCCAATAATAAGCAAAAGCACAGTTGGAAAACGCTAAACGCCAGGAAGAGTTGTCTGTTGATCAGTCACAACCTGCGAGCTTCTTTTCAGCACTTATAGCAGTCGCTTACCGTGCAGATGAACAGCACAGCGTTTCAATGTCGCTTTGAATTAAGCATCGCTTTGAATTAAAAGGAGACAAACATGGCCAGCAAAAAAACATCCGGCTTACGTGATTCAAGCACTGAAGCACACGACGATTTGGCTACCATAGAAATACCTTCGCCAGAATCATCTTCAATAATCACTACACCTGAAACCGTTAGCGATAGCTACATGTATTTTACCGAGCGAGATTTAAATAAGATCTTGCTTAATCTCGACACCTTGCGCGATAGCGTTTACCCGCACAAACACAACGAGCACGACGCATCATCTTATGTTCAACCTCAGTTTCCGTCGGTTTGTTTAATCGGCTTGGGTCGCTGTGGCTCAAATATCGCGCTCGATGTTGCGTCACTGGTGTATAACGCACGCAATTTTTATTTGAATGAATTTCTCAACGAAACAAAAGTGGCGCGCGAACCGGATCAAGCGCCGGTACGCTGGATAAAACGCGGTTTGAATCTTGCGGGCACACACAAAAATAAGCCTGTATTTTTGATCGAACCCTTGGTGATGCTCGGCGATTTAGATAAAGATATTGAAGGGCGCATCCGTTTTTCGCACAAAGGTGAGCGCACAGACTTTCTAAAAGACTACACCAAAATGAAAATCATGGATCTCTCTGAGGTTCATGCAGGTGGTTCAGGTAATGCGCCCATTCTCGGCCAATACTTAGCAAAAATAATTTTAAATAAAGACACCCAAGACTTTAGCAACACCGATTGGAAATTTGTTCACTCCTACTTAATTGATTCTTGCGGCATTAAAGCGAACCAATCGCGCTTATATTTTTATATTTTTAGCGCAGGCGGTGGCACTGGCTCGGGCATGGCTTCTGAATTTGGTTTAGCGCAGCAATACTCTTACATGAGCAAAACCTTTGAAACCAAATCTATAAAATCTGACGCAGCGCATCACGGCCACTCGTTCGTATTTGAGCCAATATTCACTAGCGGCATTTGCATTCTGCCTAATATTTCTGATCAAGGCGTAGAAATGTCAGAAGCCCTGCACATCAATGCAGGCCGTTTACTGTGTAAATATTTGGCGGAAGAATGGGATTTCTCGTACAACTTTGAGAATGATGATATTAGACCCGAAAATGTTATGCATCGCATTCGCCCATGGAATGCCATGATGTTAATTTCCAACGACATTATGCGCTACGCCGAAAGTAGCGATGACGGTGGTATACCGCACATAGATGTCAATGCTATGGAGAAATACGCTAACCAATATATCTCTCAACAAATTTTTAATATCCTCACCGCCCAAGCGGTAACAACCGATTATGATGAAAATTATTTCCGCCGCGCAGGTATAGATATAGGCGAAACGATTCGCTTGGATGCGAACGACTTATTTATGAGCTTGGCAGGCCCAGTGGCGGTTGCTTACGCCGAGTCAGTTATTCCTCCAGCCCCTGCTCCAACCGATAAACCGCGCTTGAATGACAAGAAAAACAACGAACTAAACATTGACGATCTATTTTATCGCTCAATTGATTTGCCACACTTCAATAAAGTCACTCAAGCTATTGAAGGCATTAGTTTGCTGCCCATAGAATCATCGCGCTATCGCGAAGCGCTCTCGAAATTTTTACAAAATGGCTACGATGCCGAGCAATTAAAAAACCTCCATTTCTTTAAAAATTGCTCGTCAATTGTATCCATCATTTCACTGCCTAAAGATTACAAATTGTCGTACATGGATTTAAACAAACTTAAGTCCCATTTAAACGGCCTCTTCCCTAACACAACATTAAAACGCTATGCGCTGGTTATAGGCGCCTCGGCAAACATTTCACTGACTACGCTCATCGTAAAAAGCCCCTGCTTGAGCGATGACTTTTTAACGCTAATTGTCGCTTTTATTAAACGTTGCTTTGCCAAAAACAATTATCGCTTTGACGAAGCGCTAGATACGGCCATGCTGGACTTTATTCGCACAGAAGAGTTCGACGAAAGCCTGCTTGATGAAATGCTAAACGAATTTGAAAACCCCGCTAAAATTCTCGATACCAACTGGTATGCGATTAAACCCATGTACGAGAAAAAATATCGTGAGCTGGTCAATGATGGAGATAAATTTTGCTCTATTAACGACATTCGTATTTCTCGTGACTGCGTTAAAAAGAGCATTAAATATTTGCGTGAAATCTATCGTCACAAAATCAGCAAAACCAAAATCGTTTCGCTTAACGATGAACCGCCTGCTACGAAAAAAGGCAAAAGTCTTTCTGATTAGCGACAAGACTCTATTAAGCGCAGTAAAAAAAACGGGAGCATCTGCTCCCGTTTTTTCTGGATTTATTTCGATTTTCGTTTGGGTGCTTTTTTTGTTTCTGCAGAAGTTGCTAGCCTTGACGCTTGAAAAGAGTAAGCCCAAACCATTACTGCCCCCCCAACAACAATCATTGGCAAACTTAACACTTGGCCAGATGAAATATTGATTCCCGCAAAACTCGTCTCCCAATCAGGCACACGAAAATATTCAGTGAAGAACCGCGCACAACCATAGAGTGCACAATAGAGCGCTCCAGTCGCCCAACGCGGTTTTGGGCTGCGCGCAAACAACCACATAATCACAAACAGCAAAATACCATCGACTAAGGTTTGATAAAGCGGGGACGGATGCACCAAGTGATCAACACCCGGCCATTGCATCGCCCAAGGCAAATCGGCACTGGCCGCACGACCGGGCAATTCGTGGTTAATAAAATTACCGAAGCGACCGGCAGCGTAGCCAAGCGGCACCAGTGGGGCGATGAAATCAAAAATATTACCCAAGGATTGCTTATGTTTGCGCGCCCAAATCCACATAGCAATCACCACCCCCAGAAAGCCACCGTGGAAAGACATTCCGCCCAACCAAGTCATGGGAATTTCCAGCGGATGCTCCCAAAAATACGCGGGACGGTAAAACAAAACCTCGCCCAAACGCCCGCCAATCACTACGCCGAGCATGCCGTAAAAAATAATGTCGCTGACATGCTCTTTCGTCCAACCCTGTGCAGCTATATGCGGCTGTTTGATGCGCTGATTGCCCAGCAAAATAAACTGCAAAAAGGCCACGCCATACATAATGCCGTACCAATAAACCGGCCAAGAGCCAATATGGAAGGCAATGGGATCAGGATTGGGATGAACAAGCATGAGGGTTCCTTAAAGAAAGACTGAGATGCATCGGATAGCAGCTCGGGAAGCGCGCTATTCTGCCACAGGTTTCAAATCGCGGCTTTGTGAAATCATCCCACCGCCAAACCTGAATTGCGCGAAGGAACCCTAGGAAATAAAGCGCCTAACGCCTACAATGCACGTTTTGATAAGACGAAAGCGCCGAATGTTCAACGAAATCCCCACTAGCCGCCCCGCCACACCACTTTTGGACAGCATAGACTCCCCCGCTGACCTGCGTGCGCTGGACGAAAAGCTATTGCCCCAGCTGGCGGAAGAACTACGTGCATTCCTGTTATTTAGCGTTGGCCAAACCGGCGGCCATTTTGGCGCAGGCTTGGGCGTGGTGGAGCTGACAATTGCGCTGCACTACGTTTACGAAACCCCTTCTGACCGTTTGGTGTGGGATGTTGGTCACCAAACCTATCCGCACAAAATCCTGACGTCGCGCCGCGAGCGCATGAACTCCATTCGCCAAGGCGGTGGCTTATCCGGCTTTCCCAAGCGCGACGAAAGCAAATTCGATACGTTCGGCGTTGGTCACTCAAGCACCTCTATTTCTGCCGCACTCGGCATGGCCATTGGCAATGAAATGGATGGCAATGGCCGCAAGTCGGTAGCCATTATCGGCGATGGCGCCATGACCGCGGGTATGGCTTTTGAAGCACTGAACCACGCCGCCCATACCGAAACCGATATGTTGGTTATCCTCAACGATAACAACATGTCCATCTCTCCAAATGTAGGTGGTTTGGCGACTTACCTCTCCAAAATTTGGGCAAGCAAGTTTTACAACGGCCTGCGCGAAGGCAGTAAAAAAGTACTGACCAAGATTCCCTCCGCATGGGAGTTTGCGCGCAAAACCGAAGAACACTTCAAAGGCTTTATGTCGCCCGGCACCCTGTTTGAGGAAATGGGCTTCAATTATGTTGGCCCCATCCACGGCCACGACCTGAGCGATTTGGTGAGCTACCTGCGCAACCTGCGCGATATTAAAGGCCCCAAGTTGCTGCACATCATTACGCAGAAAGGTAAAGGTTTTGAGCCCGCGGAGCTCGATCCTGTCGGCTATCACGCGCTCAACAAAATTGAACCCAAGAAAGCGGTTGCGTCGCCCAGTAAAATTAAATTTCAGCAAGTCTTTGGCGATTGGCTGTGTGATATGGCCGCGCAAGACAAGCGCTTGGTCGGTATCACCCCCGCCATGTGCGAAGGCTCGGGCATGGTGGAGTTTGCGGCACAATATGCAGATCGTTTTTACGATGTGGCGATTGCCGAACAACACGCCGTAACGCTCGCCGCAGGTATGGCGTGCGAAGGCCAAAAACCTGTAGTGGCGATTTACTCCACCTTCCTGCAACGCGCTTACGACCAACTCGTGCACGACGTTGCTTTGCAAAATCTCGATGTGACTTTCGCCATCGACCGCGCCGGTTTGGTCGGCGAAGACGGCCCCACACACGCGGGCAGTTTTGATTTAAGTTTCTTGCGCTGCATTCCTCACATGTTAATTGCAGCTCCTAGCGACGAAAATGAATGTCGCCAACTTTTATACACGGCGTATCAATTTCCCGGCCCGGCCGCCGTGCGCTATCCACGCGGTACAGGCACAGGTGTAGCGATTGAAAAAGCCTTCACTGCATTACCCATCGGCAAAGGCCTGATCAAGCGCGAAGGCAAGCAAGTCGCTATTCTGTGCTTTGGCACTTTGCTCGCAAAAGCACAAGAAGTTGCCGACAAGCTCAACGCCAGTTTGTGCGATATGCGCTTTGTAAAACCCTTGGATGAAGAATTAATTGAGCGCATGGCAAACAGCCACAGCTTAATTGTTACGCTGGAAGAAAATGCGATCGCTGGCGGTGCAGGTTCTGCAGTGAGCGAATACCTCGCCAACCAAGGTTATGTAATGCCCGTTTTGCATTTGGGTTTAAATGATACTTTTGTTGATCACGCCAGCCATGCGCAACAATTAATGACGCAAGGTTTGGATGCCCCCGGAGTTGAAGCCGCCATACTCAAACGCTTAAAAATGCTTGAGTCGTTAAATATAAAACCAACAAACACCAAACCCATGGTTAGTTAACGACTAATTCATTAGCGGCTAGAGCGTTGGTTTGAAAGTTTTGTAAGGGCGCTTGCGCCCTTTTTTCTTTTTCACGTACTCTCCCCCGTCAGATTCGCAGTCTTTTTATCCTAAGGAGATCTTATGAGCGGCAACATTTCCCATTTAGCGCACCACGTTTATTTCTGGTTAAACAATCCAACATCAAAAGAAGATTTGGCGCAATTAATTCGCGGCGTTAAAACCTTAACCAGTATTGAAACCATTAAAGGTTTTCACATAGCAACACCAGCAGCCACTGAAGAACGCGGCGTTATAGACAATAGTTATGCCGTGTCGTGGCTGGCGTTTTTTGATAACGAAGCCGATGAGCATATCTACCAAACCCATGCGACTCATTTAAAGTTTATTGCAGACTGCGAGCACCTTTGGAGCAAAGTTGTCGTTTACGATTCAGTACAAACTGCAGAGTAATATTGCAACTAACAAGCAATAAAAAAGGGTGGAACCTGTCCACCCTTTTAAGAATTCACTACCCAATTATCGTCAATCGATTTAGTCTTTTTTGTAAGTAATTTTTTTGGTTCCCGCCTCGCAACTGCCAATCACTTTTTGGTCTTTTACCTCTTCGTTGGAAACAATCTCCAAGGTGTAGCCTTTCACACCTTTTGCATCCAATTTGGCTGCAATTTCTGATTTCAATTCTTCGCAGTTTTTTGCCGCGAATGTAGGTGCAGCAACAACAAAACTCAACGACATCAAGGCAATAAGCTTTTTCATTTCTTAAGTTCCTTTAGAGGGGTTTACGTAAACACTATTTACTTACAATCTACATTTAACTATCAACTAACTAGCGCAGATACTAACTAAAGATTTCTTAACTGTATATGAACATTCAGACGCACAATGTTACCAAGGTAAGCTGTCGCCATTTGAATGCCAGAAGCCGCCAGTGTTGCGCAAATCCAATTCTTCAATGCGCTTGCTTAAGCGCTTGGCCGATTCAGTGGCAGAAATATCGCCGCCAAAATTTACCATAGCCGTTTGCACATAACCGGGGTGCAAAATGGCCACCGCAATTCCACGCGGTTTTAAATCCAGACTCAAGGATTTTGCAGCCGCATTCAATGCCGCTTTCGACATGCGATAACCGTAATAGCCACCGGAGGTATTATCGGCAATCGAACCCATACGGCTGGTGATAAACGCAATTTTTGCGTGATCCGCCAAATTTCCCAACAAGGCCTCGGCAACCTGCAAGGGTGCCTGGGCGTTGACTAAAAACTGTTGGGTTACACTCTCATACTCAATTTCACCCAAATGTTCGTGGCGCAAAATGCCCGCGTTGTTAATCAGCAGATCAATTTTTACCGACTGGAGCTTTGCTACCAAATTACCAATTGCCGCCGCGCTGGTTACGTCTACACCCGCAAACACTTGCGCCTCGGTAGCATCCAACTCCGGTGAAGACGTACGGCAAACACCAATCACGCGCCAACCCTGTGCGAGATATTCCTGCACCAGCGCCAAGCCAATACCGCGGTTAGCACCCGTAATAAGAGCCGTTTTCATAATGGATTCCTTAAATGAGAGAAGGGAACAGACAGGAGCGATTCGTTATCCTACCGCAAGGATTAGCGGGATTCATCAGGAAAAAGCTACCAAAAAATGGCGATAAGTTCACCATCCCCAATAAAATCCGTTCAGAAACCTCAACGCAATTGCACAGCGGCGCAGAAAAAGGCAAGATTCCCCCGCAGAGAAAAGCCTGGGCGACCACCCAGACTTACCAGAGCCGCATAACTCCAATAAGTCATGGCTATTCTCGTTAGATCGTTCGCAGCGTTACTGTTTCAAAAGCAACCCCAATATTCCAATATAAAGTGCTGATGCCATGTCCAACACATTACAAAAGGTAGCGAGCTTAGCTTATGCTCAGCTACTCAAAAACATTTATCCGCTCATTTTGTTGATTTGCTCCTTTGGAGTTTATTTCATCCATTACGGCTCACCCAACGCCATGTTTTGGGATGAGAACTACCACATCGCCTCTGCCGAAAAACACGTGCAAGGTGTTATGTATATGGAACCGCACCCGCCTTTGGGCAAAATGCTTATGGGTTTGGCGGAAGTGGTGATTGGTGCGAATGACAAAATTGATAAACATAAATTTGTCGAAACCGATCACATTGAAGGTTCCGATACGCCTGCCGGCACACAGTTCACAGGTTATCGCTGGCCGTCGGTTGTGCTCATGGCATTTGCGGTTTTGTTTTTTTTCGGAATACTGAATCGCATCACTAAAACACCTTTGCTCGCCTTTTTATTCAGCAGCTTTATTATTTTTGATAACGCACTCGTCATACAAGCGCGCGCAGCTATGCTGGAAGGTATTCAATTATTTTTTATTTTAGCGGCCACTTTTTACTGCGTTCGCACCTTGACCAATAGCAAGCCAATAAAAGCTCAGCAATATATTATTCTCGGATTACTGATTGGCTTCGGGATGAGCGTCAAAGTCACCAGCGCGATTGCACTACTGCTCTTCATCATTATGTTTGGTGTCGATCAATGGAAAAATATCCAAGCACTTAATTATGGCGCACTTCTAAAACGTTTATTCATTACTGTCCCTGCCGGCGTGCTTCCTGTAGCACTGGTGTTCTTCAGCGTGTTCTATGTTCATATCGGCATGGGCACCAAAGTTATTACCGATCGCACGTACAAAGCATCGCCAGAATATTTACAAGCAATTCAACGCGGCGATACTTGGAGCCCATCTACCTTTATGATCGGCATGCGCGACAACTGGAAATACATGACCGAATATGCCGATGGTGTGCCGCGCTTGGATGAATGTAAATCCGATGAAAACGGTAGCTATCCAATGGATTGGTTGCTCGGCAAAAAAACTATCAGCTATCGTTGGGACAAAGATACAGTGAACGGTAAGGTTGAAGTTAAATACATGACCATTGTTGCCAACCCGGTCATTTGGCTGAGTGTAATTGCAGGCATTGTGCTGAGCCTTGGTTTGATCATGAGTAAATTTATTTATGGTCAACAAGAAAAAAATACGCCCTTGTTTTATTGGATCTGTGTGTTCACCGGTTTATACCTGAGCTACATGATTGCAATTTTACAAATTGAGCGGGTGATGTACCTCTACCACTATTTAATTCCTTTGACCTTCGGCTCCATCAATCTTGCACTGGTTATTAGTTACATTTATCGCGATGACATTCTCGCCAACAACAAACACCTGTGGATTAACCTCTGCCTTTATATCGCTTTGGTTGTTGTAATATTTGCCTTCTTTGCGCCCTTTACTTACGGCATTGGCATGACTGAAGACCAATTCGAAATGCGCAATTGGTTTAGCTTCTGGAAATTACAGGTGGTGCAATAATGAAAACTATTCCCTTTAATAGAAATATTGTGTTCTCAGTGTTATTGGCCATTATTGTACTTGCCATTATCAACCGCATTACACCGCCCTATGTGCCCGCTGTGTTTGATTTAGTGATTAGCAAAAACCGCGTGTCAATTACCGACATCCATCAGCCACGCGATATTGAAATGAGCAAAACTGTTAAGGTTGACCGCATTGATCTCGCCGACAAAAGCCGTTTTCGCCATCACAAACTTGGCGACATTGGTTACGCAGGCGATTTTTTTGTCGATATAAATGCGCCCTTCACTGTTAAAAAAGCGGGTGATTACGTATTTTATTTGGGCAGTGACGACGGTTTTGTATTTAGCATTGACGGCCAGCAATTATGTGAATGGACACATGACCGCCCACTCACCGTTAATGCATGTCCAATTAAACTTATGGAAGGCAAGCACACCTTTAAGCTTGTCTACTTCCAAGGTTATGGCAATGCTGGTTTAACCATGGGTTATTCTTATGGCAATGACGGCAAGCAATATTTTGCAGGTGATGATTCGCGTTTTATTAGTTTTTAACCGTTAAAATAAATAAAGAATCCGGATGATGCATAAATGCAGACTCCGGATTTTTTTGCCATTATTTTATCGGCAGCATTCCACGGCATTTAGGGTAAGCCGAACAAATCCAAAATAGCTTTCCTGCTGATGCTCCATTTTTTGCTTTGCGTTTCAACATGACCGCAGAACATTCGGGGCACAACTCCAACTTAATTCCACTGTCCACCAGCTCCAATTTATTCTTGTTTGAAATCTCATCGGCAGTTTTGGATTCTGTAGTGGTAGTAGCGTTTGTAATCGACGGCTTATCTACAATATCCAACACGGACTCTTGCGTTACAACTGGTGCGGGTACTGCAACAACCTCAACAACGCCCAAAGCCTTAAACAGGCTCGCGCGAATCACTGCTGCATCATAAGTTGCCTGCACCTTAAAACGCGCTAATGGCAATTGTGCATTTTCGCAGGCATCAACCAATAGAGGATCAAGGCTATCGCCCAAGGTGATTGCACACAGAGCGTTAAGCTGGTTTTTATTGCACACCACAAAATCGAATTGCTTTGCGGCAATATTTTTAATTGCAACTTGCGCTGCAAGCAGATTGCTACCAGCGTTTACATTCAATACATCGCCAGCATTGATATTGGTTAACAAAATATAATCGCCCGCTACTGCCTGCTGCAGTGCATTAAAAATGGGGCGCTGAATATCATTCAGTATTGAAGACTTTTTGTCGTAGCTGATTTTCACACTAACCGTAGATGCAATTACCGGTTGGGGTTTAACTTCTTCGGTTAACTCTACTGAACGCGGTAAATCCCAATCGTGCGGATTAAATTTATCCTCAAATTTTGATTTTATGTTTTTATCCGTGCGATAAATAAAATAGCCCGCCACAGCAACAATTAACACCAACCACAAAAACCACATCTCGTCACCTCAAAAGCGCACACAAATTCAACATTAATTATTTTATATCTGGCCGAAGCATTTCAAATCGATCATGGGTTGTCGCATATAAATCACCGCCCAGTTTACCGATTGTATTTAACAAGTGTGGCGCGATTTGACCATCAACAAGAACCGACTCATTCACAAAAATATTAACAACATCCAGCAACATCATGTGCCCACCCAAGGGCAGTGAAGAAACAGACAACACTTCGCGCAAGTTGCACTCGAATCTAACATTAGCAACCTTTACCCCCGCTACGGCCACAAGATGACTTGGCTCACTCTCAATGCCCAGAACAGCAAATTCGCTTACCTCTGGGGGATAATTACCGCAGCTAGCATTCATGATCGCGGCCTGATCTTCGCTCACAATATTAACAACGCATTCGTTGGTCGCCCGCAAATTGGTTAAGGTATCCTTGGCGGCGCGATCGCGCGGATTAACGTGAGTAACCGCCAGTACAGGGGGATTGCAGCTCGCCACCGTAAAAAACGAATAGGGAGCCAAATTGAGCACGCCAGTGGAACTCACGCTGCTTATCCACGCAATTGGACGTGGCGTAACGCTGCCCACCATCAATTTGTAACACTGGGTTGCTTCAATAAGGAGAGGATCAAAATTCATAGATAATGCTTAATACTGTGGATTAGGTCTTAGCTTCCGTTAAATTTAACCTTTTTACAAATGTTATAATATAACGCTTGCAGCTTTCGTCAGACTTCATTAGATTGCACCCCATGTTTTCATTTATCCGCCAATCCACCCGACAATTGCGCCTTTGGCTAATCGCCGCGGCCGCAATACTGGCGCTCACCTCGGTTTTAGAAGCTGGCCACGTCCACGGTGTATTCACCCAAGCGGATGACCAATGTACGCTCTGCCAGCACTCAGTCGCGCTGGATAAGCTGCTCAGCACACCCACGCTCATCCTTATTCCGCTACTCTTGGCCGTTCTGGTCAGCAGCCCTGTTGTACGCTTTATCCCTCGCCGCCAAAGTCGCCTCGCGCTTATACGCGCACCTCCAGCTCAACTCCACACCCGCTAAGCCATTTGTTTTTTTATTGCAGCCGCTCTGTATGAGTCGCGGCTGCGCCTTTTGCTGTGGAGTTTTTACATGAAATATTTTCCGAAACACTATCTGGCGGTAGTGCTTGCTGCTGCCTGCCCTGCGGTTTTTGCTGATGATGTCGAAGAAGTTGTCGTCACTGCATCGCCCTTTGCCAAATCGATTGAAGCTGTCAACAAGCCCGTTAATTTACTAAGCGGCGATGCCCTGCAAAATGCATCGGCTGCCACCTTGGGCGAAACGCTCAACGGTCAACTCGGCGTTAGCTCAGCAAGCTTCGGCCCAGGCGTAGGCCTACCGATTATTCGCGGCCAAAGCGACAACCGCGTAAAAGTTATGCAAGACAGCGTGGGCTCTATGGATGCCTCAGCCGCGAGCCCGGATCACGCGGTAACCATGGAACCGCTGCTCGCCAACAAGATTGAAGTTCTGCGCGGCCCCGCAGCATTGCGCTACGGCAGCGGAGCCATAGGCGGTGTGGTCAACGTGTTGGATAATCGCATTCCCAGCGAATTGCCGCAAGGAATTACTGGTGGTGCCGAACTGCGCAACGCCAGTGCCAATAACGAAACGGTCGGCGTAGCCAATCTCAATGCCGCTGCCGGTGATGTTGCGTTTCATATCGATGGCGTTAAGCGCAATAGCGATGACATGGATATTCCCGGTTTCGCGTTTAAACATCCTGAAGATCCAACTACCTCCGCTAAAGGCCACATTCCCAACACAGATGCAGAATCCACCAGCGGAACCTTGGGTGCGTCCTACATTAGCGGCGAAGACTTCCTCGGCATAAGCGTAAGTAAACTCGATAACAATTACGGTGTCCCGCCCGACGGTGATGAGTTAGTACGCATTGATATGCACCAAACTCGCTACGATTTAAAAGGTGAACTCAATAATCCGTTTGATGGCTTTCAAAAAATCAGCGCGCGCTTTGGGCACAATGATTATCGCCACACTGAAATGGAAAACGGCACACCCGGCACAAAATTTACCAACGATGCTTACGAAGGTCGCGTTGAATTAATTCACAACCCTTTCGATCTATTTGATTTAAATTGGAGCGGTGCTATTGGTGTGCAAACCGCAAAAAGCACTTTTGCTGCTGTAGGTGAGGAAGCTTTCATTCCTAAATCAGACATTAGCAGTTTGGGCATTTTTATTGTGGAGGAAACCAAACACAATAATTTCACCTACGAATTGGGTGCGCGCACTGACTCACAAAAAATTGCGCCCGATGAAGGAAAAAGCATTAGCCATGACTCTATTAACTTATCCGCTACCACTACCTGGCATTTTACCCAAGATCAACAATTCAGCCTGGGAATTACACAATCACAACGTGCACCTAGTGTAGAAGAATTACTGGCGAACGGACCACACCCCGCAACCGGTAGTTATTTAATTGGTGATGATTCGCTCAACGAAGAAACTAGCACCAATGTCGAATTGGGTTACCACTGGCATCACGACAACTTTCAATTCTCCACTAATCTCTTTTACAACCACGTAAAAGATTTTATTTACGCACGCAACCTCGACAAAATCATTGATGATCTCAATGGCTATCAATACACCCAAGCGGATACGACGTTTAAAGGTTTCGAAACTGAAATAAAAATTCCTTTCGCACAATACTGGAATTTACGTTTGTTCAGCGACAGCGTGCGCGCAACCTTGGATAAGGGTGGCGATTTGCCGCGTATTACACCTTTGCGTATTGGCAGCTCGCTGGATTTTAATTTCAACCAATGGAGCGCGAATATCAGCGCAACTCACGCGGCAAAACAAGATCACCCAGGATTCAACGAAAGTGAAACCGATTCGTACAATCGCATAGATGCGCGCGTCGATTACACCTTCAGCAACGCAGGAACTGATTACACCTTGTTTGCCAAAGCCACCAATTTATCTAACGCAGAAATTCGCAATGCTTCCTCCTACCTGAGAGACATAGCGCCAGAAGCCGGTAGAAGTTTGCAAGTAGGTGTACGCGCTAAATTTTAAATGCTCATCTGCGCTCAGGGCACGCTTGAGCGCAGACATAGCCTCCCTCAACCCTTAAAACGTTTTACGCGCCACGTTTTCGCTTTCCATTTCACAAACAGGTTGAGATCTAAAGCGACATAGTTCAGGCTTGTACTGCAAATTTGTTCGCAACTAAAAATCTTAGTCTCGATTAATAAATACACATCAGAAGGAATTTTATTATGGCCAATTTTAACGATGCCATTGTGAAAACTCTGGCAAAAGAAGGCGGCGCAAAGTTTACCGATATTGCGGGGGACAAAGGCGGCGCAACTAAATATGGCATCTCGCAAGCCGCTTATCCCAATGTCGATATCCGCAATCTCACCGAACAACAAGCGCGCGATATTTATAAGCGCGACTACTGGGATCGCGTGCGCGGGGATGATCTCAAATCGCAAATGATTGCTGAAAATTTATTTGATACAGCCGTCAACATGGGCGTACGCACTGCCAGCCGCCTAACGCAAACTATGCTTGAGATTACTCCTGCCGATGGCATTATTGGCAGCGGCTCTCTCGGCATCATCAACCAGCAAAACGAAAAAGAGTTTCTAGTGCATTTCACTCTGGCAAAAATTGCCTATTACGCAAGCTTGTGCAATAAAGATAGAACGCAAAGTAAATTCTTATTAGGTTGGGTTAACCGCGCGCTAGGAGGTGCAGCATGAGTTTTTTATCTACCTTATTTAGCGGCGGCGATACCGTTAAAGCCATTGGCGATACAGTTGATAAATTGTTTACGTCTGATGAAGAGCGGATGGAAAAGCAAAACGAATTTATGAAAGCGAATCGTGAATACGATTATCTGGAAAATAAATTAATTGCCGAACAAAATACTGCGCAAACTGAAGTCAACAAAGTAGAAGCTGCTAGCAGCAGTTTATTCGTTGCAGGTTGGCGACCCGCAATTGGCTGGGTGGGCGCGCTTGCACTGTTTTATCAATTTATTTTATATCCCATTCTGGGCTGGGTACTGGTTTGGTTTCCCACCGTACACGCACCACCAGTTCCCAATAGCGAAGCGCTCTATCCATTAATTATGGGCATGCTCGGAATAGGAACGTTGCGTTCATTTGATAAATTAAAAGGCACGGATACCAAATCGCTCAAATAAAATAATCTATAGAGGAGCCGTCATCCTCGCGAAGCGGGGATGACGGTTCCCTTCTTAATAAACTCTTTGTCTGCGAATAATATTCTGAAGAATTACTTATCTTACCAACTGACGCTAACAACCCGTTTTCTTTAGCAAAAGATAAGTAGCCACACACAAAGCTACAAACAAAACCGCCGACAATCCCTGCCAAAAACGCTGCGGTTTTTTCTCAGACAAAATTGAACGATACTGCTGTTTATATTTTGGATTAGGTTGCATCAATTCATGCAAGAATTCAGAAACATCCGCATGCCTACGCGCAGGGTCATAGCGCAAACCTTTTTTGATGGCTGCATCTATCCAGAAAGGTACTAGGGGATTCAATTCGTACGCGGGAACATATTGCGTATTGAGGTAAGCGCGCTCGCTGCGGCACTGGCTCAACTTTCCTTTAAACGGTTGCGCACCTGTAAGCATTTCAAATACAACGACTGCAAGCGAAAAAATATCTGACTGTTCTGAACAAGTTGCTTCCAACACATGTTCCGGCGCAGAGTATTCTGCCGTACCTAAAACATTATCGCGCTGAATTGGCGTGGCGATTTCAACTATGCCTTTTACCAAACACGCTCCAAAATCAATAATTTTCACTTCGCCATTGCGGTCGATCACAATATTTGCGGGGCGAATATCCTGATGCAAAGTTTCACGGCGATGAAATGCACGCAGCCCCTTCACAACTTGCTCAATAATGTAGGTAACATTTTGTACGGAAGGATTCGGATTTTCTTTAATCCATTGCGACAAAGTTACACCGTCGATATAAGCCATCAAATAGTACAAATAGGTTTTAGGCTTATTGGGATTAATAATTTTTACAACGTGATGATTATGAATGCGACTGCCAATCCAGCTCTCCATCACAAATCGTTCAATATAGGCGGCGTTGTCTTCAAAATTAACTGAAGGCGTTTTCATACAAAAACGCTCACCGGTTTCTACATCTGAAACCAAATAAACCTGACTGCGGCTGCTCGCATGTAATTCTTTTTCAATGCGATAGCCATCAATAATTCGTCCAACATCCAAATCCGGCGGGAATGGCAAGGCCGTTAATTTTTGGGTTGCATCCTCAATATTTTCATCGGGCAAACTATTTACACGAATAATTTGACAGCTAATATTGTCATCACTTTTATTGCTGAGCGCTATGTGCGCTAACTCTGCACAAGCTTCATCGTAATTTTCACGAACCTTGGTCAAAGCATTGGTAATATCTGCCGCAGATACAAAGTCATGCATACCATCGGTTGTTAATATAAAAGTATCGCCGACTTCTATATCCTGAATGCCGCAATCAACATCCAGCGATACATCCAGCCCCATAGCGCGAACCAAATAAGATTCCTGCTCGTTAATAACCGTGCGATGATCACGTGTTAGCTGCTCCAGCTTGCCATTGCGCAAACGGTAGATGCGCGAATCGCCAACGTGAAAAATATGTGCGGAGTGGGATTTAAAAATAATGCAACTAAAGGTACTGACATAACCTTTTTTAGCTTCGTGAAATTCACGGCCGCGCGAATACAGCCATCTATTCAAAGCGATAAGCACTTGCGAGGTTGATTTTTTTACGGTCCAAGTATCGGGTGTTGAAAAGTAATCGACAAGGAAATTGCGCACGCAAGTTTCGCTCGCCTCCTTTCCGGCTTCAGCTGTACTTACACCATCAGCAATAATAGCTGCCGCCCCCTTAGTACTTAATAAAGTCCCCTCGGGAATACGAATGCCAATAGCATCTTCATTATCGGCCTTAACTCCTGCACTGGAGTATTGCCCAACAGAGAAAGTTAAATTTCCTTTGAGATGCCATGCGTTCATAAGTAACGTCAATTATTGTTAAGTATTATCACCGTCATTCCCGCGCAGGCGGGAATCCAGCATTTAAAAAACTTTCTATAAAATCACAAGCTGGATCCCCGCTTACGCGAGGATGACGATTCCCTATTAAAATAAATTTTATACCGACATAATTTCAGAGCTTTAATTTTTGAGATGAGAGCAAGGCATTTGCGCGCACAGAACCGCAGTTTGCTAAAGCAAATCACTCACCACCTCCATGTGGTTCGCCCTCGGGGCAGCTTCTCTGTGTAAATTGCTCCTGCAATTTATGATTACCTTAACGTTCTTTAAATGCCGCTATCGCTCAAAAAGTGAAGCTCCGTTAGTGGACTTCAATCATTTGAACACTACCATCAGGCAACACTTCAAACATTTTGTCTTTCGGTTCATCCAACAAAATCGCTGCAACTGCAGCCACAAAAATACTGGCCGCAATAGTGATAAAAAATGCTGGCGTGCTTACAAAGGAAAATACCGTAAGAAATATCACCGCACCTATATTTCCATAAGCGCCAACGATACCCGCGATTTGCCCAGTAAGACTGCGGCGAATAAGTGGTACAACCGCAAACACGCAACCAGCTGCTGAACCTAAAAAGAATGAACTGCACATCATAGTCGCTACTGCCAATTCAATTGGCCAGCCAGCATTAATGCGCGACATCACAAAGAAGCCAACAGATGCTAAAAACAACAAAACAATAAGCGATTTTTTACGGCCAAATTTATCGCTAATCCAACCACCGGATGGACAAGAAATAATATCCGTAGCAGCAAAGCAGGCACCAAACACACCAGCCAAGGCAACAGGAACTAGAAAAGTATTTTTGAAAAATAGCGGCAGCATAGAGACCACCGCCAATTCAGAACCAAAAGTCACGGCGTAAGCCAAACTTAAAATAGTGACTTGCTTGAATTTGTATTGATGAATTTTTTCTACAGGCTTTTGGAAAATATCGGCATTCACATTATAGATTTTTTTGCTCTGGAATAAAAACAAAGCCACTAAAACAAGATTGATGCCAATCATGGCTGTGTTGCTAATCAAACCCAACAATTGCACCTTCCAAGTCAATAGCGACAGCGCGCCATACATGGGAATATTAATTAGCAAGTACTGGATAAAATCGCTTTTGCTGGTAACCGCCAAGCCACCGGATTTATTCGGCTTAAAATAAGTAGAGCCCGCTGGAGTATCGCGCACTGACACGTAATAGATACCTGCATAAACAATTGCGATAACACCCGTAATGCCCGTAGCGTAACGCCAACCATCATCGCCACCCACAAGTAAAGCCACTGTTGGCAAAGTCACCGCAGCTGCAGCTGAACCTATATTGCCCAAGCCTTTATAAATTCCCTCAGCCAAGCCTAATTGGCGCGCGGGAAACCATTCGCTAATCATGCGAATGCCAATTACAAAGCCTGCACCCGCAAACCCCAAAAGAAAACGCGCAAGGGCGAGCATTTCAAAACTGCTAGCGAGCGAAAAGAAAAAGCAGAATGCGCCAGTAATAAGAAGCAAGAGAGAATAAATATTGCGCGGCCCAAAGGTATCAACCAACATACCAATCACGATACGTGCGGGAATTGTTAGCGCCACGTTTAAAATCAGCAAGGTTTTTACTTGTTGGTCGTCAAGCCCAAGTGCACCTTGAATTGCCACTAAAAGAGGCGCGTGGTTGAACCACACCACAAACGTAATAAAAAAAGCCATCCATGTCATATGAAGGATTTTCGTTTTCCCTGCAAAGGAAAAAAAATTTAAATTTGCACCAGAATTTTTCACCGACAACTCCAACAGGTTTTACGATGGAGCACATTAGGCAATATCTGCGCCACATACCCTAAAAACCAATGAATCAAGACCCTTTTGTTTGCACCAGTTTAAAACCAAACCATTTTTAGGGTAAAAATGCCCAGATAAAGACCACTACGCACCATAAAAAATACATATTTAGTGCAAATACATAACTTGCTTTTGCCCCTATTAAAGACAACAACACCCATAACAATGGATATTTTTCGGAGCTTTCCATCGCCACCAAGGATGCCTTGCTTCAAGCTTGCGCCATTCTCAAACACAGAAACACTATTCTCTTATGCCTTAAGCAATACCCACTAAAAATCAGCCTAAAACGCAGACATCCCACCAACAATGCACCATAAGTAATCATCACCAGAAAAATTGGGCATTAATTAGCGCATCGTTTAATGGGATAAATGCACCAAACCATTTCATTTGGCGGTTTTCGGGTGCTTTAAGTGAACAAATAAGGCGTTGGCACAAGCGTTGCAAAATCCCCCTTGACCGCCTCCTCACTATCAAAAGTAGAAAAGAGGCCCACTGTGTTTCCACCAGTTCGGATAAATGCCATGAGCACTTCAAAATTAAACCTGTTGGACTTTTCCAATAAATCTGTTGCGACCTTGCACTTAACTTGGTTTGCATTCTTTATGACCTTCGTGATGTGGTTTAGCTTGCCTCCGCTAAAACCGCTGATCATGCAATCCATTCAAATGACTCCACAACAATGGGCAGCATTACTGACATTGAACGTAGCCCTAACGATTCCTGCGCGGATTGTTGTAGGTAGTTTGGTTGATAAGTTTGGCCCACGTAATATTTACAGCGGCTTATTAATTCTGTCGTCTATTGTGTTGATTGCATTTGCATCTGCACAAACCTTTGAACAACTTGCACTCTTCCGTTTTATGTTGGGATTTGTCGGCGCAGGTTTTGTAATTGGTATTCGTTTAGTCAGCGAATGGTTTCCTGCTCGCCAGGTTGGCTTGGCCGAAGGTATTTACGGCGGCTGGGGTAACTTTGGCGCTGCCGCAGCAGGCTTCACACTTCCGTTCCTAGCCATCCACGTTTTCGGTGGTGTAGATGGCTGGCGCTATGCGATGGGTGCCGCAGCTGTATTAGCTGCAGTTTACGGCGTAATTTTTTATGTCTTCGCTCGCAACACACCAAAAGGTTCAACCTATTTCAAACCCAAAAAATCTGGCGGTTTAGAAGTTAGCAGCAAAAAAGATTTCATTTTCTACGTGTTGTTGAACGTGCCTATGTATTTAATCCTCGCGGTACTCGCGTGGAAAATGTCACCGGCCAATTTGAAGTTATTAAGTGCAACTACCACCAACATTTTGTATGTAGTTTTGATTGCTCTCTTTATTTTCCAATTCACTCAAATTTATCGCGTCAACAAAGACATGCTGAAAAATGGTGTGCCTGATCACGATAAATATGAATTCAAACAAGTTGCGATTTTGAGCTGGGCTTACCTCGCCTGCTTCGGCTCTGAATTGGCGGTGGTATCAGTATTACCCGCCTTCTTTATGGACACCTTCAAAGGCCTCAGCATTTCACAAGCGGCAATGCTCGGTGGTTCCTTCGCGTTTATGAATTTGGTTGCACGTCCGGGCGGCGGTTGGGTGAGCGATAAATTAGGCCGTCGCTTTTCTATGTCAGTTATTTTCGGTGGCATCGCAATTGGTTATGTTCTGCTGTCGCAAATCAACAGCAACTGGCCTTTGGCATTAGCTTTCGGTGCAGTGTTTGCTTGCTCTTTGTTTGTACAAGCTGGTTGTGGTTCTGTGTTCGCTGTAGTGCCTTTAATTAAACGCCGCATGACCGGTCAAATCTCTGGCATGGCTGGCGCTTATGGTAACGTTGGTGGCTTGGCATTCCTAACCATCAATACTTTCGTAAACATCCACACTTTCTTCTATGTACTTGCAGGTGCAGCCGCTTTAGCATTCTTCTTTGTGCAATTCTTGAAAGAGCCTAAAGGCCATACAGTAGAAGTGAATGAAGATGGTAGCTTACAAAAAATCGAAGTTGCGTAATCGGACACTTAATCTGAGTCACACCAAAGCTGTTTGAAGAAATAGCCCGCTCTTGCGGGCTTTTCTATTACACTGACTTAATATATTTACATTTTATTTTCGCGAATTATTTTTATGGATCACCTCCAATCAAGCTTGAGCGTTCGTTTTGCCCAGCGCAGTGAAGCTGGCCGAAAACCAGAAAATCAAGACACGGTTGGCGCACGTATTCCCGATGGCAACGCACTCACCAATAAAGGTATTGCAATTGCAATCGCCGATGGCGTTAGCAGCAGCAAGGCCGCCCGTGAAGCGAGCCAAACAGCCATTGCAGGTTTTCTTACCGATTATTACGCAACACCCGATACATGGCGCACGCAACAATCTGCTATGCGCGTTATTCAAGCACTCAATTCAAGTTTATTTGGTCGTAGCCAGAATTCGATTTACGGCGAAGGTTATCTCACCACGTTTTCGGCCCTTATCTTAAAAGGCTCAACTGCATTTATTTTTCATGTGGGGGACACACGTGTATATCGCTTGCGCGGTGAAGATTTGGAATGTTTAACGCGCGATCACACCCAACGCATAGATCGCACAACCAATTATTTAAGCCGAGCCGTAGGTGCAGATCCCTATTTGGAAGTTGATATGCACACCTGTGAAATAGAGGTTGGAGACTTGTTTGTATTAAGCTGCGATGGCATACACGAATTTATTCCCGCAGCAGAATTTAAAAACCTGATTAAAAATAATCGCAACAATTTAGATACTTTAGTTAATAGCACAATTGAGCTAGCGCTTACCCACAACAGCGATGACAACATCAGCATTCAAGCCGTTGCCATTGAACAATTAGGCAGTGCGAGCCAGAGTGACGCCATTCACGTTTTATCACGCTTACCCTTCCCCCCTTTTTTATCCCCAGGGCAAGTTATTGATGGATTGCGCGTAAAAAAAATTATGCACGAATCTACGCGCAGCCAAGTCTATTTAGTTGAAGACGAAAAAGGCACGCCCTTGGTGATGAAGACACCCTCGGTGAATTTTCAAGATGACCCCGCCTATATCGAACGTTTCGTAATGGAATCCTGGATTGGCTCGCGTATTCACGGCGCCGGTGTTGCACGCGTTATTCCCGCCCCTGAATCGCGTTCATGTCTTTACTATTTAACGGAGTACATAGGTGGCCCAACGCTTACGCAATTACTAAAAGAACGCGGCAAGTTGGCGATTGTCGATTCTGTAGAACTTATTGAACATTTAATTCGTGGCATTCGCGTATTTCACCGAAAAGATACGCTGCACCAAGATTTAAAGCCTGACAATATTGTGATTAGCGCCAAAGGTCCAATCATTGTCGATTTCGGTTCATGTTGGGTTGCAGGTGTTGAAGAGGTAATTGCACCTTTCACGCGCGATATTATCTTAGGCACTGTCGATTACTCCGCGCCCGAATACCGATACGGCGGTAAAGTTGGCCCCGCATCAGATCAATTTTCACTGGCCGTACTTTTATACGAAATGCTCACTGGAAAGCTACCTTACGGCTCCAACTACGGCAAGGCAACAGATTTGAATAGCTTCCAAAAACTAAAATATATTTCAGCCATGCAACACAATCCACTAGTGCCTTACTGGCTAGATAAAGCATTGGAAAAAGCCTTAAGCATTTACCCCAACTCACGTTATGAAGCACTCTCTGAATGGTTTCAAGATTTAAAGCGCCCTAACCCTGAATGGCTAACTCAACGCCAGCAACCCTTAATGGAGCGCCACCCCGAAAAGGTATGGAAATTTTTAGCTGTGAGTGGCTGGCTATGTGCAATTGTTATTTTGTTTTCGCGGAAATAAGTTTAAACGCTGAAATTTTCCTTCCATTTGGAATTCCATTAAGCCATCTTATGCCGAAATATTCCTTTTCCCATTGATTACCCAAGCAACTGAGCACAACTAATACACCGGAAATTTATAATAGAGTTAATGTGCATTAAAAAAGAGCTACATAACATTTACTAATCTGTTAAAAATGTGAGTGGAATTTAAAGCAACTATTTATTTGATTTCCTATTCATTTGATTTCCTATTCATTCATTTTCTATACCTTTAGCTTCAAAACGATAAATGAAACTAAGGGAAAGATGAACGCAGCGACTAAAACAATTGAATCGACCGGCTTAGACTTGAGTGCAATTGCTCGCTGACGCCAAATGTGTAGCCCCCCAAAAATCAAAACGCTCGGCGCCAGATAAACCCAATAAGCAATTAAATTCCAACCGTAGCCCCAACCCTCTCCTGACGGCTTAATAAATTTCAACGACACATAGGATAAAATCACTAATATTTTTAATATCCACAACCAAATGTCAGGAGCGATATTCCGCGTTGATTTAGTCATATTCATAACTCCCATTTTAAAAATCCGGCCGACTATTTTTCCGCAGGAGAAATTTGCATTCACAAAGAAATCACTGACCACCACTTAATAGACATAAGGTGACGCAACGCCTTACTAAAAAGGCTATGTACTATATTTAATGCTTTAAGGTTGCAGCTTTCTGCTTAAATAAAAACATTAGCGAAATAATTGCAAGTAATAAAATAGCCGATGCAGAATAGCGACTAAGCTCCAAACCTCCACTCGCAATCGGTTTATCTAAAAAGTCCCCAACAACTGCTCCAAGTGGACGAGTGAGGATAAATGCTGACCAAAATAAAAATGTATGCGAAATTTTTAGTTTGTAATATGACACCGCAAGCAGAGCTAGTGCAGAACTAAAAATAATAGCGCTATATAAATAGCCCAACCCCTCGGTATCGGCGACCCAATCTCCAAGCGCCGTCCCCAAGGTTTGAGAAAACATTATTGTTACCCAATAAAACACTTCTGCTTTCGGCCCATTGATGGTCGCTACCGCAATCGAACCGAGTGACCTATACCAAACATATAAAGATAATAAAAGCAAAAATAGCAATACAGTAGCGCCACCGGCATACCCAATTCCGAGCGAGCGATCTGCATAATCCGCCAACGTCGTACCCACGGTTGTCGTAGCAATAATGGTTGTCCAATAAAGAACAGGATTAAAAGCCTTCGCCTTTATTTGAAAGAAGAGCGAAATTAAAAAAAAGATTAAGAAAATACATGTACCTAGTAAGTACCCAAGTCCCATAGACATAGATACCGCATCACCACCAGTTTCGCCAAGCGTGGTCGCGAGTATTTTTATAACCCAGAAACCAAAAGTGACGGCGGGAACCTTTATAATACTATCTTCAATTTCACTTTTCATATTGAAGCTCCCATAATTTGCAATGCACTAGACAAGCCAACCGGCAGCTTTTAAGGTTTTGTTTTAAAAATACGTTGAGAGCAGCAGACCATAAACCGCGACTTAAAAACTGTCCTGCGCACGAAGCGCGCGAGCTACAACAACTTGTAGATTGAAGTTCCACATTTCTATTAAATGCAAACGCGATAAGGTGAAGCCCATACCTGCTGCAACAGGTATTCAGCAACGTAGCCCGATGAACGATCGGGACACACGAGTTATCCCGTTAACAAGCGAGGGCGCGTTGCTGATTCTACTTTTAACTCGAACAGTCGTAGGGGCTTCGAGCCCGAATGTAGCAAGGGTAAGTTATGAATACAACTACCGCCGCACACATTAACCGCAGTGAAAGAAATGTAGGCATTGATATCGGTAAAAGCATGTTGGACCTGTGCATTTATTAAGTCGATATTTACACGCAACATCCCAATACACCCGAAGGTGTTCGCCAGCTACTCAGACAATTATCGCGCCACAAAGTCACGCGAATTGTTGTAAAAGCAACGGGTGGTTACGAACGCACGCTGGTGGAAGCCTGCGCCGAAAAAGAATTGTCGCTTATTATCGTACAGCCGATGCAAGTGCGTCAGTTTGCAAAAGCCCAAGGCATCATTGCCAAAACGGACAAACTGGATTCGCGATTAATTGCGCAGTTTGGTGCTGTGATGAAGCCGGAACCAAAGCCGCCAAATGGTAAAAAGATCCGCTATATCAGGGATTTATTGAGCCGTAAGCGTCAACTCAATGACATGAGAACGCAAGAGCTGAATCGTCAGCACAAAGCGCCTGCTGCATTGGCCGCAACACATAAACGCATGATTAAAATGTTCGATAAAAAAATCAAGTGGGTGAATAAATTATTAGCCAAAGCGGTAAGCGAAGTGGCCGAATGGCAGCGCACCTATGATATTTTCAGTTCTACACCTGGTATTGGTGACGGTGTTGCATTCACCTTATTAGGTGAACTACCCGAGTTGGTGAATCTCTCTGCGCGAAAAATTGCAGCGCTCTGTGGGTTAGCTCCATTCAATCGCGACAGCGGTACCAAGAAAGACAGGAGAGGAGTTCAGGGTGGTCGCGCGCCCGTACGAACAGTGCTTTATATGGCGATGCTAAGTGCGATTCATTGCAACCCCATTATCAAACGTTTTTATCAAAAGCTTGTTGCACAGGGTAAGCACAAAAAAGTTGCGCTGACCGCAAGCATGAGAAAAATGATGACAATGTTGAATGCGATGGTGCGGGATAATTGCGAGTGGCAAGCTAACTAATTTGCGTTTCAGGTATTGATTTTTTACCACAGTCGCTTGTTATGAATATGTAACCGATGAGAAAGCGCGAATACAATTAATAAATAAATAAATAAATAAATAAACTAATAATTGATTATAAAT